>JAJPHE010000072.1 GCA_021325435.1 Actinomycetota bacterium | reverse complement strand
GTCGAGAACGACCTCGAGCTCCTGGGCCGAAAGGTCGTCGACGTCGAGGAAGTGGCGGGTCACCCGTCCTCCCGGGCGGTGACGGCGTCGAGCGAGGCCTGGAGGATCGCCATGGCCTCGGAAATCTCCTCGTCGCTCACCAGAAGCGGCGGCGCGAAGCGGATGGCGGTGGACGTGACGGCGTTGACGACGAGGCCGCGCTCCAGGGCCTCGGCCGCGACGGCCTTGGCCTGCTCGGACTCCAGCTCGGCGGCGAGGAGCAGGCCCCGGCCGCGGACCTCCTTCACCCCCCGTAGGGCGCCCAGAGCGCGGGCCAGCGCCTCGCCCTTGCTGGTGGCCAAGGCGGGCACGTCCTCCTGGCGCATCACCCGGAGGGTCGCCGCCGCCGCCGCCGCCGCCAACGGCTGGCCCCCGAACGTGCTGCCGTGATCGCCCGGCACGAAAGCATCGGCCACGTCCGGCTTGGCCCAGCACGCCCCAATAGGGAACCCGTTGCCGAGGGCCTTGGCCATCGTCACGATGTCGGGCACCACCCCGTCGTGCTGGAAGCCGAACCAGCGGCCCGTTCGGCCGAGGCCAGCCTGCACCTCGTCCATGATCATGAGGATCCCCCGCTCGTCGCAGATACGGCGGACCTCGGCGAGAAAGCCGGGTGCGGCCGGGTTGACGCCACCTTCGCCCTGCACCGGCTCGAGCAGCACCGCGGCCACCGACGGGTCGAGGCAGGCCTCGAGGGCGTCGACCTCGGACCAGGCGACGTGGCGGAAGCCCTCCGGCAGCGGCTGGAAGGGCTCGTGCTTGCTCGGCTGCCCGGTGGCGTGCAGCGTGGCCAGGGTGCGCCCGTGGAACGACCCGTAGGCGCTGACGACGACGTGGCGACCGGGTCCGGCCCACTTGCGGGCGAGCTTGATGGCGCACTCGTTCGCCTCGGCCCCCGAGTTGGCGAAGAAGACCCTTCCTCCCAGGGGTGTCCCGTCCCCCACCAGCAGATCCAGGACGCCGGCCAGGCGGGGGGCCAGCTCGTTGCCGAACAGGTTGGACACGTGGACCAGGGTCCGGGCCTGCTCGGCGATGGCCTCGGCCACGACCGGATGGGAGTGTCCGAGCGAGCACACCGCCAACCCGGTGAGAAAGTCGAGATAGCGCCGGCCGCGGTTGTCCCAGAGCTCGGTTCCCTGGCCACGGACGAAGGTGACGCCCGGAGCCGCGTAGTTCTGCATCAGCGAGCCGACCGGCTCGGTGGCGGTCATGTGGCCTCCTTCGCTCACGGGCTCACCATGGTTCCGACTCCCTCGTCGGTGAAGAACTCCAGCAGCAGGGCGTGAGGCACCCGCCCGTCGAGGATGTGGGCCTGGCCCACCCCGGCCTCCACGGCGGAGATGCAGGAGGCGACCTTGGGAAGCATCCCGGAGCCGAGCACGCCGGCGTCAAGCATGGAGCGCAGCTCCCCGACCGACGTGGAGCTGATGAGGCTCGCCGGATCGTCGACGTCCTTGAGGAGCCCGGGGACGTTGGTTAGGTAGACGAGCTTCTCCGCTCCCAGGGCCGCGGCCACGGCCCCGGCCGCGGTGTCGGCGTTGATGTTGTAGGACTGGCCGTCCGGGTCCGATCCGATGGTGGCGATCACCGGGATGAGCTCCTGGCTGAGCAGCCGTTGCACGATGGTCGGATCGACGTCGGACACGTCGCCGACGAAGCCGAGATCCTCCGACCGGGGCGTGGCCCGGATGAGACCGGCGTCCTCCCCGGACAGTCCCACCGCGATCGGGGCGTGGAAGTTGATGGCGCCGACGATCTCGCGGTTGACCTTGCCGACCAGCACCATCCGGGCGATGTCGAGGGTCTCGGCGTCGGTGACCCGCAGCCCGTCACGGAACTCCGGGACCTTGCCGAGGCGCTCCATGAGGGCCCCGATCTGAGGTCCGCCTCCATGCACGACGACCGGCCGCATCCCGACCGATCGCATGAGGACGATGTCCTGGGCGAAGACGGACACCGATTCCGGGTCCTCCATGGCGTTGCCGCCGTACTTGACTACAACGACCCGCCCCCAGAAGCGGCGGATGTACGGGAGGGCCTCAGCGAGGATCGCCGCCTTGGCCGGGGCGCCCAGCTCGCTCACGGGTCTCACGACGTGCCCTGGTTCTCGGCGATGTACTCCGGCGACAGGTCGGTGGTCAGCACCGCCGCCGTTCCTGATCCCAGCCCCAGATCGGCCGAGATCTCGACCCGGGGCGCCGACATGTGGCGGGCCACGGCGTCGGAGTCGTGCTCGGCGGCGACCCCGGCCCGGCACACGGTCACCCCGCCGTAGGCGACCGACACCCGGTCGGGGTCGAAGTCGACCCCCGCCGCTCCGAGCTCGCTGACGATCCGGCCCCAGTAGGGATCGGATCCGTGCAGTGAGCACTGCACCAGCTGGCTCTCGGCCACCCGCCGGGCGGCGACGAGGGCGTGGTGGTCGCTGGTTGCTCCGCTGACCCGGATGACCGCCGTCCGGGTGATGCCTTCGGCGTCGGCCGCCATCTGCTCGGCCAGGTCGTGGCAGGCCTCGGTCAGCGACTGGAGCAGAGAGTCCTCATCAACCCGGCCGGCCCGGCCCGACGCCAGGACGGCGACGGTGTCGTTGGTGGAGGTGCACCCGTCGACGATCAGCCGGTTGAACGAGACGGAAACCGCTTGGCGCAACAGGCGTTGCAGGGCCTCGGGCTCGGCGGACGCGTCGGTGGTGAGCACGGCGAGCATGGTGGCCATGTCCGGGGCGAGCATGGCTGCTCCCTTGGCGATGCCCCCGACCCGGAATCCGCCCCGGTCGACGAGGGTCAGCTTGGCCCGGGTGTCGGTCGTCATGATGGCCCGGGCGGCGGCGAGAGACGCCTCCTCCCCGCCGGCCAGGTCGGCTACCGCGGCGGGCACGCCCTTCTCGAGGCAGGGCATCGGCAGGTAGTAGCCGATGAGGCCGGTGGAGCAGACGAGGACCTCGTCGGTGGCGCAGCCGACGCCCTCGGCGGCCAGCTCGGCCATGCGGGTGGCGTCGCGCCGCCCGACCTCCCCGGTGGCGGCGTTGGCGTTGCCGCTGGAGAGGACCACGGCCGCGGCCCGGCCCCCCGAGCGATGCAGGTGGGCCCGGCTGACCTGCACCGGCGCCGCCGTGGCCTTGTTGGTGGTGAACACGGCGGCGGCGGGCACCGCCCGGCCGTCCTCGGTGGCCACCAGGGCCAGGTCGGCCCGCGGCCCGGCCTTGATGCCGCACGCGACCCCCGAGGCGCGGAAGCCGGCGGGGGCGGTGACGCTCACGGATAGACGCCGACGGTCGGAAGCCCGGCCGTCTCCGGCAACCCCAGCGCCAGGTTGGCGCACTGCAGGGCCTGACCTGAGGCCCCCTTCACCAGGTTGTCGAGGGCGCAGATGACCAGCACCCATCCGGTTCTCGGGTCGTAGCGGGCGGTGAGCTGGGCGCAGTTCGACCCGTAGGTCGACTTGGTCGACGGCGGGCCGTCGGTCACGACCACGAACGGCTCGCCGGCGTAGGCCGACCGGAGCAGGTCGATCAGTTCTTCGGTGGATGTCGTCGCGGTCGGGCGGGCGTAGCAGGTGGCCAGGATGCCCCGGGTCATCGGGGCCAGGTGAGGCGTGAAGATCACCTGAGCCCCCGTCGCCTGTTCGATCTCGGGGGTGTGGCGGTGGTTGAGCAGTCCGTAGGCGGCGAAATCCTCGTTGGCGGTGGCGAAGTGCGTGTCGTGGCGCAGGCTTCTTCCGGCGCCCGACACCCCGCTGGCCGCGTCCACGACCACGCCGGTGGCCCCGATGACGGAATGACGGACCAGCGGCGCCAGCGCCAGGGTCGCCGCGGTCACGTAGCAACCGGGCGCGGCGATCAGGGCCGCCCCCAGGATCGGCTGGCGATCGAGCTCGGGAAGGCCGTAGACGAAGTCGGCCAGGAGCTCCGGGCAGGCATGAGGCGAGCCGTACCACTGCGGGTAAAGGGCCGGGTCACGCAGCCGGAAGTCAGCAGCCAGGTCGACGATGTGGCCGACCCTGCCCTTCAGCTGGGGCACCAGAGCCTGCGACTGGCCGTGGGGCATGGCCAGGAACACCAGGTCGAAGCCGTCCAGGCCGTCGGGATCGACCTCGCCGAACACCAGCTGCGGGTAGGCGCCGGCCAGGCTGGGATACAGGTCCGCCGCTCGGGTGCCGGCCTGGCTGTCGGCCGTGGCCAGGCCGACCTTCAGCGAAGGGTGGTCGGCGCAGAGCCGGAGCAGCTCGGCGCCGGTGTATCCCGAGGCCCCGATGATGGCGACGTCCATCTGAGCAGCATACACGACCATGCATATTGATGCACCGGGTAAAGGGGCCAGCGGGGTCGGCCGACCGGGTCAGCCCCGCAGGGCGGCCGGGTGGTTCGACTCGACCGCCTCGATGCAGCGACGTCGGATTTCGGCGACCTCGTCGTCGGTGAGGGTGCGGTCGAGGGCGACGAACCGCAGCCGCCAGGCCAGGCTCCGCCGCCCCTCCCCCACGACCGTCGCGTCGCGGTACACGTCGAACAGCCACAGCCCGGAGAGGAGCTCGCCGGCGGCGTCGCGCAGCGTCGCCTCGACGGTCGCCGCCGGCACCCCTTCGTCGACGGCGAAGGCGAGGTCGATGTCGCTCGAGGGGTAGACGCTGACCGGCTGGGCCGAGCCGGGGTGGCGGGGGGCGTCGGCCAGCAGCCCGAGGTCGAGCTCCAGCCATCCGACCCGTCCTTCGACCCCGAAGGCGGCGACGACGGAGGGGTCGACCTCCCCGACGTGGCCGACCGGCTCGCCGGCCACTCTCGCCTGGGCGCAACGGGCGGGGTGGAGTCCGGCGCTCGTCGAGGCGACCAGGGCGGGAGAGTCGAGCCTCAGGGCGTCGGCCACGGTTCTCCAGAGGCGCACGGCGGCGGCGGCGTCGTCGCCGTCCGCCCACAGCGCCGCCGACAGGAGCTCTCGTTCGTCGGGCAGCCGCTGCCCGGGTGCGGGTGGGGGGAAGACGTGTCCCACTTCGAAGACCCGCAGGCCGACGTTGCGGTGACCGGCGTTGTAGCGCAGGGCCCGCAGGATGCCCGGCAGCATGGTGCGGCGCAGGACCGTCTCGTCCCGCGACAGCGGGTTTTCGATCTCCAGGTGGGCGGGGTCGAGGCCGACGAGGGCGTGGTCTCCCTCCGGCAGCATCGAGGGCGTCCAGACCTCGGTGAGGCCGGCCCCGGCCATCACCTCGCGCAGCCGCCGCCGCTCGCGCTGGTAGGTGGTGAGGGAGCCCACCTGGGGGGTGAGGGGCACCGTGCGCTCGATGCGCGAGTAACCGTGGTGGCGGGCCACCTCCTCGACCAGGTCGATCTCCTCTGACACGTCGGGGCGCCAGCTGGGCACCTCCACCTCGACGGCGTCGGGCTCTTCGGCCTGGATGGTGAAGCCCAACGGCTCGAGGTACTCGGTGACCGCCGGCGGCGCCAGGGACGTGCCGAGGAGGCGGTTGACCCGGGCCGGCCGCACCCGGATCCGTCGCCTCGGGGGAACGCCGCCTTCGACGATGGCGCCGGCGCTTACCCGGGCGCCGGCGGCGGCGGTCAGGGCGCATACCCGGGCGGCGGCCAGCTCGAGGGCTTCCGGGTCGCAGCCCCGCTCGAAGCGGGCCGAGGCCTCCGTCCGCAGTCCCAGCCGTTTCGAGGTCCGGGCCACGGCCATCGGGTCGAAGTAGGCGACCTCGAGCAGGACCCGGGTGGTCGACTCTGAGATCTCCGACGACGCGCCTCCCATGACCCCGGCGATGCCGACGGGGTTGCCTTCGAGGTCGCAGATCAGGCAGTCCGGATGGGGACCGTCGCCCAGGCGCCGCTCGACGCCGTCCAAGGTGACGAGGATCTCTGCCGGTCGCGCCGGCCGGACGAGGAGGCCACCACCAGGCAGCCGGTCGAGGTCGTAGGGGTGGCTGGGCTGACCGAGCTCGAGCATCACGTAGTTCGAGGCGTCCACGACGGAGTTGATGGGGCGCATGCCGGCCAGGGTGAGGCGGCGGGCGACGACGTCGGGGGCATCGGAGACGACGACGTCGGTCATGACCCGAGCGGCGAAGCGGGGGCACAGCTCGCCCGCCTCCAGCCGGATGGTCGCCACCGAGGTCGCGTCGGGCCCGGACTCGTCGAGCGCCGGCCCGGCCCGGTCGAAAGGAACGCGCAGCGCGGCGGCGAGGTCGCGGGCGACCCCGACGATGCTCATGGCGTCGGGTCGGTTGGGGGTGATGTCGAGGTCGAACACCACGTCGGCGGTGATGCCCATGGCGTCGGTGAACCGGGCCCCCAGCTCGAGGCCGGACGGGAGCACGAGGATGCCGGCATGGTCCTCGGATAGCCCCAGCTCGGCGCCCGAGCACAGCATGCCGTTGGAGACGGCCCCTTTCATCTTGCGCCGGGTGATGGGCCCGGGGGCTCCGGGCAGGACGGTGCCCACGGTGGCCAAGGCCACCACGTCACCCTCGTTGAAGTTCCAGGCCCCACACACGACCTCGACCGGATCGGCGTCCCCCGCGTCCACCACCACCCGGCGGATGCGGTCGGCGCCCGGGATGGAGGAGATCTCCGACACCCGGGCCACCACCACGCCTTCGAGACCCTGGCCCACCCGGTCGATGGCCTCGACGACCAGGCCGAGACGGTCGAGGGTGGCGGCGACCTCTTCGGGGGGAACCTCGATCGGCGCGAAGTCGCGGAGCCAGGAGAGCGGGACGCGCATCGCTACCTCAGAACTGGGACAGGAGGCGGATGTCGTTGTCCAGGAACACCCGCATGTCGGCTATCTCGTGGCGGACCTGGGCGCAGCGGTCGATACCGAAACCGAAGGCGAAACCGGACCACTGTTCGGGGTCGATTCCGACGGCGCGCAGGACGTTGGGATGCACCATGCCGCAGCCGCCGAGCTCGACCCATCCGGTGTCGCTGCAGGTGCGGCAGCCGTCGCCCTTGCAGATGGCGCAGGTGACCTCGAACTCGGCCGACGGCTCGGTGAACGGGAAGTACGACGGTCGCAGCCGCGAGTGGATGCCGGGCCCGAAGTAGGAGCCGGTGAAGGTCTCGATGGTGCCGGCCAGGTCGCCGAAGGTGATCCCCCGGTCGATCACCAGTCCTTCGATCTGATGGAAGGTGGCGAGGTGACGGGCGTCGGGGGTGTCGCGCCGGTAAACCCGGCCGGGGGCCACGATGTAGATGGGAGGCGACTGGGCCTCCATCACCCGGATCTGGACCGGGGAGGTGTGGGTCCGCATGACGGTGGACTCGGGCTCTCCCCACCTCACATACAGCGTGTCCCACATGCCCCGGGCCGGGTGGGCCGGAGGCATGTTGAGGGCCTCGAAGTTGTACCAGTCGGTCTCCACCTCGGGCCCCTCGGCCACCCGGTAGCCCATGCCGACGAATACGTCCTCCAGCTCGTCGCGGGTCTGGCTGAGCAGGTGGACGTGTCCCCGGCTCGACTCCCCGATGACCTCGGTGAGGTCCATCCGTTCCGCCTCGTGGCGACGCGAGCGCTCGGCGATCTCCAGCTCGGCCCGGCGGCGGTCGAGCTCGGCGCTGACCCGGCTGCGGGCCTCCTGCAGGCGGGCGCCGGAGTCCTTGCGCTGCTCGGCGGGCATCGAGCCCAGCTGGCGCGACAGGGCGGCGAGGGGCGACCGCTTCCCGAGCGCGGCCGTCTCCGCCTGGCGCAGCGCCTCCAGGCTGCTGGCTGACCGGATCGCCTCGATGGCGTCGGTCACTGTCGATGCGAGCTCGTCGGTCACGGGTTGGGGTGGGTGTCCTCGAAGGCGGAAAGCGGCAGGGTGAAGCTGAACACCGAGCCTTGCCCGGGGACGGACGACACCGCCAGTTCTCCGCCGTGGGCGTCGACCAGACCGCGGCTGATCCACAGGCCGAGGCCCGAGCCGGTGGGCCGTCCCTCGCTGCGGCGGAAGAACCGGGTGAAGACCTTGGGCAGATCCTCGGCGGGGATGCCCTCGCCGCGGTCGGCCACCGAGACGGCGATGTCGTCGGGGGTGGCCGAGGCCGAGATGCGTAGCCCGACGGGCGAGGCGTACTTGCAGGCGTTCTCCACCAGGTTGGTGACCACCTGGACGAGCTTGTCGGGGTCGGCGTAGGCCTTGGGCATGCCGGGGGGGAAGTCGAAGTCCACCGTCATGTCGGGGTACTCCATCTTGAGCTTCTCGACCACGCCGGTGATCAGCTCGGGCAGGTCCACCATCTGGCGGCGGAGCACCAGCCTTCCGGAGGCCATCCGGCTGATGTCGAGCAGCTCGGTGATGAGCCGGGTGACCCGGTCGGCGTCGTGGTGGATCTGCTCGAGCATCATGCGCTTGTCGTCGTCGCCGATCCGCTCCCACCGGTTGAGCAACAGGGTCGTGTAGCCCTTCACCGACGTGAGCGGCGAGCGCAGCTCGTGGCTGACGGTGGACACGACCTCGGCGCTGGCCTCCGCCAGCTGGCGGCGGCGGTGGGCGTCGCGCAGGACGAGGGACGCCCCGGCGACGGCTCCCTCGGCGTCGCGCCGGTACGAGCCGGTGACGAAGGTGCGCAGCTCGGACCCGTCGGCGCGCCGCACCGTCACCGCCTGTTCGGGGAGCCCGCGCACCGAGCGCAGGTTGGCCGCCCGCGGCCAGCCGTCGGCAAGCAGCGCCCGCCCGTCGTCGTCGTGGGGCGACAGCAGCTCGTGGAGGGCCCTGCCGGCCATCTCCGCCTTCCCGTAGCCGGTGAGGGCGGCGGCGGCCTGGTTGGCCCCGACGACCTTGCGGTCGGCGTCGAGCACCAGCACGGCGTCGGGCAGGCCATCGAGGGGGTCCACTCAGCCCTCCGGGCGCGCCGAGACGACGGGCTGGCGACACCTGGCCTGGCGGGACGCCTCGAAGCAGAGGACAGCGGCGGCCACCCCGACGTTGAGCGACTCGACCCCGCCGGCCATCGGGATGGACACCAGCTCGTCGAGCTCGGCCAGAACGGCGGCGCCGAGGCCGTGGGCCTCGTTGCCGAGGACCAGGGCGGTGCGCTGGGTCAGGTCGCGCTCGGCGTAGTCGAGCCCCCCGGTGGACACGGCTCCGAGGCGGCGCATCCCCCACTCCCCCAGCTGGTGGAGGACTCCGGGCGCATCGGGGGAGACGACGATCGGCAGGCGGAACAGGGTGCCGGCCGTAGACCGCACCGTCTTGGGGTTGTACGGGTCGACGGTGCTGCCGGCGAAGACGACCCCCTCGGCTCCGGCGGCGAGTGCGGCCCGCACCGCGGTTCCGGCGTTGCCCGGGTCGGCCACGCCGGCAAGCACCACCACCAGTCGGGCCGACTGCAGGGCGGTGAGGGGCCGGTCGACGGTGGCGACCACCGACAGCACCGGTTGGGGGCTCACCGAGTCGGCGACCCGCTCGATGGTTGCCGCCTCGACCTCGTAGAGCTGGGCTCCTGCCTCGCCGGCCTGTTCGAGGAGCGCCGGTGGCGCCCCGGCCGACCAGTACACCGACTCCACCGCCGCCCCGGCCACCAGGGCCTCCTCGAGCAGCTTGGGCCCCTCCGCGACGAACGCCCGCTCCGCCACTCGGGCGGACCTCCGGGCCAGCAGACGGCGGAGCCGCTGGACGCGGTGGTGGCGGTAGTGGAGGGGCGGGGGGCTCAGCTGGCGCGCTCCCCTGCGTCCTCACCGGTCGCCGCGGTGGCCACCTCGACCAGTCGGGCGAAGGCGCCCGGGTCGGTGACGGCCAGGTCGGCGAGGACCTTGCGATCCACCTCCACCCCGGCGGCCCGCAGCCCGGCGATGAACCGGCTGTAGGACACGCCGTGGAGGCGGGTGGCGGCGTTGATCCGTTGTATCCACAGCTGGCGGAAGTCTCCCTTGCGGGCCCGCCGGTCGCGATAGGCGTACTGCAACGAGTGCATGACCTGCTCGTTGGCCGCCCGGAAGCTGCGGCTCTTGTTGCCGTAGTAGCCCTGGGCCTTCTCCAGAACTGCCCGGCGATGCTTCCGTCCCTGGACGGCGCGCTTGACCCTGGCCATGGGGCCTCCTCTCTGATCGTTGAGCGGCTAGAGACCCAGCAGGCGCTTGACCTGGCGGAGGTCCCCGCCGCTCACCTCGGCTTCGTGGCCCAGCCGGCGCAGCCTGCGGGCGCCCTTCTTCTCGAGCAGGTGGTTGCGGAAGGCGTGACGGCGGCGGATCCGTCCGGTGCCGGTCACCTTGAACCGCTTGGCCGCCCCTCGATCTGTCTTCATCTTCGGCACCTAGGCCTCCTCCGTCCCGTCACTGCTCGCGGTCTCGACCGCGGGCTCCGGCGCGCCCTCGGGCGTCGCCTTGTCCTTGGCTGCTGCCTGCTGGGCCCGGCGGTCCGGGGCCAGCACCATCACCATGTTGCGGCCGTCCAGCTTGGGCAGCAGCTCCACCTTGCCCACCTCGCCAACCTGCTCGGCGACCCGGTCGAGGATCTTCTTGCCGAGCTCGGGGTGGCTCATCTCACGACCCCGGAACATGATCGTCACCTTCACCTTGTGACCGTCTCCGAGGAAGCGGGCGACCTGGCGGGTCTTGGTGTCGAAGTCACCGGGCCCGATCTTGGGCCGGTACTTCATCTCCTTGATGCTGACGTTGCTGGCCTTGCGCCGGGACTCCTTGGCCCGCTGAGCCGTATCGAACTTGAACTTCCCGTAGTCCATGATGCGGCAGACCGGCGGTACCGCCTGGGGGGCCACCTCCACCAGGTCGAGGTCGACCTGTCGGGCGATGTGGAGGGCCTCCGGCAGCGGCTTGATGCCCAGCTGCTTGCCGTCGGCATCGACGAGACGGACCTCGCGGGCCCGGATCCTCTCGTTGATCCTGGGCTCGTTGGTGATGGGTGCAGTTGCTATGCGCTGAACCTCCTGGTCGAACCCCGCCGAACGCGAAACGGCGGGCGCTGAAAACGAGGCGCCCGCCGTCCGGCGACAACCCGCCTCGCAACCGTCACCGGCACGGGCGGGTGGGGGCTGTGATGGACAGCCGGCCCCGCTTCCATTCCTGATTGTGCCGCGTAGGGTAGCAGTGATGAGCAGTCTCTGGACTCCTGGAGGCGAGCGGCCGGTGGGCCGCGGGTCCCCCGACCCTTCCGAACCACCGGGTCGGGCCCCGGGCTCCGCCGACCCGGCCTCCCCGCCGCCGTCCGGCGAGGACCCCCTCGAGGAGCTGCGCCGGCAACTGGCCGACGCCCCGGTCGAAGCGGTCGTCGGCAACCACTGCTACGGGCTGTTCGAGCTGGCCGCCCTGCACCTGTCGCACGACCCGCCGAACCTCGACGCCGCCCGCCTGGCCGTGGACGCCATGGCGGCGCTGGTCGAGGGGTTGGAGGGCCGGCTGGGCGAGGAGGAGGCGACGCTGCGCGACGGGCTGGCCCAGATCAGGCTGGCGTTCGTGCAGGTGCAGGGGGCCCGTCGCCCACCGGAGTGATGCCGGCCGCCTCCCACCGACCCAGGTGGCCGGCCACCACCTCGAAGTCGACATGGGTGCCGGCGGCGATGGTGCGGGTCCCGTCGGCGATCGCCGTGCAGTGGAACGGGTAACGCTGCCCTCCGGCATCGGCCACCTCACCCAGGCCGCGCTGGTCGTCGAAGCTCACCACCGCCCCCCGGGGCATCAGTGGACGATCTTGGAGATGGGCAGCTCGATGATGTCGCTGGCGCCCCGGTCCTTGAGGGCCGGGATGAGCACGTTGATCTCCTCTTTGGGCACCACCGTCTCCACCGCGAAGCCTCCGCCCCCCGACAGCTCCGAGACGGTCGGAGACTTCATGGCCGGCAGCAGTCCGATGACCGCCTCCAGCTGATCGGCTGACACGTTCAGCTTCACCAGCACCTTGTCGCGGGCCTCGAGGGCGCCCTGCAGGAGGGTGAGGATCTGGCCCATGGCGTGGCGCTTTTCACCGTCCTGGGCCGCCTCGGGGTTGGCCACCAGCTCGGTGTTGGAGACCAGCAGCGTCTCGATGATGCGCAGCCCGGCCGCCCGTAGCGCCCGGCCCGTCTCGGTCAGCTCGACCACGGCGTCCACGATGTCGGGCACCTTGGCCTCGGTGGCGCCGTAGGAGAGGCGGATGTCGGCGGTGATGCCGTGCTTCTCGAAGAACCGGCGGGTCAGCTCGGGATACTCGGTGGCGATCTTGATCCCGTCCGCCAGGTCGGCGACGGTCTGGGCCGACGAGTCGCCGGCCACGGCGAGGACGATGCGGATGGGCTGGGCGCTGGCCTTGGAGTAGCGCAGCTCGCCGAGGCTCACCACCTCGGCTCCGGTCTCCTCGATCCAGTCGCGCCCGGTTATGCCGAGATCGAACAAGCCCTCGGCCACGTACTGCGGGATCTCCTGGGGTCGCAGGATGCGTACGTCGGCGATGCGGTGGTCGTCGATCGAGGCGCGGTAGTCCACCTCGGAGCTGCGCCGCACGGTCAGATCGGCCGCTTCGAACAGCTCGAGGGTCGACCGCTCGAGGGAGCCCTTCGGCAGGACCAGGGTGAGCAACTACGAGCCCGCCTTGGGAAGCTGACGGAGCAGGTCGGCCATCTCGATGGCGGCCACGGCGGCGTCGGCCCCCTTGTTGCCGGCCTTGGTGCCGGCCCGTTCGATGGCCTGTTCGACGGTGTCGGTGGTCAGCACCCCGAAGGCGATGGGCACTCCGGTGTCCAGCTGGGCCTGCTGGATGCCGGCGGCGCACTGCCCGGCGACGAAGTCGTAGTGGCCGGTGGCGCCCCGGATCACCGCGCCGAGGCAGATGACGGCGTCGTACTCGCCCGAGGCGGCCAGCCGCTTGGCCACCAGCGGCAGCTCGAAGGCGCCCGGCGCCCACACCTCGGTGACCGACAGCGGGTCGACGCCGTGGCGCACGAGGGCGTCGCGGGCCCCGGCGACCAGGCGCTCGGTGATCAGGTCGTTGAAGCGGCTGCAGGCCAGGGCCACCCGCAGGCCGGTGCCCCGCAGCTGCCCGTGGTACGGGGGCCGGGCGCTTTGGTCAGAGGACGTCATCGAGACCCTCCAGGAGGTGACCCATCCGCTCGCGCTTGGTGCGGAGGTAGGCGATGTTCTCGGGCGTGGGGACCGGCATGAGCGGCACCCGCTCGACGATGTCGAGGCCGAATCCCTCGAGACCACCGTACTTCGCCGGGTTGTTGGTCATCACCCGCATTGTCGTGATGCCGAGGTCGACGAGGATCTGGGCGCCGATGCCGTACTCGCGGCTGTCGACCGGCAAGCCGAGCTCGATGTTGGCGTCGACCGTGTCGCGTCCCTGGTCCTGGAGCCGGTAGGCCCGCAGCTTGTGGCCGATTCCGATGCCGCGGCCCTCGTGGCCCCGCAGGTAGACGACGACCCCCAGTCCCTCCTCGGCGATGCGGCGGATGGAGGCGTCCAGCTGGGGCCCGCAGTCGCAGCGTTGTGATCCGAACACGTCGCCGGTGAGGCATTCGGAGTGGACCCGGACCAACACGTTGTCCTCGCCCTGCACCGCCCCTTTCACCAGGGCGAGGTGCTGCTCCCCGTCGATCACCGACTCGTAGGCGTAGCAGGTGAACTCGCCGTAGTCGGTGGGGATGCGGGCCTCGGCCACCCGCTTGACCAGCTTGTCCTTCTGGCGCCGGTAGCGGATCAGGTCGGCGATGGAGATCATCAGCAGGCCGTGCCGGTCGGCGAACGCCTCCAGCTCGGGCAGTCGGGCCATGTCGGTCTTGTCGTCGTTGACGATCTCGCACAGCACGGCCGCCGGGTAGAGGCCGGCGGCCCGGGCCAGGTCGACACCTGCCTCGGTGTGGCCGGCCCGCTTGAGCACGCCACCCGACCGGTAGCGCAGGGGCAGGATGTGGCCGGGGCGGGCGAGGTCGGTGGGGCGGGTGGCCGGCTCGATCAGGGCCCGGATGGTGGCGGCCCGGTCGGCGGCGGAGATGCCGGTGGTCGTGCCGTGGCGGTAGTCGACGGTGACGGTGAAGGCCGTCCGCTGGGACTCGGTGTTCGACGTGACCATCAGGGGCAGGTCGAGCTGGTCGAGGCGGTCACCGGTCATCGGCACGCAGATGAGACCGGACGTGTGAGCGAGGAAGAAGGCGATGGCCTCGGGGGTGGCGAACTCGGCCGCCATGATGAGGTCGCCCTCGTTCTCGCGGTCGTGGTCGTCGACGACCACCACCATCTCGCCGCGGCCGATGGCGGCGACGGCGTCCTCGATGCGGGCGAACGGCATGGTCAGGCCCTCTCTGCGCTGGCGCCCAGCAGGCGCTCGGTGTACTTGGCGATGACGTCGACCTCGAGGTTCACCCGGTCGCCGGCGCCCTTGCGGCCGAGGCTGGTGACCTCACAGGTGTGGGGGATGACCGCCACCCGAAACCCGTCGGGCAGCGGCTCCACCACGGTGAGGCTGCATCCGTCCACGGTTATGGAGCCCTTCTCGACCACGTAGCGCAGCAGCTCCGGGGGCGTGCGCACCACCAGGTCCGGGGCGGGGCTGACGATCTCGCCGACGGCGTCGACGTGTCCCTGCACCAGGTGACCCCCGAGCCGGTCGGACAGGCGCAACGGCCGCTCCAGGTTGACGGCGTCCCCGGGGGCGAGGTCGTCGAGGTTGGTGCGGGCCAACGTCTCTTCGACCGCGGTCGCCTCCCACCAACCGTCGCCGACGCTGGTGACCGTGAGACAGCAGCCGTTGACCGCGATGGAGTCCCCCACGGCGGCGTCCGCCGCCACCAGCGGGGCCCGGAAGCGGAGGCGGCCGCCGTCGCGGTCGGTGACGGTCCCCATCTCCTCGACAATGCCGGTGAACATCTACGCCGCCTCCGCCCGGGCCGGGGCCAGATCGACCCGGATGTCGTCACCGAGGCGTTCGACGGCGAGCAGCCGGCCTCTCCACACCTCGCTCATGGTGCCCGCTCCGGGCCCGTCGAACATCGGCTTTCCGTCGTGGCCGCCCATGATGGCGGCGGCCAGGTAGAGCACGTACAGGTCGACCAGCCCGGCGCCGTGGAATGAGTGGGCGACCCGGCCGCCCCCTTCCACCAGGAGGCTCAGCACCCCCTGGCGGCCCAGCTCGTCGAGGGCGTCGACCGGGTCCCCGCTCACCTCGAGCGCCGGGTGCACCCGGGCCCCGGCCGGCGCCGTGCCCAGCACCACCCGGCGGGGGTCGCGCCCGGGCACCAGCCGCACCGTCAGCTCGGGGTCGTCGGCCCGGACCGTGCCGGAGCCCACCAGCACGGCGTCGTTGGTGGCCCGCAGCTGGTGGGCGTCGCGCCGGGCGGCCTCGCCGGTGATCCACTTGCTGGACCCGTCGGGGGCGGCGATGCGTCCGTCGATGGTGGCCGCCAGCTTCAGGGTGACGAACGGCCGGCCGGTCCGGCGGTGCTTGAGGTAGGGCGCCAGCTGGCGGGCGACCTCGTCCGCTCCGACGCCGGTCACCACCTCCACCCCGGCCTGGCGGAGCCGCTCGAAGCCCCGGCCCGCCACCCGTTCGTCGGGGTCGGGCACGGCCCCCACCACCCGGGCCACCCCGGCGGAGAGGAGGGCGTCGGTGCACGGCGGCGTGCGCCCGTGGTGGCAGCAGGGCTCGAGGGTCACCACCACGGTCGAGCCCCGGGCGGCGGCGCCGGCCCGGTCCAGGGCGACGATCTCGGCGTGGCGGCCGCCGGGCGGCTCGGTGGCGCCTTCGAAGACCCGGCCGTCGGCGGTGAGCACCACCGCTCCCACCCAGGGATTCGGGGAGGTGACGGCCCGCACGGAGGCGGCCAGCTCCACCGCCCGTGCCATCGCCTCTTGGTCCTGCATCCACGCTCCGGGGGCGACCCGGATCGGGCCGCGGTTTTCTTGACCGGTCAGTCTAGTGGGGGCTGTTTTCCCCGGCCAGGAGGGACAGGGCGTGGCCCAGCACGTCGAGAACCGCCTCCAGGCACTCGACCGCGCCGCTGGGCGAGCCGGGGGTGTTCAGGACCAGGCAGGCGCCGATGGTTCCGGCCGTGGCCCGCGACAGCCGCCCCAGCGGGTTGACCAGCCGGGCCGCCTCGGCCAGCCCGGGCGCCTCGCGCTCGATGACGGCCTTGGTGCCCTCGGGGGTCTGGTCGCGGGGACCGAAGCCGGTGCCGCCGGTCGTGACCAGCAGGCCGGCGAAGCCCCGGGCCATCTCGGTCAGGGCGGCAGCGACGCTCTGTTCGCCGTCGGCCACCACCCGGCGCTCGACGACCGTGTAGCCGGCGGCGGCCAGGCGGTCGGCCAGGGCGGCCCCGGAGCGGTCCTGGCGGGTGCCGGCGACGACGCCGTCCGACACGGTGAGCACCTTGGCCGCCGCGCCGGTGGAGTCAGCCATGCCGGGCCCAGTGGTGGGGCCCGTCCCCCCCGGCGGCCCGGCGGATGGCGCCGGCGGCCGCCGCCGGATCGTCAGCCCCGAAGATGGCGCTGCCGGCGACGAACACCTCGGCCCCGGCCTGGGCGGCCCGGGGGGCGGTGGCCACGTCGATGCCGCCGTCGACCTCGAGGCGGACCGGCAGCTGTCGCCGCCGGATCTCCTCGCTGGTGCGGGCGATCTTGGGCAGCACCTCGGCCATGAACTGCTGACCACCGAACCCGGGGAACACGGTCATCAGCAGCACCAGGTCGACGCGGTCGAGGTAGTCCTCGTAGGCGTCGAGCGGTGTGTCCGGGTTCACCGCCAGCCCGACGTCGAGGCCGAGGTCGCGCATGGCCTTCACCAGCTCGTCCGTGCCCCCGATCTCGACGTGGACGGAGCACCCGTCGGCGCCGGCGCGGGCGAAGGCCTCCAGGTACTCGCCCGGGTTGGTCATCATCAGGTGGCAGTCGAGGTACACGCCGCAGTGGCGGCGGATGGCCGCCACGACCGGGGGCCCGATGGTGAGGTTGGGGACGAAGTGGCCGTCCATCACGTCGACGTGCAGAAGATCGGTCTCCGGCGCCACCGTGTCGATGGCCCGGGCCAGCTCGGCGAAGTCGGCCGACAGGATCGACGGGGCGATCGACACCATCGCCGGCGAGCCTACCGGTCGGGTTGGTGACCGCCCGGCCCTCGGCGCAGCCCGAGAAGGAACATGCCGTCGGTGTCGGCTGACTGCGGCAACAGGAGGGCGCCCCGGCCATGAGGTCGCCAGGGGGGGCCGGGCGGGGCGACCGCTTCGAACCCGGCCAGCTCGGCCTCGGCCCATCGGTCGACGTCGACCGTCTCGGCCCGGGTGAGGGTGCAAACGCTGTAGGTCAGCTGGCCTCCCGGGCGGACGAGGGCGGCGGCGGCCGCCAGCAGCCGCCGGGCCAGAGCCGCGAGGCGGACGGGCGCGTCGGGGTCGATCCTCCACCGGGCGTCCGGGCGCCGGCGCAGCACCCCGAGGCCCGAACAGGGCGCGTCGACCAGGACCCGGTCGAGGGACCCGGGTCGCAACCCCGGTACGGTCCCGTCGGCGACCATCACGGCCACGTTGCCCGCCCCGAGCCGGGCGGCGTTGGCCGCCACCAGACCGGCCCGGGCGGGGCGGACGTCACCGGCGACGACCAGGCCGGCGCCGGCGGCGGCCATGGCCGTGGTCTTGCCCCCGGGGGCGGCGCACAGGTCGGCGACCCGCTCCCCGGCCGCCACCCCGACCCGGTCGGCGACCCACTGCGAAGCCAGGTCCTGCACGTAGCCGTCGGCTCGCTCGGTGACCGGTGGGGCCACGTTCATCCGCTCGAGGGCCGCCCAGGCGTCGTCGGCACCGAGGTCCTCGACCAGCCGCTCGACGATCCACCCGGGGTAGGAAAGCTCCACCTCCCGCGACGGCCACGCCGGCTCCCCGGCCTCGGCTACGCGGCGCAGGACGGCGTTGACCAGGCCGCGGGCCCGGGCCGGGGCGGCCGCCACCGTGGCGGACACGGCGGCGTGCGCCGGCACCCGGGTGAAGCGCAGCTGGTAGGCCCCGAGGCGCAGGGCGGCTCGCACCGCCGGTTCGACCGGCCCCCGGAGATGGGCGTCCACCAGGAAGTCGCACGCTCGCCGCATGCGGGTGACGCCGTAGACGAGGTCGGTGACCAGGGCCCGGTCCCGCCCGCTGAGCGTGCTGGCGTCGAGGAGGGCCGGCAGGGCGAGGTTGGCGTAGGCCCCCTGGTCGATCCGCACCAGGGCGGCCACCGCCACCCCCCGGGCGTCGGTCCGGGTCGTCACCCGCCCAGCACGTCGTCGGGTCCGGGCCGGGCCCCGCGGGCCCATTCGGTGGCGGGCATGGCCGCCCGGCCCTCGGGCTGGACCACCACCAGCTCGACGCCCCCGGCGCCGGCCCCCACGACCACGCCGGCGATCCGCCCGGGCTCGGGCCCGTCCGCCACTGGCCGGGCCTGCAGAATCCGCAGCCGCCGGCCCCGGAAGGTGGTCCAGGCCCCGCCCAGGCGCACCACCCGGCTGATCCGGGCGGCGTCCTGGGACCAGTCGATGCGCAGCTCGGCCGGGTCGAGTTTGGGGGCGTAGGTCGCCTCTCCCTCCTGGGCCACTGGGAGCCCGAGGCCGGCGACGCCGCCGGCCAGCCGTTCGACCAGCAGCTCGGCCCCCATCCGCGACAGCTGGTGGCGCAGGTCCTCGAGGGTGTCCTGCTCCCCGATGGCGAGCCGCCGGCAGTCGTAGACCGCTCCGGTGTCGAGACCTTCCTCGACGGCCATGAGGCACACCCCGGTCTCGGTGTCGCCGGCGAGAATGGCCCGCTCGAGGGGGGCGGCGCCCCGCCAACGGGGCAGCAGAGAGAAGTGCAGGTTGACCATGGGCAGGGCGGCAAGGACGTGGGGCTTGATGATCCGACCGAATGCGACGACCACGCCCAGCTCGGCCCCGGCGCCGACCACGTCGTCGACCTGCTCGGTCACCGGAATGGCCAGCTCGGTGGCCGCGCGCTTGACCGGGGAGGGGGACAGCTGGGATCCCCGGCCCCGGCGTCGGTCGGGCCGGGTGACGACCAGGACCACCTCGTGGCCGGCGTCCACGAGGGCCCGCAGCGGGGGGACGGCGAGGTCGGGGGTCCCCAGGTAGGCCAGTCGGGCCACTGGCCGGACGGGGGCCGCTAGCGGGCGGCCGCCCGGCCGGGAGCGTCCTCCTCGGGCAGGCCCAGGGCCCGGGCCCGGAGGATCCGCTTGGCCTCGCGGCGCTGGTCGGGGTCCAGCCGCTCGATCAGCAGCACCCCTTCGAGGTGGTCGACCTCGTGCTGGAACACCCGGCCGAGAAGCTCGTCGCCTTCGATCTCGATGTCCTCCCCGTCGAGGTCCTGGCCCGACAGGAGGACCTCCTTGGGCCGCACGATCGGCCAGTACAGCCCGGGGACGGACAGGCAGCCCTCCTCGAAGGTCCACTCGCCCCGGGACTCGCTGATCCGGGGGTTGGCCACCACCTGGGGACCGTCGCCGATGTCGAACACGAAGAGGCTCTTCTGCACGCCCACCTGGTTGGCGGCCAGACCGACGCCGGGGGCGGCGTGCATGGTGGCGATCATGTCCTCGGCCAGGCGGGCCAGGCCCCCGTCGAACGCCGTCACCGGGGCGACCTTCTGGCGCAGGACGGGATCTCCGTACACCCGGATGTCGAAGGTGGGCATGGTCCCAGGCTACCGGGCCGGCCTGGGCGCTCCCGCCGGCCCGACTAGGCCCGTAGGGGGTCGACGTCGACCCGGACCCGGGCGGCGGGGCGGCCGGCGGCGGCCAGGGCGTCGGCCAGGGTCTGGCGGTCCCCGGCCCGCACCCACTGCTCGGTCCCCACCTCGGCCACCTCGACCTGGCCGCCCGCCCGCAATGACTGGGCCAGCTCGCCGGCGCACGGGCCGGACAGGACGGCGATCGCCGCATAGGGAGGCAGCTTGAGGGCCTGGCGGCGGCCGGCCTCGGCGCAGGCGAGGCGGCCGGGGTCGGCGTTGACGGCGGCGTTCAGCACCTCATGGTCGGCCAGGCGGGTCTGGACGAGCACCCGTCCGGGGCGGCCACCGACCAGGCGCCCCGCCCGGGCCAGAAGGGCGAGGGCCTGCTCGGCGGCCCGGAAGCGGGGGGCGGTCAGCTCTTGGTCGAACTCGAGGAAGGCCACCGCCGCCGCCCGTTCGAGGCGGTGCAGGACCGCCTCGGTGCCCACCACCACGGCGGCCTGGCCGAGGCCGGTCTCCCCGTCGGCGCTCACCTCGGCGACGAGGCGTCCGGCGAGGGCGGACAGCTCCTCCCCCACCCGGGTGACCCCGGGGCGCAGCACCGACAACCGGACCGACCCGCAGGCGGCGCAGGTGGGCGGGCGGGTCAGTCCGCAGCCCGTGCAGCGCAGGGACCCCTCCCCCCGGGCCTGGACCAGGGCGGCCGCGCACAGCTCGCAGCGGGCGACGGCGCCGCAGGCCGAGCAGGACAGCAGCCGGGCCCGCCCCTTGCGGTTGAGGACGCAGACGACCGGGTGGGCGGGGGTGGCGCCCTCGTCACGCACCAGGTCCACGATCCGGGTGGAGAAGAGCCCGGCGCGCGGATCGTCGCCGGTGCGGTCCACGACCTCGACCGTGGGCCAGCCTCCCCGTTCGGTGGAGCGCGACAGGTTCGTCGGCTCGCTCCAGGCCAGCAGGTCGAGGGTCGGACACGGTGAGGTGATCAGGCAGGGGGCGCCGGCCCGTCGGGCCCGCTCGGCCACGACCTCCCACGCCGACCAGGTGGGCACCCGCTCCTCCTTGTAGACCTCATCGTGGCCGTCGAGGACCACGGCGGCGCCCAGCCGGGGGGCGGGGGCCCACGCCGCCGCTCTGGCCCCCACCACGATCCGCCCGCCGGCGGCGGCCTCGGCCCACTGGTCGGGCACCAGGGCGACCGGCCACCCGGCGCCGGCCAGCCGATCGGCGAGGCGGCGGGCGGCGGCGACGGAGGGGGCGAGGACCAGGGCGGACTGGCGGTGAGCCAGCCGGGTGGCGGCGGCGGCCACGGCCGGCCACAGGGGCGCGGCGGGCGGGGGGCGCAGGAGGGTCTGGGGCGATTCGAGCCCGGCGGCCGCTGCTTTCCACACCTCGGCGCCGGGCCCATCGGCCGGGGCGTCCGGCGGCTTCGACGGCAGACGGCCGGGCGGTGGCAGGGCTCGGACCAGGCGGGGGGGCATGGTGGCGCCGAGCACGACCGAACGGGTGCCGGCCCACCGGTGGGCCGCCCACTCGGACAGCTCGACCAGCTCGGGGGCGGGGCCGGCTCCCCGCACGGACAGCAGAGGAAGGAGGCGGACGCCCGGTGGGGGCGTCACCCGGTCGGCGACGACCCAGCCCGAGACCCGACGGCCGTGCAGGCTGACCCGGACCGAGGTGCCCACGCTCACCTGCCCGTCGAGGTCGGGCGGCACCGAGTAGTCGAACGGGCGGTCGACCCCGGGAAGGTCCGGATGGACCCGGACGACCCGGTCGGCGGCGGCTACAGGCCCAGGGCGCGCCGCAGATCGTCGAGCCGGGGTGTCGCCTCCCAGGTGAACTCCTTGTCGTTGCGCCCGAAGTGACCGTAGGCGGCGGTGCGCCGGTAGATCGGACGGCGCAGGTCGAGGTCGCGTATGATGGCCGCCGGGCGGAGGTCGAAGACCTCCTCGATGGACGCCGAGATGGCGGCCGGGTCGACCGACTCGGTGCCGAACGTCTCGACCATGATGGACACCGGGCGGGCCACGCCGATGGCGTAGGCCACCTGGACCTCGCACCGGCGGGCGGCGCCGGCGGCCACGACGTGCTTGGCGACCCACCGGGCGGCATAGGCCGCCGAGCGGTCGACCTTGCTCGGGTCCTTGCCGGAGAAGGCCCCGCCGCCGTGGCGGGCTGCGCCCCCGTAGGTGTCCACGATGATCTTGCGCCCGGTCAGGCCGGTGTCGGCCCGGGGACCGCCGAGCTCGAAGCGCCCGGTGGGGTTGGCCAGCATCTCGTAGCGGTCGCCGGCGAACTCGACCGGCAGCATGGGGGCAACCACGTGCTCGCGCAGGTCCGGCTTGAGCAGCGTCTCGATGTCGAGCCCCGGCTGGTGCTGGGTCGACACCAGCACGGTGCGCAACGCCACCGGCCGGTCGTCCTCGTACTCGAAGGTGACCTGGGTCTTGCCGTCCGGGCGCAGGTAGGGCAGCACCCCGGCCTTGCGCACCTCGGCCAGGCGGTGGGCGAGGCGGTGGGCCAGCCAGATCGGCAGCGGCATCAGGTCGGGCGTCTCGTCGCAGGCGTAGCCGAACATCATCCCCTGGTCGCCGGCGCCCTGGGCGTTGAGCTGGTCCTCGCCGCCCGACCCGGTGCGTCGCTCGAAAGCCATGTCCACGCCCTGGGAGATGTCCGGGGACTGCTCGTCGAGGGAGACGATGACCCCGCAGGTGTTGCCGTCGAACCCGTAGTCCTCGCGGTCGTAGCCCACCTCGCAGACCGTCTGGCGCACCACCCGGGCGATGTCGACGTAGGCCTCGGTGGTGATCTCGCCGGCCACCACCACCAACCCGGTGGTGAGGAGGGTCTCGCACGCCACCCGGCTCGACGGGTCGACGGCCAGGGCAGCGTCGAGCACCGAGTCCGAGATCTGGTCGGCCATCTTGTCGGGGTGGCCCTCGGTGACCGACTCCGAGGTGAAGCGGTAGCGGCGGCTCATGTCAGGTGCTCTCCTTGTTGCCCCGCCGGTAGGCGGGCGGCGGCGAGATCGAGTACTTGCCGGGCGACCTCGGTCTTGCTGGTCAGGGCCACGTGGTGGGACGAACCGTCAGCGCCGAGGATGGTCACCGAGTTCGTGTCGTGCTCGAAGCCGACCCCGGGCGCGCTGACGTCATTCGCCACGATGAGGTCGAGTCCCTTGCGGGCCAGTTTGTCGGCGGCCCGGCCCGCCACCTCCTCGGTCTCGGCGGCGAAGCCGACCAGCACCTGGCCGGGGCGGCGCCGGCTGGCCACGCCGGCGAGGATGTCGGGGGTCGGCTCGAGGACGACCTCGGGCGGCCCCTCCGCCTTCTTGATCTTGTGATCGGCCCGCTCCTTGGGCCGGAAGTCGGCGACCGCCGCCGCCATGACCACCAGGTCGGCCCGGTCGCACTCGGCGGTGACGGCCCGTTCCATCTCCTCGGCGGTCTCCACCCGCACGACCCGCACGCCTGGGCCGGCGGGCCGGTCGGCCGTGGTCACCAGCACCACCCGGGCCCCCCGCCGGGCCGCCTCCTCGGCGATGGCGTGGCCCTGCTTGCCCGACGAGCGGTTGCCGATGAACCGGACCGGGTCGATGGGTTCGCGGGTCCCCCCGGCGGTCACCAGCACCACCCGGCCGGCGAGCGGGCCGCGCCCGACCGAACGGAGCAGGACCTCCTCGGCGGCGGCCACGATGGCGCTCGGCTCGGCCAGCCGGCCGGCGCCGACGTCGCCGCCGGCGAGGCGTCCCTCGTCCGGGGGCAGGACGGCCACCCCTCGCCCGGCGAGCACGGCGAGGTTGTCGCGGACCGAGGGGTGCTCCCACATCTCGGTGTGCATGGCCGGGCAGACCAGCACCGGGGCCCGGGTGGCGATCAGGGTGGTGGTGAGCAGGTCGTCGGCCAGGCCGTGGGCGTAGCGGGCGATCAGGTGGGCGGTGGCGGGGGCCACCACCACCAGGTCGGCGCCCTGGCCGAGCCGGGTGTGGGGAATCGGGTCGGGATCGTCCCAGAGGGAGATGCGGACCGGCTCGGATGCCAGGGCGGAGAAGGTGGTGGGCCCGACGAAGCGCAGGGCGGCCTGGGTGAGCACCGGGCTCACGTGGGCGCCCAGGTCCACCATCCGGCGGCACACCTCGACCGCCTTGTAGGCGGCGATACCGCCGCTCACCCCGAGCACTATGCGGCGGCCGGCGAGGATGCTGGCTGGCTGCCCGCCAGCTGATCCGGTCACCGGAGACCTACTTGACCGACTCCTCGACCTCGTCGGGCCGTTCGTAGGTGATCTTGCCGGCGGCGATCTCCTCGAGGGAGATGGACAGCGGCTTGAGCGACACCGAGGCGACCTGGGGCGGGACCAGGGCGCCGAGACCCTCGCCCAGCTGGTTGAAGTACGAGTTGATCTGCCGGCCCCGCTTGGCGGACAGGGTGACGAGGGTGAACTTCGAGTCCACCTTGTCGAGGAGCTCCTCGATGGGCGGGTCCATCATGGTGGGTCGGTCGGCCATCAAAGCCTTTCTCGGTCCGCGGCGTCCGGGCCGGCGGAACGGTGAGATCGGATTATACCGGCGACCTCCTCCACCGCCCGCTCGAGGTCGTCGTTGACGACCACGTGGTCGGCCAGGCGGGTCCCCTCCCCCACCTCGCCCTCAGCGACGGCGAGGCGCCGGGCGATCTGGTCCTCGGGGTCGCCCCGCCGGCGCAGCCGGTCGGCCTGGACCTCCGGGGAGGGCGGCACCAGGAGGATCACCACCGCCTCCGGGTCGCGCCGGCGCACCTGGACCGCTCCCTGCAGGTCGATCTCGAGCAGGACGTCGCGACCGGGCGGAGGCTCCGGGAAGGGGGTCCCGTAGAGGTGGTCCAGGAACTGGGCCCACTCGAGGAAGCCGCCACCCTCGATGTGCCGGCGGAACTCCTCGGGGGTCACCCAGGTGTAGGCGTCGGGATCCTCGCCCGGGCGCCGGGCTCGGGTCGTCCAGGAGCGGCTGAGCCAGAGCTGAGGGTCGGCCTCGACCAGGCGGCGGACGACGGTGCCCTTGCCGACCCCGCCCGGGCCGAAGACGACGAAGATCAACCGGCGTCAGGCGCGCCGGGTGCCCTCGATCAGCGCCTCGCGCTGGTTGGCCCCGAGGCCCTGGATCCGCCGGGTCTCGGAAATGCCGTTCTCCTCCATCAGCCGGCGGGCCTTGACCTTGCCGACCCCGGGCAGCGACTCGAGGACCGACACCACCTTGGTCTTGGCCACGGTCTCGTTGCTGTCGGCCTGGGTGAACAGCTCCGGCAGGCTGATCGAGCCCATCTTCAGCTTCTCCTTCAGCTCGGCCCGGGCTCGGCGGGCCGCGGCCGCCTTCTCGAGCGCAGCTGCACGCTGTTCGGGTGACAGTTGGGGGGGCTGAGGCATGGGAGAACCCTAGCGCCGGGCTTGTCCCATGGCGTGGATCCGACCAGCTGCTGCCAGCCCCCCGCGCCAGTACCGCCGCTCAGCGATGGGCGGCGCCGACCAGCTCGTCGAGCCCCGCCACACCGTGGCGGCGGCACCAGGCCTCGAGGTCGCGCAACACCCGCAGCGGGGCCCGGGGGTCGGCGAAGGTGGCCGTCCCCACCTGCACGGCCGACGCCCCGGCCAGGAGGAGCTCGACGGCGTCGGCCCCCGACCAGATCCCCCCAACCCCGACAATCGGCGCATCGGGGAAGGCGGCGTGGCACTCGTAGACGGCGCGCACCGCCACCGGGTGGATGGCGGGGCCCGACACCCCTCCTCCGATGCCCCCGAGCCGTGGCGCCCGCCGCTCGACGTCGATGGCCAGCCCCATCACCGTGTTGATCAGGGTGAGGCCCTGAGCGCCCGCCCCCAGGGCCGCCTCGGCGATGGGCACCAGATCGGTGACGTTGGGGCTGAGCTTGGCCCAGACCGGTCGCCCGCACCCGCCGGCGGCCCCGACCGCCTCGGCCGTGGCCTGCGCTGAGTGAGCGAACATCCGGCGGCGGTCCTCGACGTTGGGGCAGCTGACGTTCACCTCGACCGCCACCACCTGCTCGGGCGCCCCGGCCAGGGCCGAGGCGGCCTTGGCGTAGGCGTCGACGGTCGTGCCCCAGATCGACGCCACCACCCGGGCGCCGGTGGCCAGCAGTCCGGGCAGGTCGTCCTCCAGCCACGACTCCACCCCGGGCCCCTGGAGCCCGACGCTGTTGATCATCCCGGCGGACACCGGGTGGAGCCGGGGCGGCGGGTTGCCGGGCCACGGCTCGGCCGAGAGCGACTTCACCACCACAGCGCCGAGCTCTGCGAGGTCGAAGTAGGCGCCGAGCTCGGCGCCGTGACCGGCGGTGCCCGACGCGGTCATGACCGGATTGGGAAGGCCGACCGGGCCCAGGCGGGTCGCCAGGTCCGGGTCACCGCTCACAGCGGAAGCCGTAGCTGGCCCCCCTCGTGATACTCCTGCAGGGTCCTCACGGCCAGGCGGTGGCTGGCCCAGTCGGCGATCCCCGCCGCCGCGGCCCGGGCCGCCGCCACCGTCGTCAGGCAGGGCACGCCGTGGCTGCTGGCCGCGGTGCGGATGTGGGCGCCGTCGGCCCGGGGTCCCCGCCCCCGGGGGGTGTTGACCACCAGCTGCACCTTGCCGTTGGAGACCAGCTCGACGGCGTCCACCCGGTCGCCGCTGTCGTCCTCGCCGACCTTGGCCACCACCGCCTCGACGGGCACGCCGTGCTCCTCGAGGAATGCGGCGGTGCCCGAGGTGGCGACGATGCCGAAGCCGAGCTCCACGAAGCGCACCGCGGCCAGCAGCCCACCGGCCTTGTCGCGGTCGGCCAGTGACATGAACACCGACCCGGAGTCGGGCAGGCGGCTGCCGGCGGCGATCTGGCTCTTGGCGAAGGCCAGCCCGAAGGTGGCGTCGACCCCCATCACCTCGCCCGTCGAGCGCATCTCCGGGCCCAGCACCGTGTCCACGTCCGGGAAGAGGTTGAAGGGCAGCACCGCCTCCTTGACGCTGACGTGACCTCCGTCGACGGGGGGACGGATGACGCCTTCCTGGCGCAGCTCGGCGATGGTGGCGCCCAGCATGATGCGGGCCGCCGCCTTGGCCAGGGGCACGCCGGTCGCCTTGGCCACGAACGGCAGGGTGCGGCTGGCGCGGGGGTTGGCCTCGATGACGAAGACCTGCTCGTCCTTGACCGCGTACTGGACGTTGACCGGCCCCCGCACGTCGAGGGCCTCGGCGATGGCCCGGGTGTGGTCCTCGATGCGCTCGACGACGTGATGGGGCAGCGTCGGCGGGGGGATCACGCACGCCGAGTCCCCGGAGTGCACGCCGGCCTCCTCGACGTGCTCCATCACCGCTCCGATAACCACCTCGCCGGTCGCGTCGCGCAGGGCGTCCACGTCGACCTCGACCGCGTCCTCGAGGAAGCGGTCGATCAGCACGGGCCGCTCCGCCGACAGTCCGCCCTCCTTGCCCAGGGAGCCGAAGGCGGCCATCTCCGCCATGGCCCGGCGCAGGCCGTCCTCGTCGTAGACGATCTGCATGGCCCGACCGCCGAGCACGTAGCTGGGGCGGACCAGGACCGGGTAGCCGGTCTTGCCGGCCACCTCGAGGGCGGCCTCGAGGGTGGCGGCCGTGTCGCCCGGCGGCTGGGGGATCCCGAGCCGGCCGCACAGCTCTGACCAACGCTGGCGGTCCTCGGCCAGGTCGATCGACTCGGGACTGGTTCCGAGGACCAGGCCGGAGGGCAGCCGCCCGGCCAGCTTCAGCGGGGTCTGGCCCCCCAGCCCGACGATGACGCCCGCCACCTCCCCGCCGGCGGCGGCTTCGGCGTCGAGGACGTTGAGGACGTCCTCCTCGGTCAGGGGCTCGAAGTACAGCCGGTCGCTGGTGTCGTAATCGGTCGACACCGTCTCGGGGTTGCAGTTGACCATCACCGTCTCGTAGCCCGCGTCGCGCAAGGAGAAGCTGGCGTGGACGCAGCAGTAGTCGAACTCGATGCCCTGGCCGATGCGGTTGGGACCGGACCCCAGGATCACCACCTTGGGCCCCTCGGTGGGGCGGACCTCGTCCTCGTCCTCGTAGGTCGAGTAGTGGTACGGGGTGTGGGCCTCGAACTCGGCCCCGCAGGTGTCGACGGTCTTGAAGGTGGCCCGCACCCCGGCGGCGAGGCGGGCCCGGCGCACCTCGGCCTCGCCCACGCCGAACAGGTAGCCGAGCTGGGCGTCGGAGAAGCCGACTCGCTTGGCCCGGCGCCAGTCGGCCCGGGTCATGGCGGCGAACCCGATGGCGGCCAGGCGGGCCCGCTCCTCGGTGACCAGGGCGATCTGGTCGAGGAACCACGGATCGACCCGGGTGGCCTCGGCCAGCCGCTCGATGCTGATCCCGCGCCGCAGGGCCGCCTCCAGCTGGAAGGGACGGTCCGGGGTGGCGACGGCGGCCCGGCGGACCAGCTCGTCGTCGGTGAGCTCGTCGAGGGCCGCTTCGGCCGGGTCGCAGTTGAGCCCGAGACGGCCGTGCTCGAGGGAGCGCATCCCCTTCTGGAGGGACTCCGGGAAGGTGCGGCCGATGGCCATCACCTCGCCGACCGACTGCATCCTCGTGCCGAGGACGGCGGGGGTGCCGGGGAACTTCTCGAACGCCCACCGGGGAACCTTGGTGACCACGTAGTCGATGGTCGGCTCGAAGCTCGCCGGGGTCTCGCGGGTGATGTCGTTGGCGATCTCGTCGAGGGTGTAGCCCACGGCCAGGCGGGCGGCGATCTTGGCGATGGGGAAACCGGTGGCCTTCGACGCCAGGGCCGAGGAGCGCGACACCCGCGGGTTCATCTCGATGACGACCATGCGCCCGTCGGCCCGGTTGACGGCGAACTGGATGTTCGACCCTCCGGTCTCCACGCCGATGCGCCGGATGCAGGCGAAGGCGGCGTCGCGCATGTGCTGGTACTCGACGTCCGACAAGGTCTGGGCCGGGGCGACGGTGATGGAGTCGCCGGTGTGCACGCCCATGGGGTCGAAGTTCTCGATCGAGCAGACGATCACGCAGTTGTCGACCCGGTCCCGCATGACCTCGAGCTCGAACTCCTTCCAGCCGGCGATCGAGCTCTCGATGAGGATCTCGGAGATGGGGCTGGCCGCCAAGCCGATCCGGGCCAGGCGGGCCAGGTCTGCCTCGTCTTCGGCGATGCCGGTCCCCTGGCCGCCGAGGATGTAGGACGGCCGCACGATCAGCGGGTAGCCGACCTCGTTGCCGACCCGAAGGGCCTCGTCCAGGGAGTAGGCGAACCCGGAGGCGGGCACTTCGAGTCCGATCTCGGTCATGGCCCCCTTGAACCGCTCACGGTCCTCGGCGGTGGCGATGGCCTCGGCGTTGGCGCCGATCATCTCCACGCCGAATCGGTCGAGCACCCCTCGCTCGGACAGGGCCATCGCCATGTTGAGGGCGGTCTGGCCCCCGAGGGTCGGCAGCACGGCGTCGGGCCGCTCGCGCTCGACGATGGCGGTGAGAACCTCCGGGTCGAGCGGCTCGACGTAGGTGCGATCGGCGATCTCCGGGTCGGTCATGATCGTCGCCGGGTTGGAGTTGGCGAGGATCACCCGGTAGCCCTCCTGGCGCAGCACCCGGCAGGCCTGGGTGCCCGAGTAGTCGAACTCGCACGCCTGACCGATGACGATGGGCCCCGAGCCGATCACCAGGATCGAGTGGATGTCGTCGCGGCGCGGCATCAGGCCCCGTCCCCGTTGGGGCGGGTCATGAGGCGCCGGAACTCTTCGAAGAGGTAACGGGCGTCATGGGGCCCGGGCCCCGCCTCCGGGTGGTACTGGACGCTGAAGGCGGGCAGCTGGCGGCAGGCGATCCCCTCGATTACGCCGTCGTTGAGGTTCACGTGGGTCACGTCGGCGTCGGGGACGCTGCCGTCCTTCACCGCGTAGTTGTGGTTCTGGCTGGTTATCTCGACCGCCCCGCCGACGACGCGCCGCACGGGGTGGTTGCCCCCGTGGTGGCCGAAGGGCAGCTTGTAGGTGGACCCGCCCAGGGCGGTGGCCATGAGCTGGTGTCCCAGGCAGATGCCGAACACCGGAACCTTGCCCAACAGCTCGCCGATCGCCGCGGCGGCGTACGGCACGGCGGCGGGGTCCCCGGGTCCGTTGGATAGGAACACCCCGTCCGGTCGCCGGTCCAGCACGGCCTGGGCGGGCGTAGACGCCGGCACCACCTCGACGGTGGCGATCTCGGCCAGCTGGCGGAGGATGGCCCGCTTGATGCCGAAGTCGTAGGCGACCACGGCGAGGGGCCCGTCGCCCACTGTGTAGGGCTCGGCGGTGGTGACGGTGGCGACCAGGTCCTGTCCCTCGGTGCCGGGCTCGGCCCGGGCGGCGGCTAGGAGCGCGTCCTCGTCGGCGGTGCCGAAGGCGCCGGGCATCGAACCGGCGTCGCGGATGTGGCGGGTGAGACGCCGGGTATCGACACCGGCGATGCCCGACAGCCCGTGGCGGGCGAGGAACTCTCCGAGCGAGGCCGAGGCCCGCCAGCTGCTGGGACGGCGGGCGAGGTCGCGCACCACCACTCCACGGCAGAACGGACGACTGCTCTCGTCGTCTTCGGGCGCCACCCCGTAATTGCCGATGTGGGGGTAGGTGAAGGTGATGATCTGGCCGGCGTAGGAGGGGTCGGTGATGACCTCCTGGTAGCCGCTCATGACCGTGTTGAACACGACCTCGCCGGTGGCGATGCCACCCGGGGGTGTGGCGCCGATGGCCTCCCCTTCGAACACCTCGCCGTCGGCCAGCACCAGCCGGGCTGCCTGCGGCCTCAACGCTGGGCCTCGCCGTCGATCACCACGGCCTCACCGCCGTAGACGGTATGACGCACCCGACCAGTGAGGCTGCGGCCGGCCCAGGGGTTGTTGCGGCTGCGAGACGCGGTGCGGGCCGGGTCGACCACCCAGGACTGCCCCGGGTCGAAGACGCACAGGTGGGCGGGCCGGCCCGGCGCCACCGGGCCGCCCTGGTCGCTGAGCCCGGCGATGGCCGCCGGCTGCCACGACAGGGCGGCCACCACTTCGGCGGGCTTCAGGTTGCGCCCGGGGTCGTCCCCCGCTTGGCACAGCTCGGTGAGCGCCACGGCGAGGGTCGTCTCGAGACCGGTCATTCCGGGCGGCGCCTGGTCGAAGGGCGCCTCTTTGGCCTCCTGGGTGTGAGGAGCGTGGTCGGTGGCGATGGCGTCGATCACCCCGGAGGCCACGCCCCGGCGGACGGCGGCGGCGTCGGCCGCGCTGCGCAGCGGCGGGTTGACCTTGAACCGGGTGTCGTAGCCGGAGACCTCGGCGTCGGTCAGGCACAGGTGATGGGGGGCGGCTTCGGCCGTCACCGCCAGCCCCTGGGCCTTGGCCGCCCCGACCATGGCGACCGAGCCGGCCGTCGACAGGTGGAGGAAGTGCACCCGCCCACCGGTCAACCGGGCCAGGGCGATGTCGCGCATCACCATGACCTCTTCGGCCTCGGCGGGGACGCCGGGGATGCCCAGTCGACTGGACCACTCGCCTTCGTTCATGTGCCCGCCCGCCGCCAGCGACGCGTCCTCGCAGTGCTGGGCCAGGACCACTCCGAGCGGACCGGCGTATTCGAGGGCCCGGCGCATGAGGCGGCCGTCCTGCACCCCGGCGCCGTCGTCGGTGAAGATCCGAACTCCGAGGGCCGCCATCTCGGCGAGGGGCGCCAGGAGCTCCCCGGCCCGGCCCACGCTGATGGCGCCGGCCACCGACACCTGGCACACCGCCTTGGCGCCGAGGTCGAGCACCTGGCGCACGACGGCGGCCGAGTCGATGGCCGGGTCGGTGTTGGGCATGGCGACCACGGCGGTGTACCCACCGAGGGCGGCGGCCCGGGCGCCGGTCTCGACGGTTTCGGCTTCCTCCCGGCCCGGCTCGCGCAGGTGGGTGTGTAGGTCGACCAGGCCGGGGGTCACCAGGCACCCCCCGGCGTCGAGGACCAGGGCGCCGGCCGGGGCTTCGATCGACTCGGCGACGGCGGTGATCCTGCCCTCGCCCACCAGCACGTCGGCCCGCCGGGCGCCGGTCGCGTCCAGGACGGTCCCCCCGCCCACGAGGATTTCATGCATCGAGCCCGCTCCCGAGGAGGAGGAAGAGGACCGCCATCCTCACCGCCACGCCGTTGGAGACCTGCCGGGTGATCACCGAGCAGGGAAGCTCGGCGACCTCGGCGGCGATCTCGACGCCCCTGTTCATCGGGCCGGGGTGCATCACCACGGCGTCCTTGCCCAGCAGCTCGGCTCGCCGGCGGGTGAGCCCATAGACGGCGGTGTACTCGCGCAGCGACGGAAGGAGCGCCTCGGTCATCCGTTCCGCCTGGATGCGCAGCAGGTAGACGACATCGAGATCGGGCAGCACGGCGTCGAGGTCGTGGCTGACCCGGACCGGCCAACCGGCCAGCGACGGAGGCAGGAGGGTCGGCGGGGCGATGAGCGTCACGTCGGCCCCGAGCGCCGACCAGGCCAGCACCCCGGATCGCGCCACCCGACTGTGCTTGACGTCCCCCACGATGCCGACCCGCATGCCGTCGATGGCGCCGTCCGCGCCCCGGGCCACGAGGGCCTGGCGGACGGTGTAGCAGTCGAGCAGGGCCTGGGTCGGGTGCTCGTGCCAGCCGTCGCCGGCGTTGATCACCGCGGCCGGCACCCACGACGCCACCTGCCAGGGCACGCCTGCCGACCGGTGCCGGACGATCAGGGCGTCGGCTCCCATGGCGGTGACCGTCTCCACCGTGTCGCGCAGCGACTCGCCCTTGTTGAGCGACGAGCTGGCGGCGGAGAAGGTCATGGTGTCGGCCGACAGCCGCTTGGCCGCCGCCTCGAAGGAGAGGCGGGTGCGGGTCGAGTCCTCGAAGAACAGGGTCGCCACCGTGCGGCCCCGCAGGGCCGGCACCCGGGGGATGGTCCGCTCGCTGACCTCGACGAAGCTGTCGGTGAGGCGCAGGACCTCCTCGATGCCCGACCGGCCGAGGTCGGCGACCGACAGCAGGTGGCGGGTGTCCGCCGTCTCGGCGACTTCGGGCAGGGTCACGTTCACCGGGCCACCACGTCGCCGAGGAGGACCCCGTCCTCGCTCACGTCCACCATCTCGTCGCGACGGGTGGGGAGGTTCTTGCCCACGTAGTCGGGCCGGACCGGAAGCTCGCGGTGACCCCGGTCCACCATCACCGCCAGCTGGACGGCCCGGGCCCGGCCGTAGTCGCTGAGGGCGTTGAGGGCGGCCCGCACCGTCCGGCCGGTGAAGAGAACGTCGTCGACCAGCACGACGGTCTGGCCGGTCAGGTCCCACGGGATGTCGGTGACCGCTTCGGGCAGGACGGGGCGAAGCCCGATGTCGTCGCGGTAGAAGGCGACATCGAGGCTGCCGACCGGCACGTCGGCCCCCTGGGTCTCGTGGATGAGACCGGCCAGCCGGCGGGCGATCGGCACACCCCCGGTCTGGAGGCCGACCAGGACCAGGTCCTCGAGGCCGTGGTTGCGCTCGGCGATCTCGTGGGCGATCCGGGTCAGGACCCGGCGCACGTCTTCGGCCGTCATCACCTGGGCCCGGGCAACGAAAACGCCCCCACGGGGGGGCGTCAGCATCCGCTCTCTCTCGGCCACAAAGGCTCCTCTGTCCGTTTGGGCCTCTCGGGACCCGCTTCACGGTCAGGCGCCAAGGGTAGCACCGGGTCGTCGCGCACCCGGGCAGCCACCGCGGCCAGCATCCCGTTCACGAAACGGCCGGACTCGTCGGTCGAGTAGCGCTTGGCCAGCTCCACCGCCTCGGAGATGGCCACCCCGACAGGGACGTCGGGCCGCCACCGCAGCTCCCAGACCGCCATGCGCAGGACGTTGCGGTCGACGGCGGGCATCCGGTCGAGGGGCCAGTCGATCGAGAGGGAGCCGATCAGCCCGTCGATCTCCGCCAGGTGCTCGCCCACCCCGGAGACGGCTTCGACCACGAAGGGGTCGGGCGGGGCGGCCAGCGATCCGAGGAGCTCGGCCGGTCGTTGCCCCTTCATCTCCGCTTCGTAGAGGAGGGACAGAGCGCGCTCGCGGGCGGCCCGGCGCGAGCCTCCGGCCACGGACTCAGGCCCGGGTCAGGTATTCGCCCGAGCGCGTGTCCACCTTGACGCGGTCGCCGACGTTCACGAACAGGGGGACCTGAAGGACGAGTCCGGTCTCGAGCGTCGCCGGCTTGCGGGCGCCCGACACCCGGTCCCCCTGCACTCCCGGCTCGGTGTCGGTGACGGACAGCTCGACGGCAGCGGGCAGGTCGACCCCGACGATCTCGGAGCCGTAGATCTGCAGGACGGCGGAGTCGCCCTCCTTCAGGAACTTGGCGGCGTCACCGAGGGCGGGCTCGTCGACGTGCAGCTGGTCGTAGCTGCTGTTGTCCATGAACACGTACTGGGTGCCGTCGCGGTAGAGATACTGCATCTCGCGCTTGTCGATGATGGCCTGCTCGAGCTTCTCGTCGGCCCGGTAGGTCCGCTCGATAACCGCCCCGGTACGGACGTTCTTGAGCTTGGTGCGGACGAAGGCACCGCCCTTGCCCGGCTTCACGTGCTGGAACTCGACCACGCTGAACAGTCCCTCGGGTAGATCGAGGGTCATCCCGTTCTTCAGGTCGTTGGTGGAAACCGACATCGGCGCGCGTCCTCGTCGTGGCTCAGATGGTCAGATGCTTGGGGAACGCCGTCAGCGGCCGGCACCCGCCGGTGGTGACGACGACGGTGTCCTCGATCCTCACCCCGCCGTGCTCGGGCAGGTAGACGCCGGGCTCGACGGTCACCACCGAGAACTCCTCGAGAGTATCAGTCGAGGTGGGAGCCACCGCCGGGGCCTCGTGGATGTCGATCCCCACGCCGTGGCCGGTCGAGTGGAGGAAGGACTCGGCCCAGCCGGCCTCGGCGATGACGTCGCGACAGGCCCGGTCGACTTCGGCGGCGGCCACCCCGGGCGCCACCGCCGCCACTCCGGCCGCCTGGCTGGCCGCCACCACCTCGTACATCCGTACGCCTGTGGACGGTGCCTCCCCCACCGAGAAGGTGCGGGTCATGTCGGACCGGTAGCCGTCCACGGTGGCGCCGAAGTCGATCACCACCAGCTCCCCCCGCCCGACGGGCCGGCCTGAGGGCCGGGCGTGGGGCTTGGCCCCGTTGGGCCCGGAGGCGACGATCGTCTCGAAGGCGCTCTCGGCCGCCCCCAGGCGGCGCATCTCGTGGTCGAGGGCGAGAGCGATCTCCGCTTCGGTTCGGCCGTCGGCCAGCATGGGCAGGACGGTGGCCAGGGCCTCGTCGGCCAGGCGGGCCGCCTCCTCGATGCGGGCTACCTCGCCGGCGTCCTTCACCCGCCGGAGGGCTTCGACGACCCCGGAGGTGGCGACCAGCTCGGCCCCGGCGAAGACCTCCTGCTCCAAGGTGCGCTGGAGGGCCCAGCTGACGTGGGCGGCCTCGAGTCCCACCCGGGCGCATCCCTTGGCCGCCCGGCCCAGGGCCGCCTGCTGGGCCGCCGGGTTGCCGATCTCGATGTCGGCCTCGACGCCGGCGGCCCCCAGCTGCTCGGCCGACTGGGTCTTGTAGCGGCCGTCGGTGGTGAGGAGCAACCGGTCCGGGGTGGCGAGGAGCATGGCGGCCGAGCCGGTGAAGCCGGTCAGGTAACGGATGTTCGACAGCGACGTAACCACCAGGGCGTCGCACCCGGAGTCGGACAACTGCTGCCGCAGCCGGGGGACGCGACCGTCGACCTCAGCGGCAGGCAGGGCGGTCATGACTGATCTCGGATCAGCCGGGCGGCGGCTCGCACCGCCAGGTCGTAGCCGAGGCCGCCGAAACCGGCGATCGAACCGGAAGCTGCCGGCGCCAGGACCGACGTGTGACGGAACGGCTCGCGCCCCGCCGGGTTCGACAGGTGGAGCTCCACCACCGGGCCGTCGAAGGCGGCCAGGGCGTCGTGCAGCGACCACGAGTAGTGGGTGAGGGCGCCGGCGTTCACCACGATGGCGGCGCATCTCCCCCGGGCGGCGTGCACCGCTTCGATCAGGGACCCTTCGTGGTTGGACTGGTGATGCTCGAGATCGAGCCCCTCGGCCTCGGCCGCCGCCCGGGCCGTGGCCACGTGGTCGTCGAGGGTGGCCGTCCCGTACACCTCGGGCTGGCGGTCGCCCAGCAGGTCGAGGTTGGGTCCCGACAGCAGCAGGACGCACGGGCGGGCGCTCACCGGGCGCCGACCTCGGCGAGGGTGGCGGCCACCTCTGCCGTCCCGACGTCGGTCACCACTTCGAGGCCCGACGGACCGTCGAGGACGAAGGTGAGCCCCGCGACGGCCTTCTTGTCGTGACCCATGAGCCCGATCAGCTCTTCGGCCGCCAGCCCGGGTGGAAGGCGGGTGGGCAGGGAGAAGCCGCCCACCAGCCGCTCGTGCTCGGTCACCCGGTCGTCGTCGATCCGGCCGAGGCGGCGGGCGAGACGGGCGGCGAACACCAGACCGACGCCTACCGCCTCGCCGTGAAGCATCCCGTAGCCGCCGGCCGTCTCGACGGCGTGGGCCAGGGTGTGGCCGTAGTTGAGCAGGGCACGACCTCCTGACTCGCGCTCGTCGGAGGCGACGACCTCTGCCTTGCAGGCGACGCAGGCGGCGACCTGCTCCTCGATGGGCAGGTCGGCTAGGTCCGCCACCCCCAGGAAGGCGTACTTGGCCATCTCCCCCCGCCCGCTGGCCAGCTGACGGGGCGGCAGGGTGGCGAGGTGTCGCGTGTCGCACACCACACCGACAGGCTGCCAGAACGCCCCCACCAGGTTCTTGCCCTCGGGCAGGTTCACCCCGGTCTTGCCCCCGATGGCCGCGTCGACCTGGGCCAGGAGGGTGGTGGCCACGTGGGCCACGGCCACTCCCCGCATGTACACGGCGGCGGCGAAGCCGGCGAGGTCGGTCACCACCCCGCCCCCCACCCCGACCACGACGTCGCCCCGGGTCAGCCCGAAAGAGGCGAACCCCCGGCACAGCTCTTCGACGACGCCGAGGGACTTGGCCCCCTCGCCGTCGGGTACCTCGAAACGGCGCTGTTGGCGGCCGGTGTCGACCTCCACGCCGACCGGCGCCTGGGTGACCACCGCCGCCCGCCGGGCCCTCGCCGGCAGCATGGCGGCCAGCTCGGCGTCGGCGCCGTCGCCGACGACCACCTCGTACGAGCGTTCGCCGAGGGGCACCGCCACCTTGATCAGGCCGCCGTTCACCGGGCACCGGATGGGCGGAGCCGGGCCATGACGCGCTCCACCACCTGCGGGGGGCCCAACTGGTCGACGTCCACCACCACATGGGCGAGGGTCGCGTACACCGGGCGGCGCTGTCGGTCGAGGCGGGCCAGGGCGGCCGCCGGGTCGCCGGCGAGCAGGGGCCGGCCGTCGCCGGCGCCCACCCGCCGGGCGAGGGTGTCGGGTCGGGCCCGCAACCACACGACCGTGCCGCCCCGGCGGATCAGGCGGCGGTTGTCCGGGTCGAGCACGGCGCCTCCGGCCACCGAGACGACGACGGGCACGTCGGAGGTCACCGCCCGGGCCAGCGCCTTGGACTCCTCGGCCCGGAAGGCCGGCTCTCCCCGGCAGTCGAAGATCTCCGGCACGGTCATGCCGGTCCGGGCCTCGACCTCGGCATCGCTGTCGAGCAGGCGCCAGCCGAGGCGACGGGCCAGGATCCGCCCCACCGTGCTCTTGCCCGAGCCCATCATGCCGATGAGCAGAACCCGCTCAGGCACCTGGGCCGTGCTGGTCGCGCAAGCCGGCGACGTAGGCGTCGTGGTTGCGGATGGTCTCGGCGAGAGAGTCGCCCCCGAACTTGCGCAGGGCCTCCCCCGCCAGGACCAGGGAGACCATGGTCTCGGCGACCACGCCCATGGCCGGCACGGCGGTGACGTCGGTGCGCTCCTTGAACGAGACCGTCTCCTCCTTGGTCCGCACGTCGACGGTCTTCAGCACCGGTCGGTTCAGGGTGGCGAGCGGCTTCATGGCCGCCCGGGCCACCAGTAGCCCGCCGGTCGACATGCCTCCTTCGATGCCACCGGCCCGGGCCGTCTCGCGGGAGTAGGCGCCGGCGTCGGGATCCCACGAGATGGCGTCATGGGCCTCGGAGCCCCGCAGGCCGGCGACCGAGACGCCCTCGCCGATCTCCACCGCCTTGACCGCCTGGATGCTCATCAGGGCCTGGGCCAGCAGCGCGTCGAGCTTGCGGTCCCAGTGCACGTGGCTTCCCAGCCCGACAGGCACCCCGTAGCCCAGCACTTCGACCACCCCGCCCAGCGAGTCGCCGACCTTGGCCGCCGCCTTCACCTCGGAGACCATCCGCTCCTCGGCGTCGGCGTCGAAACAGCGCACCGGGGAGTTGTCCACCGCCTCGAGGTCCGCCGGTGTCGGCCTGCCCTCCGATTCGCTTCGCGCCGGCCCCATCTGCACGACGTGGCTCAGCACCGAGACCCCGAGGCGGGCCAGCAGCGCCTTGGCGCAGGCGCCGGCGGCCACCCGGGCGGCGGTCTCGCGGGCCGAGGCCCGCTCGAGAACGTCGCGGGCGTCGTCGAAGCCGTACTTCTGCATGCCGGCCAGGTCGGCATGGCCGGGCCGGGGCTGGGTGAGCGGCTTCTCCGTGCGGCCCGGCGCCGGGGACATCTCCTGCTCCCACTTGGGCCACTCGGTGTTGGCGATCTCGATGGCGACGGGCGACCCGAGGGTCCGACCGTGGCGGATCCCGCCGAGGAGGGTCACCTCGTCCGCCTCGAAGCGCATGCGGGGGCCCCGTCCGTATCCGAGCCGGCGCCGGGCCAGCTCGCCCTGGACCTCCTCCACCGTCACCGGCAGGCCGGCCGGCAGGCCCTCGACGATGACCACCAGGCCGCGGCCGTGCGACTCACCGGCGGTGAGGTAGCGGAGCACGGGGCGAATCTACCGGCGCTCGGTCTACGGCCCGAGCCAGGCGCGCACGATGGGACCGCCGAACAACACGGCCACGACCGCTCCGGCGGCCAGGAAGGGGGCGAAGGGGACCGCGGTCTTCCGGCCACCCCGACCGGCGGCCATGATCGCCACCCCGACCACCGCCCCGAAGAGGAATCCGGAGAACAAACCCACGGCCACCCGGGCCAGCCCCAGCCATCCGACGTTCAGGCCGATGTAGCCGGCCAGACGGACGTCGCCGAAGCCCATCCCCCGCGGGGAGACGAAGTGCACCACGAACAGGGCGGCGAAGGCGGCGGCACCACCGATCAACGCGTCCACGTAGTTGCGGGTGCCCCCGTCCACGACAGTGGCGATGGCCAGCAACACGAGGGAGACGGCCGCCGCCGGGTACACGATCCGCCGCGGGACGAGCCGGTGGTCGAGGTCGATGCCGGCCAGGGCGACCAGCACGGCGAAGAAGGCGCAGTAGTCGGCCAGGGCGGCGTGGGCCCCCAACTTGAGGGCGGCGGCGGCGAAGAGGAGGCCGGTGAGGGCCTCGACCGCCGGATAGCGGGGAGAGATGGGCTTTCCGCAGTGGCGGCAGCGGCCCCGCAGGATCAGCCAGGAGACAACCGGGATGTTGTCGCGGGGCGAGATCTCGGCGTCGCATCCCGGGCAGTGCGACGGCGGGGACACGATCGACTCGTGGCGGGGCACCCGCCAGATGACCACGTTCAGGAACGAGCCGATCACCAGCCCGAACACGCCGACCACGGCGGCCAGGGCGGGGGTGCCGCTCACTCCGACCTCCGCAGTCCGGCCAGCGCCTCGAGGGCCACGGCCGACATCACCTCGAGGGGCGCTTCCTCGCCGGTCCACAGGCGGAAGGCGTGAGCGGCCTGGTGGACGAGCATTCCGACCCCGCCGACGGCCACCGCGCCTCGGGCCCGAGCCTCCCGGAGCAGGGGGGTGATGGTGGGGTGGTACACCAGGTCCACCACCACCTGACCCGGTGACAGCAGGTCCCCCGGGAAGGGCAGCTCCTCGGGGACCGGCTGGGCCGTGGCCAGGTCCACCACGGTCCGTTCCATGCCGACGGGCGTGGCGTTGACCACCAGGTCGGCCTCGGCCACGTCGTCGACGATCCCCGCTCGGCCCCGTTCCCCGGCCAGGGCGGCCGCCTCCCCGGCCCGCTCGGCCGTACGGTTCACCACCACGATCTGGGCCGCCCCGGCGGCGGCGAGGGCCAGAACCACCGCCCGGGCGGCGCCGCCCGCCCCGATGACGACGGCCCGCATGCCGGCCGGGTCGATGCCCCGGTCGAAGCGCAGGGAGTCGACGAAGCCGTCGCCGTCGGTGTTCTCCCCGACGAGCTCATGGCCTGAGGGAACCACGGTGTTGACGGCGCCGAGGCGCTCGGCGGTCGGCGACAGCCGGTCGACCAGCCGGGCGACCTCCGACTTGTGGGGCATGGTCACCGACAACCCGCCGACGCCCAGGGCCCGCATGCCGGCGACCGCCTCGGCGGCCCTGCCGGCCGGCACGGGCAGGGCCACGTAGACCCAGTCGGCTCCGACGGCCCGGAACGCCGCGTTGTGCAGGGCGGGCGACAGGGAGTGGCGGACCGGATCACCGATGACCGCCGCCAGCCGCGTCGACGCCGTGGGCCACGACGGGCCGGCGTTCACCGCAGCCCCCGCTGCTGGGCCAGGCGGATGTTGGCGTCCTGGCCGGCGAGGGTCGGCGAGAACGCCTCCTTGCCGTCGGCCTGCACCACCACGTAGTAGAGGAAGTCGCCCTGGGCGGGGGCGAGGGCAGCCTCGAGGGCGGCCTTTCCGGGCGAGGCGATCGGGGTCGGTGGCAGCCCGGCCACCCGGTAGGTGTTGTACGGCGAGTCCACTCCGAGCTCGGCCGCCGTTGGGCCGCCCGGTCGCGAGGCGCCCACGGCGTAGAGGACGGTGGCGTCGACCTGCAGCCGCATGCCCCGCTTCAGGCGGTTGTAGATGACCTCGGCGACGAGGCTCCGGTCGGAGGCCAGCTTCGCCTCGCGCTCGACCATCGACGCCACGATCACCGCCTGGTAGGGCGTCAGCCCCACGGTGGCCGGGGCCCGGTCAAGGCCGATGGTCCGGGCGACCACGTCGAAGTGGTCGACCATGGTGCGGGCGATCTCGCAGTCGCTCTCGTCCGGGTTGATCCGGTAGGTGTCGGGGAACAGGAGCCCCTCGAGGTCGCCCCCGGCCGGCTCGTACGGCGAGCGCAGGCCCGGGCAGGCGACCTTGCCGGTGGCCACGGCCAGGAAGTTCCCGGCGTCATGGCCCCGGATGTGGCCGACCCGGTCGGCGATCTGGGCGGCGGTGAACCCCTCGGGGACGGTCAGCCGGTAGCCCTGGGACGCGGACAGGTCGTGGACGACGGCGGAGTAGGTCTCGGGGCGGTGCAGCGAGTAGACGCCCGCCTGGAACGGCCCGCCACCCTTCAGCTTGAGGTAGACGAGGAACAGGGTCGAGTTGCTGATGACCCCCCTGCTCGCCAGCAGGTTGGCGATGCCGTGGGTGGAGGTGCCCATCGGTATGTCGACGTCCACGGGCGGGCCGGGCGCCCCGGCCGGATTCATCTGGTGCTCGGCCCAGGCGACCAGGCCCGCGACGAGGGCCAGTCCCACGGCCGCCACCACGAGGATCGCCCGGGCCCAGGTCCCCCCCGGGGGGCGGAGGCGGGCGGTCACCTACCGTCCAGCCAGGCTTGAAGGAGCACGGCGGCGGCGGCCTGGTCGACCGCTCCCCGCTCGGGGCGGCGGCGGCGCGACTGGCGCAGGGCGCGGGTGGCGGTGACCGTCGTGAACCGCTCGTCGGCCGTCTCCACCGGCACCTCGAGGCGCTGACGGAGCTGTTCGACCTCCTCCAGGGCGGCGCGGGCGGCGGGCCCGGTCCGGCCGGACAGGGACAGGGGCAACCCGACGAGAACGAGAGCGGCGCCGGCCTCCCCCACCCACCGGGCCACCTCGGTGTGCTCGGCCTCGCGGTCGCCCCGGCGGTCGACCACGGCGAGGGGCGAGGCCACTGTGCCGGTCGGATCGCTCACGGCCAGCCCGATCCGGCGGGTGCCGAGGTCAAGGGCGACCACCCTCACCCGGAGCGCCGGGCCTCCGCCACGGTGCGCCTCACGCCATCGAGGGCCTCGTCCAGGCGCGAGGCGTCGCGGCCCCCGGCGGTGGCGAGCTCGGCGTGGCGCCCTCCGCCGCCCTGCACGGTCCGGGCCGCCTCGGTGATGAGGTCGGAGGCGACCAGGCCGGAGCCCTTGGCCACGGCCGACACCAGCGACGCCCGCTGTCCGTCGGGGCTGCCCCCGAGGACCACCACGTCGACGCCGGGCGCCGACCGCACGGACGTGGCCAGCTCGCGCAGCTGATCAGGCGGCAACCCGTCGACCCGGGCCACCACGGCGCCGTCCTCGGCGGCGGCGGCCAGTTGTGCCGCCTGCTCGGCCAGCCCCCGCCGACGGACGCTGCGGAGCTCCTCGTCGGCGGCCCGCTTGCCTTCGACAAGGCGCTCAACGGCGTCGGGCAGCTCGTCGGGCCGGGCGTTCAGCTGGGCGGCCAGCCGCTCGAGGAGCTGCTCCTCGGCGGCGATCCGGTCGAGCGCCGCCTCGCCGGTGAGCGCTTCGATCCGGCGGGTGTTGGCCCCGATCGACGACTCGGACACGATGCGCACCGGGCCGATCATTCCGAGGGCGGGAACGTGGGTGCCTCCGCACAGCTCGAGCGAGCGCTCGCCGGCCCGCACCATCCGCACCATGTCGCCGTACTTGTCACCGAAGAAGGCGATGGCGCCGCGGGACCGGGCCTCCTTCATGGAGGTCTCCTCGGTGAGGACGGGCGCGTCGGAGATGACGGCCAGGTTGACCAGCTCCTCGACCCGGGCCAGCTCCTGACGGGTCGGGGCGGAGAAGTGGCTGAAATCGAAGCGGAGGCGGTCGGGCCCGACGTAGGAGCCCTGCTGCTTGACGTGATCGCCGAGCACCTCGCGCAGGGCCCAGTGCAACAGGTGGGTGCCGGTGTGGTTGCGCATGGTGGCCCGGCGCCGGTCGGCGTCCACCGTCGCCGTGGCCTCCTGCCCGGCCGTTACCTCACCTTCGACCACCCGTCCGAGGTGACGGTGCAGACCGGGCAGCGCCGAGTTGGTGTCGGTGACCTCGACCGTGCCGGTGGGCGTGGTGATGGTGCCGGCGTCACCGACCTGACCGCCGCCCTCGGCGTAGAAGGGGGTGCGGTCGAGGAACACCTCGACGGTGTCCCCCTCGCTGGCCAGCACGGCGAGGATCCGGGCCGCCGCCTCGGTGACCTCGTAGCCCACGAACTCGGTCGGGCCGTGCTCGTCGACGAGTGCCCGGTAGCGCTCGTCGGCCGAGGCGGCGCCCGCCCCCTCCTTGGCGTGACGGCGGGCCCGACGGCGCTGCTCCGCCATCTCCGCCTCGAAGCCGGTGACGTCGACCTCCACGCCCCGCTCCTCGGCGATCTCGCGGGTGAGCTCGATGGGGAAGCCGTAGGTGTCGTGGAGGCGGAAGGCGACGTCGCCGGCGATGGTCCGGTTGCCGGCGGCCAGGGCCTCGTCCAGCAGGGCGAACCCGGAGCGCAGCGTCTGGCGGAAGCGCTCCTCTTCGCGGCTGACGATGTCGGTGATCAGGTCGGCGGACTCGGTCAGCTCCGGCCACGCCCCGCCCAGCACCTCGACGACCGACGCGACCAGGGTGGGGGTGACCAGCTTCTCGGATCCGAGCTGGTAGGCCCGCTGCACGGCCCGGCGGATCACCCGACGCAGTACGTAGCCCCGTCCCTCGTTGGAGGGAAGCACCCCGTCGGCCACGAGGAACGCCATCCCCCGGGCGTGGTCGGCCATCACCCGCAGGGCGACGTCGCCCTCTTCGTCGTCCCCGTAGCGGCGGCCGGTGGCCGACTCGGCCGCGGCGACGATGGGCCGGAGGACGTCGGTGTCGAACACGGACGGCTTGCCGGCGCTGATGGGCAGGATGCGCTCCAACGCGGCGCCGGTGTCGATGTTCTTGCGGGGCAGGTCGACGATGGTGCCGTCGGCCAGGCGCTGCGACTGCATGAACACGAGGTTCCAGATCTCGACGTAACGCTCGTCGCCGCCGACGGCGGGGCCGCCACCTTCCCCGAACTCGTCGCCCTTGTCGTAGTAGAGCTCGGAGGAGACTCCGCACGGCCCCGGCGCCCCCTTCTGCATCTCCCAGAAGTTGTCCTCGCCCATGCGCTGGATGCGCTGGGCGGGCACGCCGACGGTGTCGGACCAGATGGCGGCGGCGTCGTCGTCGGTCTCGTGGACGCTCACCCAGAGACGGTCCCCGTCGACTCCGAGCGGACCGGTGACCAGCTCCCACGCGAAGGGGATGGCCAGCTCCTTGAAGTAGTCACCGAAGCTGAAGTTGCCCAGCATCTCGAAGAAGGTGAGGTGCCTCGTCGTGCGCCCGACGATCTCCACGTCGGCGGTGCGGAAGCATTTCTGGACGCTGGTGGCCCGCTTGTGGGCGGGGCGCTCCTCACCCAGGAAGATGGGGATGAACGGAACCATGCCGGCGGGGGTCAGGAGGGGCGCGGCCGGGTGGTGCGGGATGAGGCTCGCCGAGGGCAACCGGGTGTGCCCCCGCTCCTCGAAAAAGCCGGTGAAGGCCCGGCGGAGCTGTTCCGCGTCCATGGCCCGTCGAGCCTACCGGCGGCCCTGCATCGACTCCCGCAGTTCCGCCTCTCGCTCGCGCATGGCCTCGCGCCCTTCCTGCACCGCCGCTCGGATGTCCTCTCCGAGGCGTCGCATGGCGCTGGCCAGATCGGATGAGACCCGTTCGGGCGTGTAGCGCTCGACGGTGGAGCGGATGAAGCGGGTGAGCCAGAACGACAGCCCGAACCCGAGCCCGGTGCCCACCGCCAGCCAGAACAGCCGCTTGAACACGGGCCTAGCGTCCGTCCTCGCGGCGCCGGCGCAGGCGCGAGACCGCCCGTCCCGTGCCGGAGGCGAAGGCGAGCGCCTTGATCACCGGGTTCGAGAAGGCGAGATAGGCCAGCCTCGACGCCGAGTCGACGGTCACCGATATCGACGACGCCGTCTGCAGGAGGTCGTCCATCCGGGCCAGCTCGCCCTCGGTCCGGGATGCGATCTCGCGCATCTGACCGAGCAGGGGGACGGCCCCGTCGCGGACCTCCTCGGCCGTGCCCCGGGCGGCTTCGACGGCCCGCTCGAGCCCGTCGACCGCCCGGCGCAGCGACAGGACCGCCCACACCAGCACGGCCGCCACGACCAGGCCGACCCCCCCTCCGACGGCGGCGCCTATGTCGCCGGCGCTCATGCGACGGTCGCAGTGGTGAACATCAGCTGTTGAAGACCTCCTGGGAGTGGGCGGCCCCGGCGTCCGCCCGGTCGCAGGGCCCGCCGAGCATAGCCAGCCTCCCCCCGGGCCCCCCGCAGGGCCGTCGAGGTGGGTCAGGTTCTCGGGGCCAGCCGGATTCCGAGGTCGGCGAGGGCCCGGGTCGCCAGGGGCTTGGGCGCTCCGGTCAGGGGATCGGCCCCCGACTGGGTCTTCGGGAAGGCGATGACCTCGCGGATGTTCTCCTCGCCGGCGAGCACCGCCACCAGCCGGTCGATGCCCACCGCGAAGCCTCCGTGGGGCGGCGCCCCGTACCGGAAGGCCCCGAGCAGGAAGCCGAAGCGGGCGGCGGCCTCCTCGTCGCTGATGCCGAGGGTGCGGAAGATCCGCTCCTGGATGTCGGGACGGTGGATCCGGATGCTGCCCGAACCCAGCTCCCACCCGTTGAGGACCAGGTCGTAGGACTGGGAGCGCACGGCCAGAGGGTCGGTGTCCAGCAGGTCGAAGTCGTCGGGGTGGGGCATGGTGAACGGGTGGTGGGCCGGCACCGGGCGCCCCTCGTCGTCGAGGGCCTCGAACAGGGGGAACTCGACGATCCACACGTAGCGGTAGGGGCCGTCGCCCACGGGTGGGCGGCCGAGGTCGTTACGGAGCTGGCCCATAACCGTCTGGGCCACCCGGCGCTCGTCGGCCACCACCAGCACCAGGTCGCCGGGGGCGGCGCCGGTGGCGGTGAGGATGCCGGAGATCTCGGCCGGGGACAGGAACTTGGTGATGGGCGACTCGAGCTCTGGGGCGCCGCCCACCGCCTTCATCCACACCAGCCCCTTGGCCCCGAGGGCCTTGGCCCGGTCCACCAGGCCGTCGAGGCGGCTGCGCGACCAGTCGCCGGCCCCGGACACCAGGAGACCCTTCACACACGGGGCCCGGAAGGCCTTGAACTCGGTGGAGGCGAACAGGTCGGTGAGCTCCACCAGCTCCATGCCAAACCGGAGGTCGGGCTTGTCGGTGCCGTACCGGTCCATGGCGTCGGACCAGGTGAGCCGGTCGATGGGCGGAGTTGACTCCCCGGTGACCGCCCTGGCGGCGGCGAGCACCGCGTCGGACACGAAGCCGAGCACGTCGTCCTGGGTCACGAAGGATGCCTCGAGGTCGAGCTGGGTGAACTCGAACTGGCGGTCGGCCCGCAGGTCCTCGTCGCGCAAGCAGCGGGCGATCTGGAAGTAGCGGTCGAACCCGCTCACCATCAGCAGCTGCTTGGCGATCTGGGGGCTCTGGGGCAGCACGTAGAACGATCCGGGCTGCAGGCGCGACGGCACGGCGAACTCGCGGGCGCCCTCAGGGGTCGGCGTCCACAGCAGCGGGGTCTCGACCTCGACGAAGCCCAGGGCCTCCATGGCTGAGCGCAGTGCCGAGTTCACCGCGGCCCGGATGCGCAGGTTGCGCTGCATCCGCGGCCGGCGCAGGTCGACGTAGCGGTGACGGAGCCGGACACTCTCGTCGGCGTCGACGTCGTCGGCCACCGGGAACGGGGGAGGTTCGGCCGCCGCCAGCAGCTCCACCTCGCAGTCGCCGATCTCGATCTCGCCGGTCCCGAGGTTGGGGTTGGCCGTGCCCTCTGGTCGGAGGCGCACGACGCCGGTGATGCGCAGCACCTGCTCGCTGCGCACGTCGTGGGCCCCGTCCACCACGCACTGGATCACGCCGGTGTGATCGCGCAGGTCGACGAAGGCCAGATGCTCGCCGTGCTCGCGCCGGCGCGCCACCCAGCCGCACACCGCCACCTCGGTCCCGACGTCGGGCCGCCCGAGCTGGCCACAGTAGTGGGTGCGCATCACGGCCGGCTTCCCCCCGACAGCTTGGTGACCCACTCCACCACGTCGCTGCGGGACACCTGCTCCTGCACCGGGCCTCCCTGCAGGGCTTTCACCGTGGCTGTGCCCGCCGCCAGCTCGTCCTCGCCGACGATGATCGCCACCCGGGCGCCGGAGCGGTCGGCCGCTCGCAGCTGGGCCTTCATCGAGCGGGGCTGTCCGTCGTCGGACGCGTAGGCCCGGTCGACCCGGAGGCCGGCGGCCCGCAGCTCGGCGGTCAGGGCCAGCGCTTCGCGCCCCCCGACGACGTCGACGACGAAAGCGTCCAAGCGGGTCTCGGGAACGGGCAGGACGCCCTCGGCGTCGCAGGCCAGCAGGATGCGTTCGACCCCCATGCCGAAACCGATGCCCGGCGTGGGCGGTCCGCCCAGCGCTTCGACCAGACCGTCGTAGCGGCCCCCGCCGCCGACGGCGTTCTGGGCGGCGGCCAGGGCCTCGGCCCCGAACTCGAAGGTGGTGCGGGTGTAGTAGTCGAACCCCCGGACCAGGCGGAAGTCGACCGAGTAGGCGATGCCGAGGGCGGCGAGGCCGTCGCCCAGGCGGGCGAAGTGCTCGGCGCACGGCGCACACAGGTGGTCCACCATCCGCGGCGCGTCCTCCGTCGCCGCCCGGCACTCGTCGCGCTTGCAGTCGAGGGTGCGCAGCGGGTTGAGGGCCACCTTCTCGCGGTGCTCGGCGCACAGCGAGCGTGACACCAGGTAGTCGGCCAGCAGGCGGCGGTAGGCCGGCAGGCAGCTCGAGTCGCCCATCGAGTTCACCTTCAGCGTCACCTGGCGCAGGCCGAGGGACCGGTACACCTCGTCGGCCAGGGCGATCACCTCGACGTCGAGGTCGGGGTCGTGGGTGCCGAGCGCCTCCACCCCCAACTGGTGGTGCTGGCGATACCGGCCGGCCTGGGGCGCCTCGTACCGGAAGGCGGGGGTCACGTACCACCCCTTGAACGGGACAGGGGGGCGGTGCTGCACGAACGCCCGCACCACCGACGCCGTCCCCTCCGGCCTGAGAGCCTGGCGCCGTCCCCCCTTGTCCTCGAACTCGTACATCTCCTTGGTGACGACCTCGCTGCCCTCGCCGATCCCCCGCAGGAACACCCCGATGTCCTCGAACAGGGGGTTGACGACGAGGCCGTAGCCGGCCCCCTCCACCGTCGTGGCGAAGCGGGCGATCAGCTGCTCCCAGCGCCACGACTCGGGCGGCAGGACGTCGTGGGTGCCCTTCGGCGCCTGGAAGGAGGGGGAGGACACCCGGGCGAGGTTAGTGGAGCGACCTGCGGCTCCCGACCGGTTTGTCCGCCCCTATCCGCCCTTTCCGGGCAGCACCCGGTAAGCCTCGTACACCCCGTCGATGCGCTTGAGCGCGCCCAGCAGCGAGTCGAGGTGGGCGGGGTCGGCCAGCTCGAACTCGAACTTCATCCGGCTGACGCGGTCGGCGCCGGTCTGGCTGGCGCTGGACAGGATGTTGATGTGCTGCTCGGCGAGGATCCGGGTGACGTCGGCCAACAGCCGCGACCGGTCCAGGGCCACGACCTCGATGCCGACGACGAACACGCCGGCGCGGTCGGCGTCCCACTCCACCTCGATGACCCGCTCGCCCCGGCTGACGGACAATGACGAGGCGTTGGCGCAGTCGGTGCGGTGCACCGACACCCCGCGACCCTGGGTGACGAAGCCGATGATCTCGTCTCCGGGCACGGGGGTGCAGCAGCGCGACAGGCGGATCATGACGTCGTCGAGCCCCTCCACGTAGACCCCGGCCGACTGGCGGTGGCCGAGCCGGCGGGGCTGGAGGGCGGTGGTCGGCAGCTGCTCGTCGTGGTCTCCACCGCGGAGCTCGCGCGACAGCCGTTGCACCACCGACCGGGCCGAGACGTGGCCCTCGCCCACCGCGGCGTACAGGGCGTCCAGGTCCGAGTAGTGCATCGTCTCGGCCAGCTTGGCCAGGGCGGAGGAGGCGGCCAGCTTCTGCACCGGAAGCCCTTCCTTGCGCATGGCCTTGACCAGGTCCTCCCGGCCGGTCTCGATGGCGTCCTCGCGGCGCTCGCGGCTGAACCACTGCCGGATCTTGTTCCGCGCCCTCGGTGTCGCCACGATCTTCAGCCAGTCGCGGGGCGGCCCGGCCGAGGGGACCTTCGAGGTGATGATCTCGATGGTGTCGCCCGAGCGCAGCTGGGAGTCGAGCGGCACCAGCCGGCCGTTGACCTTGGCCCCGATGCAGCGGTGGCCGACCTCGGTGTGGATGGCGTAGGCGAAGTCCACCGGCGTGGCCCCGGCGGGCAGGGTGAGGACCTTGCCCTTGGGCGTGAAGACGTAGACCTCGTCCTGTTCGAGGTCGAGCTTCAGCGTCTCCAGGAACTCGACGGGGTCGGGGGTGTCCTGCTGCCAGTCGACGATCCTCTGCAGCCAGGCGATCTCGGCGGTGCTGGCCTTCTCCTTGTAGCCCCAGTGGGCGGCGATGCCGAACTCGGCCCGGTGATGCATCTCGCGGGTGCGGATCTGCACCTCGAGGGGTTTGCCCTGGGGACCGACGACCGTCGTGTGCAACGACTGGTACAGGTTGAACTTGGGGGTGTTGATGTAGTCCTTGAAGCGGCCGTGCACCGGGCTCCAGATGGCGTGGATGGACCCGAGGGCAGCCCAGCAGTCCTTTTCCGTGTCGACGAGCACCCGGATGCCGAGCAGGTCGTAGATGTCGTCGAACTCCTTGCCCTTGACGACCATCTTCTCGTAGATGCTCCACAGGTGCTTGGGCCGTCCGCTCACTTCGGCCTGGATGTGCAGCTCGCCGAGCCGCTCGCGCACCGCCTCGAGCACCTGGGCGAGGTAGATGTCGCGCTCGGGCGCCCGGGTGGCGACCATCTGGTCGATCTCGGCGTAGCGGCGGGGGTGCAGGGTGGCGAAGGCCAGGTCCTCCAGCTGCCAGCGGATCTCCTGGATCCCCAGCCGGTGGGCCAGGGGCGCGTAGATGTCGATGGTCTCCTGGGCGGTGCGGCGCTGCTTCCACTCGGGCATGGCGGCGATGGTCCGCATGTTGTGCAGCCGGTCGGCCAGCTTGATGATCAGGACCCGCCAGTCCTTGGCCATGGCCACGAGCATCTTGCGCATGGTGGCCGCCTGCTGGGCCTCTTTGGAGTCGAAGCGCAGCCGGTCGAGCTTGGTGACGCCATCGACGATCGAGGTGACGACGGGCCCGAACTCCTCGGCGAGCTCCTCGATGGTGAGCCGGGTGTCCTCCACCGCGTCGTGGAGGAGGGCGGCGGCGATGGTCAGGTCGTCGAGCCCGAGCTCGCCGACGATGGCCGCCACCGCCAGGGGGTGGACGATGTACGGCTCACCTGACCGGCGCACCTGCCCGGCGTGGGCCCGGTCGGCCAGGGCGTAGGCCCTGGCGATGGTGGAGGTATCGGCCTTCGGGTGGTGCTCGCGGTAGATGCGCACGACCGTCGCCAGCGGGTCGTGCTCGTGGGGCGCCTGACGGCGCCAGGGCAGCACCCGCTCCACCGTCGAGAGGCCTTCCTTCACGGGTAGGTCACCATGGCGTGCACGGGGCGGCCGGCCAGGCGCTGACGGCCGCCGAGCGCCTCCAGCTCCAGGACGAAGGCCAGGGCGGCGACCTCGGCGCCGAGACGCTCGAGGAGGGAGGCGGCGGCCGCCGCCGTCCCCCCGGTGGCCAGCACGTCGTCGACGACCACGACGGTCTCGCCGGGGCTGACGGCGTCGCGGTGGATCTCGAGGCGGTCCTCCCCGTACTCGAGGGAGTAGGAAGCCGACTCCACCTCCCAGGGAAGCTTGCCGGCTTTGCGCATCGGCACCACGCCGGCCCCGAGGGCTCGGGCGACCGGGCCGGCCAGCAGGAAGCCCCGCGCCTCGACTCCGACGACCTTGGTGGCGTCGAGCCCGGCCAGCTGGTCGGCGAGCCAGTCCACCAGAAAGGCGTAGGCGTGGCCGTCGGCCAGGACCGGGGTCAGGTCCTTGAAACCGATGCCGGGGCGGGGAAAGTCCGCTACGTCACGGACCAGCTCACGCACCTTGATGACATCGACCGGCACATATCCACGGTACCGCCCGGGACCGGCCCCGCCGGGCGAGGCGGACCTCTCTAGCGGCGCTTGCCCTTCTTGCGGGGGCGGGGAGGTCGGCGGGCGGCGCCGGGCCGGTTCGATCCGGGTCGGGCGGCGGCCTGGCGGGCCGGTTCGGGACGGGCCTTGCCTTCCTGGGGTCCCCGGCCGTCGGGGACCAGCGCGCCGGCGGCGGCCGCCGCCGGGGTGAGGGGGGTGTAGCCGCCCCGAGAGGCGAGCCGGCCGCGGATGGCCGCGTAGCGGGGCTCGCGCTCCTTGAGGATGGCCAGCATGGGGGAGGCGATGAAGATCGACGAGTAGGCCCCGGAGAGCAGGCCGATGAACAGGGCGAGCCCGAAGTTCTGCAGGGTCGACGCCCCGAGGAAGTAGGCCCCGACGACGAGGACCGACACGATCGGCATGACCGCCACCAGGCTGGTGTTCACCGAGCGCATCAGCACCTGGTTCATGGACAGGTTGACGGTGTCGGTGTAGGTCATCCGGCCGGTCGACGCCAGGCCCCTCGTGTTCTCCTGCACCTTGTCGAACACCACGACGGTGTCGTAGAGCGAGTAGCCGAGAATCGTCAGGAAGGCGATGACCGTGTCGGGCGTGACGAGGAACCCGAAGATGGCATAGATGCCCACGGTGACGAGGATGTCGTGGAGTACGGCGATGATCGCCGCCGCCGCCATCTTCGGCTCGAACCGCACGGACAGGTAGAGGATGATCGCCAGCAGGAAGAAGCCCAGGGCCCTCCACGCCTTGCTGCTGATGTCACTCCCCCACGACGGCCCGATGTCGCTGACGCTGACCTGGGAGGTGGAGGTGTGGGCCAGGGCGGCGAGGCTCTGGGCCACCTTCTGTTCGAGGTCGCGGTTGGCCGCTCCCCCGGTCCCCTTCACCTCCGCCTCGACCCGCAGGGTCGAGGACCCGACCTGTTGGACGGTCGCTCCGGGCACGCCGGCCGAGGCCACCGCCGAACGGGCCTGGGCCACTGTCACGTGGGGGGCCCGCAGCTCCCAGGAGGTGCCGCCCCGGAAGTCGATGCCGAAGTTCAGGCCCCGCACGAGGAGGGAGACCACGCCGATCAGGATGATGATGGCGGAGATGAGGAACCAGATGGGCTTGCGCCCGACGAAGTCGAAGGCGGTCTCGCCGTGGTAGAGGCGGCCCCAGAGGCCCCGCGGCCGGGTGCTCACTGCGCCTCCAGGGTGGGGGCGGCCAGGCCCCGGGCGACACCCATCCACCGGGCCTCGGTGAACAGCCGGTTGCGGCCCAGGAGGATGACGAGGGGCCGGGTGAAGAAGTAGCTGGTGAACACGTCGAGGAGGGTGGACAGCCCGAGGAAGAAGGCGAAGCCCCGGACCGGCCCCACGGTCAGCAGGTAGAGCAGCAGGGCGCCGATGAAGGACACGGCGTCGGCGGCCACGATGGTGCGGAAGGCCCGGGCGAAGCCTCGGTCCACCGACGACCGGATGGTCTTGCCCGAGCGGATCTCGTCTTTCAGCCGCTCGAAGTACACGATGTAGGAGTCGACGGTGATGCCGATCGACACGATGATGCCGGTGACGCCGGCCAGGGTGAGGGCCAGGCCGCTGGTCTTGCCGAGGTAGGAGATGATCGGCCACAGCAGCAGGCCGGTCAGAGCCAGGCCGACGAAGGCGACCACGCCCAGGGCCCGGTAGTAAAGGACGATGTAGAGCAGGACGAGGATGAGGCCGCCCACTGCGGCGGCCAGTCCGGCCCGCAGCGAGTCCTTGCCGAGCGTGGCCGATACGGTCTGCACGGTGAGCGGCTTGAGCTGCACCGGCAGAGCGCCGTAGCTGAGCTCGAGGGCGAGGTCCTTGGCCTGCTGCTCGGTGAAGTTGCCGGTGATCTGGCCCCGGCCGCCGAAGTGCTGGGAGTTGATGGTGGGCGCCGACACCACCACGTCGTCGAGCACGATGGCCAGGGACTGCTGGTAGTACTTCTGGGCGATGGCGTCCCACTCGCCGTTGCCGGCCGAGGTGGTCACGAAGTTGACCAGCCACTGGCTGGTGTTGGGGTCGATGGCGGCCGTGGCCGTCTTGATGATCGTTCCCTTGCCGACCACCGGACCCACCTGGTAGCGGGCGGTGACGGTGCCGGACGAGTCACGTTCGGCGAGCACCGCCGTCCCGGTGTCGGTCACCTTGTCGCTGGGGGTGGTGGCCGGCGGACCGGTCGGGGAGATGGGCTGACCGACCACGGGGCGGAAGGTGAGCTGGGCCGTCTTGCCCACGATGTTGAGGGCGCGCTGGGTGTCTTTGACCCCGGGCAGCTCCACGTCGATTGCGTTGCCCTGCCGGGTGATGTTCGGCTCGGCCACGCCCAGGGCGTCCACCCGGTTGCGGATGATGTTGATGGTCTGGTCGAGGATGTCGCTGCCGACGCGGCGAGCGGGCTGGAGGACGACGGACGCACCTCCTCGCAGGTCGAGCCCGAGCAGCGGTGAGGTGTGGGTGGCCACCGCCGCGGCGGTGCCGCCGACTCCCAGGAAGGTCAGGACGAGGACGGGGAGGAGGAGCGAGCGGCGCATCAGCCGGCCTCCGCCTCGGGGTGCGGGTCGTCGGTCGGCGCGTCGCCGGCCCCCCCGGTCGTGTCGGTGTCGGTGACCTCCACCACCCGGGCGATGGCCCCCCGGACGAAGCTGATTACCACCCCGGGAGCCACCTCGATGCGGACCACCTCGTCGTCGAGCCCGACGATCCGCCCGATGATGCCGCCCGCCGTTTGCACCTCGGCCCCCACCTCCAGGGTGGCGATGAGCTCGCGTTGGCGGCGGGCGCGCTGCTGCTGGGGCCGGACGAGAAGGAGCCAGCCGAAGACGAAGACGACCAGTAGGTAGATGAAGAACATGGGTGCGTGCGCGTCCGGTTAAGGCCGGAAAGAGCGAACGGAGACCATAGCGCAGGTCCGCATCGCCGCCCGGTCAGGGGCGGTGGGCGCCGGGTGCCTCCCAGACGTCGGCCACCCGGCGCCGCAGCTCGGCCAGGGTGCCCTGTGCGACGGCGTGGCGGATCTGGCGGACCAGCTCGGTCGTCCACGCCAGGTTGTGCAGGCTGACCAGGCGGGCGGCCGACGGCTCCCCGACCGACAGGAGGTGGCGCAGGTAGGCCCGCGACCATCGGGCGCACACGGCGCAACCGCATTCCGGGTCGATGGGGCCGCCGTCCTCGGCGTAGGCGGCCCCCCGGAGCTGGAGCCGGCCAACCGATGTGAGGGCGGTGCCGTGCCGGCCCAGCCGGGTGGGCAGGACGCAGTCGAACATGTCCACCCCGAGGGTGACGGCGTCGACCAGGCCGAGGGGGTCGCCCACGCCCATCAGATACCGGGGCTGGTCCGGCGGCAGCTCCTCTACCGCCGCGGCCAGGGCGGGGATCATCTCGTGGCGGGGCTCGCCGACCGACAGCCCGCCGATCCCGTAACCGTCGAAGCCGACGTCCACCGTCAGCCGGGCGCTGTGGCGACGAAGGTCGGGGTCGGTGCCTCCCTGCACGATGCCGAAGATCGACTGACCCTCGCGCCGGTGGGCGGTCCGGGCCCGCCGGGCCCACTCGGCCGTGCGCCGCACCGCCTCGGCCAGCACCTCCGGCGGGGAGGGCAGGGGCGGACACACGTCGAGCACCATCTGGATGTCGGCGCCGATGCGCTCCTGGACGGCGACGGCCCCCTCGGGCGTCAGCCGATGGGTGGAGCCGTCGTAGGTGGACCGGAAGGTGACGCCGCCGTCGTCGACTCGGGGGCTAAGCGAGAAGACCTGGTAGCCGCCGGAGTCGGTCAGCACGTGTCCGGTCCACCCCGAGAACTCGTGGATGCCGCCCAACCCCTCGATGACGTCCGCCCCCGGGCGCAGCATGAGGTGGTAGGTGTTGGCCAGCACGACCTCATAGCCGAGTGACTCGAGGTCGGCGGGGCTGAGGGCCCGCACCGTGCCGCGGGTCCCCACCGGCATGAAGCAGGGGGTGTCGAAGCTCCCCCGGGCGGTGTGGACCCGGCCGGCCCGCGCCGCTCCGTCGACGGCGGACACCTCGAGACGTAGGGTCACCGGCGGTCCACCAGCATGGCGTCACCGAACGAGAGGAAGCGGTAGCCGGCGGCCAGGGCCTCGGCGTAGAGCTCCTTCCATCGGGGACCGCAGAAGGCGGCCAGCAGCAGCAGCAGGCTGGAGCGGGGCAGGTGGAAGTTCGTCATCAGCCGGTCCACCACCCGGAACCGGAAGCCGGGCCGGATGAACAGCTCGGTGCGCCCTTCGAGGCGCCCGGTGGCAGCCGCCGCCTCGAGGGCCCGCACGGTCGTGGTGCCCACCGCCAGCACCCGGTCGGCGCCCCGGCAGGCGCTCATCGTCTCCGGGGGCACGCGGTACCGCTCGCTGTGCATGACGTGGTCGGCCGGGTCGTCGGCCGTCACCGGGCGGAAGGTGTCCAGGCCCACTGACAGGTCCACGGTGGCGACGACGGCGCCGGCCTGGCGGCACCGGTCGAGCACCTCGTCGGTCAGGTGCAGGCCGGCGGTGGGGGCGGCGACCGAGCCCGGCGAGCGGGCGTAGACCGTCTGATACCGGGCAGGGTCGATGTCACCGCGGTGGATGTAGGGAGGGAGGGGGACGGCGCCGGCCCGCTCCGGCAGCTCCGGGTCGATCAGGCACACCTCGCGGCGGCCATCCGGGCGCCTCTCCCCCACCCGGACGGCGGGCCCGTCATCGGACCACAGGGTGGTGCCGGGTGGCACCCGGCGGCCCGGCCTCACCAGGGCGTCCCAGCGGTCGGCGCCGGCCTGCTCGAGGAGCAGCACCTCAACCGAGCCGCCCGTCTCCTTGCGCAGGCGCAGGCGGGCCGGCGACACCCGGGTCTCGTTCACCACGATCAGGTCGCCCGGTCCGACCAGCTCGGGCAGCTCGGCCACCCGACGGTGCTCGGTCCGCTCACCCGTCGCCACCAGCAGGCGGGCGGCGTGGCGGGGCTCGACCGGCTGCTGGGCGATGGCGTCCTCCGGCAGCAGGTAGTCGAAGGCGTCCACCCGCCCAGACTTGCACCTCGGACGGGGGCTCCCCCCTACTCGAACAGCGAGGAGGTGGTCTCGACCGGCGGCGGGGCCAGGCCGAGGTGCCGCCAGGCGGCGGGCGTGGCCACCCGGCCCCGCGGGGTCCGCATCAGCAGGCCGAGCTGCAGCAGGAAGGGCTCGTAGACGTCCTCGACGGTGTCGGGCTCCTCGCCGACGCTGACGGCGAGGGTCGTCAACCCGACCGGCCCTCCGCCGAAGCGTTGGCACACGGCGGCGAGGACAGCCCGGTCCACCTTGTCCAGGCCGAGCTCGTCCACCCCGAACAGGCGCAGGCCCTCGCTGGCCGCCTGCCGGGTTACCACCCCGTCCCCCCGGACCTCGGCGAAGTCGCGCACCCGGCGGAGCAGCCGGTTGGCGATGCGGGGCGTGCCCCTCGAGCGGTGGGAGATCTCCTCGGCGCCGGACGGGTCGAGACGGACGTCGAGGATGCGGGCGGCTCGGGCCACGATGGCCTCGAGGTCGCCGGGCCCGTAGTAGTCGAGCCGGGCCACCAGCCCGAAGCGGTCGCGCAGCGGACCGGTGATGAGGCCGGTACGGGTGGTCGCGCCCACCAGGGTGAAGCGGGGCAGGTCGAGACGGATGGAGCGGGCCGTCGGCCCCTTGCCGATGACGATGTCGAGCTGGAAGTCCTCCATGGCCGGATAGAGGATCTCCTCGACGGCGCGTCCGAGCCGGTGGATCTCGTCGATGAAGAGGACGTCGCCGTCCTGGAGGTCGTTGAGGATGGCGGCCAGGTCGCCGGCCCGGACCAGGGCGGGGCCCGACGTGACCCGCAGCCCGACGCCCATCTCGGCGGCGACGATGCCGGCCAGGGTGGTCTTGCCCAGCCCCGGCGGGCCGGCGAACAGCAGGTGGTCGACGGGCTGGGACCGGCGGCGGGCGGCCTCGAGGACGATCTCGAGGTGCTCGACGACCTGGGCCTGCCCGACGAACTCGGTCAGGCGGCGGGGGCGGAGGTTGACCTCCTCGGCCGCCTCGATCGGGTCGGCCACCGGGTCCATGGTCCGCGGGCCGGCGACGATCTCCTGGCGGGGGCTCACCGGGCTGCCGCCATGTTGCGCAGGGCGCCCCGCAGCATCTGCTCGGCGCTGGCCTCCTCGCTGACGTCGCGCAGGGCCTCGCGCACCTCGTCGGCGCCGTAGCCGAGGCCGGCCAGGGCGGCCTGGACCTCGGCCCGGGCGGTGGGGGCATGGCCGGCGCCCAGCGCCACCAGGGCCTCGCCCGGATCGTCGGGCACCTCGAAGCGGGCTTTGAGCTCCATGATCAGGCGCACCGCCGTCTTGCGCCCGATACCGGGCACGAGGACGAGGGCGTCGACGTCGTCGGTCGCCACCGCCCGCCGGAGGGCGACCGGCGAGTGGGTGGAGAGGATGGCCAGGGCGACGGCGGGTCCGACCCCGTGGGCGCCGATCAGCGCCTCGAAGCAGTGACGCTCCTCGGAGGTGGCGAAGCCGAACAAGATGATGGCGTCGTCGCGGACGTGGGTGTGGACGTGGAGGAAGACCGGCGAGCCGGCGGGGCCGGTCGCCGACAGGGTGCCGGCGGGCACGGTCACCCGATAGCCGACCCCCCCCACCTCGACCAGCAGCTCGCCCTTGGGCAGCCGGTCGAGGAGCACCCCGCGCAGTGAGCCGATCACCTGCTTCCTCCTCCTTGGCGGGCGGCGGCCGCCAGCACCGGAGCGGCGGCCAGATGGCAGACGGCGAGGGCCAGGGCGTCGGCGGCGTCAGGGGGCTGGGGCAGAGCCGGCAGGGCCAGGATCTTCTGGATCATCTTCTGCACCGACAGCTTGTCCGCCGACCCGTAGCCGGCGACCGCCTGCTTCACCTCGTTGGCGTTGTACTCGAAGACCGGACAACCGGCCCGGGCGGCGGCGGCCAGGGCCAGCCCGCTGGCCTGGCCCACCGACATCGCCGTGCGGGCGTTGACCTGGAAGAAGACCCGCTCGACGGCGACCGCGTCGGGCTGGAGCTCGGTAATCAACGCCTCCAGCTCGCCGGCGAGCTGGCCCAGACGGAGCGGCAACGGGTCCGCCGGCGACGTGGTTATGGCCCCGCCGGCGACGGCCTCGAGGCCGGCGGCGCCTCGCCGGACACAGCCGTAGCCGCAGCGCGACACACCCGGGTCGATGCCGAGCACGAACATCCGTTCGAGGGTAGTGGGGCGGCTCGTCCCGATGGGGGATGGCCGCCGGCGAGCTAGCGCCCGGCGGAGGCGCCCGCCGCCCTGACCGCCGCCACCAGCTCGTCGACGCCGCGGTAGGTGAGCCCAGCCGCGGTCCGATGGGCGTAGCGCACGATTCCACCCCCGTCGACGACGAAGACCGAGCGGCGGTAGAAGCCGACCGGGCCGAGGATCCCGTAGCTCCGGCCCACGGCCCGGTCGGTGTCGGCGAGAAGGGGCATCCGCAACCCGTGGCGGGCGGCGAAGGCCTCGTGGCGGTCCACGCTCTGGGGGCTGATCCCGAACACGGCGGCGCCCAGGTCTGAGAACCGCTCGAGGTCGTGGGAGTAGCTGCGCAGCTGGCGGGTGCAGACCGGGGTGTCGTCTCCGGGATAGAAGGCCAGCACGACCGTCTGGCCCCGGTGGTCCGACAGGGAGTACGAGCGCCCACCCGTCCCCTCCAGGGTGAAGTCGGGGGCGGGGTCGCCGACGGCCGGCGCCCTCACGCCTCGACCAGCTCCAGGATGGAATCGGGGATGTCGAAGTTGGCGTAGACGTTCTGGACGTCGTCCAGCTCCTCGAGGGCGTCGACGAGGCGCAGGACCTTGCGGGCGTCACCCTCGCTCTCGAGGGGCACGGCGTTGGTGGGCAGCATGGTCAGCTCGGCCGAGTCGTAGGGAACGCCGGCCTCCTCGAGCGCCGAGCGGAGCCGCCCGAGGTCGCCGGGCGGGCAGGTGAGCTGCCAGGTGTCGCCCTGGTCGGCCAGGTCCTCGGCGCCGGCGTCGACGGCCACCACCATGAGGTCGTCCTCGGTGACCTCGCCTCCGTCGGGCTTGCGCCGGGGCAGGATGACCACCCCTTTGCGCTCGAACTGCCACGACACCGCGCCTGGCTCGGCCATCGAGCCGCCGTTGCGGCTGAACAGGCTGCGGATGTCGGCTCCGGTGCGGTTGCGGTTGTCGGTCAGGCACTCGACGATGACCGCCACCCCGGCGGAGGCGTAGCCCTCGTAGCTGACCGCCTCGTAACGGACGCCCTCCAACTCGCCGGTGCCCCGCTTGATGGCCCGTTCGATGGTGTCGAGGGGGACCGAGGCCTCCCTCGCCTTGCTGTACATGGTCCGCAGGGTGGCGTTGGCGTTGATGTCCCCGCCGCCCTCGCGGGCCGCCACCTCCACCTGGCGGATCAGCTTGGCGAAGAGCTTGCCTCTCGCCTTGTCCTGGGCGCCCTTCTTGTGCTTGATGGTCGCCCACTTGGAATGACCGGACATCGTCTGCCTTTCTCGTCCTAGTGACGCAGACCGGAGAGGAACAGCTCATGGATCCTCCGGTCGCCGGACAGCTCGGGATGGAATGAGGAGACCACGTGCGGGCCCTGGCGGCACAGCACCGGCGTCGGGCCGCCGGGGCCGTCGACGGTGGCCAGCACCTCGACGTCGGGCCCGACCCGCTCGACGACAGGAGCGCGGATGAACACCGCCCGCACCGGACCGGTCCCCTCGACGGCGAGGTCGCACTCGAAGGACTGCACCTGGCGGCCGAAGCCGTTGCGGCGCACGGTGATGTCGACCACACCGAAGCTGCGCTGGTCGGGCCGGCCCCCCACCACCTGGCGGGCCAGCAGGATCATGCCGGCGCAGGTGCCGAAGGCCGGAAGGCCCTCGGCCAGCGACGCCGACAGCGCGTCACCCACCCCTGAGCTCTCGAGGAGCATGGACAGGGTCGTCGACTCCCCCCCAGGAAGGACGATGGCGTCCACCGCGGACAGGTCGTCGGGGCGCCTCACCTCGACGGGGTCGGCGCCCGCCTCTAGTAGGGCGGCCCGGTGCTCCCTGACGTCACCCTGCAGGGCGAGGACGCCTACCTTCACCTGGCGGCACCTCGCGTCGTTCGCCCACCGCTACCAGCCCCGGTCGGCCAGTTTGACCTCGAGACCGTCGACCTCGAGGCCGGGCATGGCGGTGCCGAGGCCCTTGCTGACCTTGGCCACGATGGCGGGGTCGCGGAAGTGGGTGGTCGCCTCGACGATGGCCCTCGCCCGGCGAGCCGGATCCTCCGACTTGAAGATGCCCGACCCGACGAAGACCGCCTCAGCGCCCAGCTGCATGACCAGAGAGGCGTCGGCCGGGGTGGCGATGCCTCCGGCGCAGAACAGGGGCACCGGCAGGCATCCGGCCTCGGCGACCTCCTCGACCAGGCCGATGGGGGCCCGCAGCTCCTTGGCCCACCCGTAACGCTCGGCCGAGTCGGCCTGGGTCAGGCGGCGGATGTCTCCGAGGATGGAGCGCAGGTGACGCACCGCTTCCACGATGTTGCCCGTGCCGGCCTCGCCCTTGGACCGGATCATGGCGGCGCCCTCAGAAACCCGCCGCAGGGCCTCGCCCAGGTTGGTGGCGCCGCACACGAACGGGACGGTGAAGGCCCACTTGTCGATGTGGTGGGCCTCGTCGGCCGGGGTGAGCACCTCGCTCTCGTCCACGTAGTCGACCCCGAGGCTCTCGAGGACCTGGGCCTCGGCGAAGTGGCCGATGCGGGCCTTGGCCATCACCGGGATGGTGACGGCCTGCTGGATGCCTTCGATCAGGGCCGGGTCGCTCATGCGGGCCACGCCCCCGTCGCGGCGGATGTCGGCCGGTACCCGCTCGAGGGCCATGACGGCCACCGCGCCGGCGTCCTCGGCGATCTTGGCCTGCTCGGCGGTGACCACGTCCATGATCACCCCGCCCCGGAGCATCTCGGCCAGGCCCCGCTTCACCCGGGCCGTGCCGCGGGCGTGTTCGGGGTTGGCGGTGCCGGGTTGCGCTTCGGGGGCCACGACCCGATTCTATCGGTCACACCCCTGGTTCCCGACCCCTTTGCCAGGCGGCGGTCCGACGGAGCTCAGAGCTCGCGCAGGGTCTGGAGTCGAGATTCGAGCGGGTCGGCCACCGCCGCCTCGACCTGACCGGAGATGGCGCCCGAGGGGGGCACCGCCCACAGCAGGTCCACCCCGGGCGAGGAAGGGGGCATGCGGGGCGAGCGCATCTTCTCCAGGGCCCCGATCAACCCCGGGGGGTACCTGGTGAGCCCAACGGCGGCCAGATCGGCGTCGGCCTCGCGCCCGCCGACCAGGCGGCGGCCGAGGGGGGTGACCAGAGTCGGCACCACCCGCATCAACGGGGCGATGGTGACGGCGGCGGCGGCGGCCACCGCCACCTCCCCCTTGCGGACGTGGGAGAGCTCGTGGGCCAGGATGGCTTCGAGCTCCACCCGGGTCAGCCGGGTGAGCAGGCCCTCGGTGACGACCAGGGTGGCGTCGCTCGGGCCGTGCCCTACCGACAGGGCGTTGGCCGCCGGGGCCCTCACCACCAGCAGCTCGGGCTTCGAGAGCCCGGCGGCGGCACACAGGCTCTCCACCAGGTTGTGCAGGCGGGCGTGGACCACGGGGTCGGCCGGTGCGCCGTCGAGTCTCCCGATCACCGCTCGGGGGCCGGCCCGCCACAGCCAGACGCTGAGGGCGGTGGCGAGGACCGCCCCGGCGACCACGCCCACCGCCGCCGACCAGGCCAGGGCGACCACCGCCAGTAGGACCAGGGCCGGCATGGCGGCGGCCCCGGCCACCAGGGCCATCGCCCGCCGCCGGTTGCGGGCGACGGAGCCGGGGTGGAAGGCGTAGGGAGAAGGGATCTCGGTCGCCATCTGCCGGCTCACAGGGGTCTCACCTCCAACAGCTTCGCGCCTCGGGCCCCTCAGCCGGCGAGCAGCGAGGCGAACAGGTCGAGGTAGCGCTCGGCCAGGCGGTCCATCGACAGCTCGGCGGCCCGGGCCTCACCAGCGGCGCTGAGCGCCTCGGCCAGGCGCCGGTCGCCGAGCACCGCTCGGAGCCCTTCGGCGAGGGCCCCGGCATCCCCGGGTGGGACCAGGACGGCATCGACTCCGTCGGTCGCCACGGTGCGGTAGCCGGGCAGGTCGCTGGCCACGACCGGGGTTCCGGCCGCCATGGCCTCGAGGAGGACCACCCCAAACGACTCTCCGTGAATCGACGGGGCGCAGACCACGTCGGCCCCCCGCATCCGGGCCGCCCGTTCCCCGTCGTCGATCCGCCCCAGCCACTCGATCCTCGGGTCACCACCGTGCTCGGCGAGCAGCTCGGCGGTCTGGGGGCCGTCGCTGGCGATCCACAGCCGGGTGTCCGCTGGCAGGGAGGCGAAGGCTCGCAAAAGGACGGCCAGGCCCTTGCGGGGCTCGTGGCGCCGATGAAGAACACGGTCGGCCCCGCTGTCGGCGTGGGCGTGGCCTTGGCGAAGGGCAGGGTGTCGATGGCGTTGAACACCAGCTCGTACCGGCCCCCCAGTGCCTGGCGGGCGGTGTAGATGGCGTCCTGCGAGACGGCACAGCGCAGGGTGAGCCGGTCGGCCCACCGGGCCAACAGGGGGCGGAGCATCCGGTAGGCGGCGCTGGCCCCGGCCATGTGAAAGGTGCCGACGACCGGCCCGTCGCGGTAGAGGAGCCCGGTCAACGTCGGACCCGGCACCAGCGGCTCGTGCAGGTGGACCACGTCGAAGTGCTCGTCGGCCAGGGCGGCGATGGTCCGCAGGGCGCAGGCCACGTCGGGGGCGATCGGGGCGACCGAGCCGTTGGCGGCCAGCGGGATGGAACGACCGAGTGGCCGGACGCCAGGCTCCGGGGGCGGCCCGTCGCACGGGCCGAGCACAACCACGTGATGTCCGAGGGACCGCAGGCTGCGGGCCAGCCCCGTCACCTGCCCCTGCACGCCGCCGGGCACGGTCAGGCTGTAGGGGCATACCTGCGCGATGCGCACGACCGAACGGTACGCCGCCTCAGCCCCGGTACCCGGGGTCCGACGGCCAGTTCGGTTGGAAGAGGTGCCACTGCTCCGGGTGGGCGCGGATGAGCTCCTCCATGGCGGCGGCGAGGGCCTGGGTGACCCGTACGACGTCCTCGCGCAGGGTCGCCTGACGGGCCACCGGCAGCGCCGGGCGGACGACGGCGTGCATCCGGCCTTTGGGCTGCAGATAGACGGCCACCGGCAGGAGGGCGGCGCCGGTCCGCAGGGCCAGGGTCGCCGCCCCGCCGGGAAGGCGGGTCCGTTCCCCGAAGAACTCCACCTCGACGCCGGTTCCGGCCAGGTCGCGGTCGCTGACCAGGGCGACGAGGCCGCCCTGGCGCAACCGGCGGGTGACCGCCGCCACCGCCGTCGGACCGAGCGGCACCACCTCGAGCCCGAGCGAGGCCCGCATGGCCGCGAACCAGTCGAACAGCCGCTGGGGCCGGATGGGCTCGACCACGACGGTCAGCGGGTAGCCGATCGACGCCAGGAAGGCGCCCCCGGAGTCCCAAGTGCCGAGGTGGGGCAGGGCGAGGATCGCCCCCCTGCCGGCGGCCAGAGCGGCGTCGATGTGGTCGAGACCCTCGTAGGAGGTCCGGGTGTCGAGCTCCTCGGCCGAGGCGCCGGTCGCCCGGGCCGACTCCAGCCAGTAGTGGGCGTAGGAGAGGAACGCCTGCCTGACGGCCCGCTGGCGGTCCGGCTCGGCCAGGCCGCCGGTGGCCCGGTCCAGGTGTCGGGTGATGAGCTGGCGCCGCCCGGCCATGGTGGCGGCCGACACCAGTCCGCTGCTGTGGGCCAGGGCCGTGGCGACAGGCCGGGGCAGGTACCGGCCCACCGCGAAAAGGGCGCGGTAGAGGTAGTAGGTGCGGTCCTCGGCGAAGGCCAAGCGGGCCGGTGACGCCTAGGGGCGGGTGCGGGCCCGGTGGCGACCGCCCCGCGCCGGCTGGCGGCGGACCCGGAAGCGCCGGTCGACGCCGGCTCGGCGGCCGGCGGTCAGCGCCTCGCGCCGGGCCCTCCAGCGGGCCTCCACCGCCGCCATGGTCCAGCGGGGCTGCAGGTCGCGCCCGGCGCTGGCCGGCCCGCTCTGGCGCCACACCTTCGCGAAACGCTGGACGGCGGTGATGAGGCTCAGGGCCAGCATGACCCACAGGGCGGGAACGAGCAGCACCGGGACCAGCAGGCCGATCGACAGGGCGACGATCCGTTCGGCCCGCTCCATGAGGCCGCCCTTGGCCTGGAACCCCAGGGACTCGGCCTTGGACCGCTCGTAGGAGACGAGCGACGCCGCCCCGAACACGGCGAAGGCCAAAAGCGGGGCGTGGGGGCCCCGGGTCGAGCCCAGGTACCAGGCCACCCCCCCGAGCAGGAGGGCGTCGGTGACCCGGTCGGTCACCGAGTCGAGGAAGGCCCCTCGGCGTGACGTGGTGCCCGACGCCTTGGCGACGGGTCCGTCGAGCAGGTCGGGCACGGCGGCGCCGACGACCAGGACCAGCCCGACCAGGAGATGGCCGCTGCCGATGGCCCAGGCGGCAGCCAGCGCGACGACCAGGCCGACGGCGGTCAGCTGGTTGGCGGTGATACCAGTGCGTTGGAGAGCCGTGCCGAGCGGCTTGGTGCCGCGGTCAACGCCGGCCCGCCAGCGTCCGTCGAACAATGGAAGCTCCTGGTGAGGGCGTCGTCTCGCCCTTCAACCTACCATCGGTGGTCGGTACTCTGGCGGGACCAGTGGCCCTGGGTCGAGGCCGAGACCGTCGGGCCCGGGGGAATCGTCGAGAGCGAGGTGCTTGACCAGTGCAGAGCTTCCCCCCGGCCAGGATCCGAAACGTCGCTCTGGTGGGCCACGGTGGCGCCGGTAAGACGACCCTTACCGAGGCGCTGCTGCTGTGCTCGGGCACCATCAACCGCCAGGGCCGGGTCGAGGACGGGTCCACCACCACCGACTTCGACCCCGAGGAGGTCAAACGGGGCATATCACTGTCGCTGGCCCTCGCCCCTTTCGAGTTCGCCGGGCACAAGATCAACCTCATCGACTGCCCCGGCTACGCCGACTTCGTCTACGACGTCGAGGCCGCCCTGTCGGTGACCGACCTGGCGGTGTTCGTCGTCAGCGCGGTGGAGGGCGTGGAGGTCCAGACCCAGGTGGCCTGGAGGATGGCCGCCGAGCGCGGCATCCCCCGGATGATCTTCGTCAACAAGCTCGACCGCGAGCGGGCCAGCTTCGAGCGCACCCTCGACCAGCTGCGCGAGGTGTTCGGGGCCGGGGTCGCCCCGCTGGAGCTTCCCATCGGTGAGGAGGCGGCGTTCCGGGGCGTGGCGGACCTGCTGACCGACACCGCCATCACCTACGACGGCGGCGCCCCGTCCACCGGGGCCATCCCGGCGGACATGGAGGCGTCGGAGCACCAGGTGCGCGAGGCGCTGGTGGAGGGCATCGTCGTCGCCGACGACGCCCTGATGGAGCGCTACCTGGAAGGGGACGTGCCCGACCCCAAGGAGCTCGAGGACACCCTGGCCAAGGGGGTGGCGGCGGCCACCGTCTTCCCCGTGGTGTGCGGGTCGGCGACCAAGGGGGTCGCCATCGACCGGCTGGCGACGTTCATCTGCGAGATCGGCCCGTCACCCTCGGACCGACCCGGGGTGAGCGTCCAGGCCGGGGGGTCGACCCACGAGGTGGCGTGCGACCCGGGCGGCGACCCGCTGGCCTATGTCTTCAAGACCCTCGCCGACCCGTACGTGGGCAAGGTGTCGATCTTCAAGGTCCTGTCGGGCACCATCCGCCCGGACGCCGTTCTCACCAATCCGCGCAGCCACGCCGACGAGCGTCTCCATTCCCTGTTCACCCTGAGGGGCAAGGAGCAGGTCCAGGTGTCCGAGCTGCCCGCCGGCGACATCGGCGCGGTGTCCAAGCTCTCCGACACGGCCACCGGTGACACCCTGGCCCCCAAAGGCACTCCCGTCACGGTCGAGGCCATTCCCTCGCCGACGCCGGTGCTGTCGATCGCCATCAGGCCCAAGTCCAAGGGTGACGAGGACAAGCTGATGACCGCCCTGCACCGTCTGCAGGAGGAGGACCCGGCCCTGCAGGTGCGACGGGAGGACGAGACCCACCAGACCCTGCTCGCCGGCATGGGCGAGACCCACCTGTCGATCGTCACCGAGCGCCTGCAGCGCAAGTTCGGCGTGGAGGTCGAGTCCGAGCCGGTCCAGGTCCCCTACCGCGAGACCATCACCAAGACGGCGGAGGCCGAGGGGAAGTACAAGAAGCAGACCGGCGGCCACGGCCAGTTCGGGGTGGCCAGCCTGCGCATCGATGCGGCGGAACGGGGTGCCGGGTTCAGCTTCGTCGACCAGATCGTGGGGGGCGCCATCCCCCGTCAGTTCATCCCGGCGGTGGAGAAGGGCATCGCCGAGACGATGGCCCAGGGCGGCCACTACGGATACCCGGTGGTCGACGTGACCGTCACCTGCTTCGACGGCAAATACCACCCGGTCGACTCCTCGGAGATGAGCTTCAAGATGGCCGGCTCGCTGGGATTCAAGGAGGCCATGGCCAAGGCCGGCCCCATCATCCTGGAGCCGATCTCCGCCCTGGAGGTGGTGGTGCCGGCCGCCTACCAGGGCGACGTGATGGGAGATCTCAACGCCCGGCGGGGCCGGGTGCAGGGCACCGAGACCACACCGACGGGCGAGCAGGTGATCAGGGCGCTGGTGCCCACCTCGGAGCTGCTGCGCTACGCCATCGACCTGCGTTCCCTGACCGGCGGTTGGGGGCGGTTCACCACCACCCACGACCACTACGACGCCCTCCCCCAGCACCTCTACGACAAGGTGGCCAAGAAGGAGGACTGACCCCTCAGGCGGGCGGCCAGGCCTTGCGCAGCCGCTCCCAGCTGACCGGCAGCGCCTCGGGGAGCACCCGGGCCTCGGCCACCGCCGTCATGAAGTTCGTGTCGCCGCTCCAGCGGGGCAGCACGTGCAGATGGAAGTGTCCGGGCACCCCGGCGCCGGCCACCCGTCCCAGGTTCGCCCCCACGTTGAGCCCGTCGGGCTGGTACGCCTGGCGGATGGCCCGCACCGCATCCGACAGGGCGCGCCACACCTCGGCGGCCTCCTCCTCGTCCAGCGCCTCCAGCTCGCCCACGTGGCGGCGGGGCATGACCATGAGGTGCCCGCTGGTGTAGGGGTAGGCGTTCAGCACGGCCAGGGCGACCTCTCCCCTCCACACCACGTGAGCCGCCCGGTCGTCGTCGGAGCCGGCGATGCGGCACAGGACGCAGTCATCGCCGTCGTCCACCGCGGCGGAGGACACGTACTCGCTGCGCCAGCCGGCCCACAGCCGCTCGAGGCTCACCGAGGGCCGGGGTCGCGCCGGGCCACGTCCTCGGCGAGGGCGGCGGCGAAGGGCCCGACGTCGACGCCGCGCTCGGGTCGCTCCGATCCTCGGCGGTTCACGCCCACCGTGCCCGCCGCCACATCGTCGTCCCCGACGACCAGCACGTACGGCAGCTTCTCCAGCTTCGCCTTGCGGATGCGGGCCCCTAGGGGCTCGCTGGCCCCGGCGGTGTCGACCCGGAGCCCCTCGGAGCGAAGCCGGTCGGCGACCGCCTCGGCGTAGCCTTCGTGGTCGTCGCGCACGGGCAGGACCCGGGCCTGGACCGGTGACAGCCAGGCGGGCAGGGCGCCCCCGTAGTGCTCGAGCAGCACGGCGAAGAACCGCTCCACCGAGCCGAACAGGGCCCGGTGGATCATGATGGGCCGGTGGCGGCTGTTGTCCGCTCCCACGTACTCGAGCTGGAAGCGCTGCGGCAGCTGGAAGTCGAGCTGGATGGTGGAGATCTGCCAGGTGCGGCCGATGGCGTCGCGGGCCTGCACCGAGATCTTCGGTCCGTAGAAGGCTCCGCCCCCCTCGTCCATCACCAGGTCGAGGTCCATGGTGGACGCCACCGTTCGCAGCGTCTCGGTGGCCTCCTCCCACTCCTCGTTGGTGCCGACGGCCTTGCCTTCGGGCCTGGTGGACAGCTCGAGATAGAAGTCCGACAGCCCGTAGTCGCGCAGCAGGTCGAGGACGAACACGAGCAGTGAGCGCAGCTCCGCCGCCATCTGGTCGCGGGTGCAGAAGATGTGGGCGTCGTCCTGCGTCATGCCCCGCACCCGGGTGAGGCCGTGCACCACACCTGACTTCTCGTAGCGGTAGACGCTGCCGAACTCGAACAACCTCATGGGAAGCTCGCGGTAGGAGCGCTGCCGGCTCCGGTAGATGAGGATGTGGAAGGGGCAGTTCATCGGCTTCAGGTAGTACCGGTGCCCCTCGTCGAGCTCCATGGGCGGGTACATGGCGTCGGCGAACCAGTCGAGGTGCCCGGAGATCTCGAACAGGTCCGAGCGGGTGATGTGCGGGGAGTTGACGAAGGAGTAGCCGGCTTCCTCGTGCCGGCGCCGCGAGTAGTCCTCCATCACCTTGCGGACCAGGCCCCCCTTGGGGTGGAACACGGCCAGGCCGGAGCCGATCTCGTCGGGGAAGGAGAAGAGGTCGAGCTCGACTCCGAGGCGTCGGTGGTCGCGCTTTTCCGCCTCCTCCAGGCGGTGCAGGTGCTCGGCCAGGGCGGCGGAGGACTCCCACGCCGTTCCGTAGATGCGCTGGAGCTGGGGGCGGTGCTCGTCGCCTCGCCAGTAGGCCCCCGCCACCCGCATCAGCTTGAAGTGGGCGAGACGGCCGGTCGACGGAACATGGGGGCCGCGGCACAGGTCGACGAACCCTCCGTCGTTGGCGTAGACGCTGACCGGGCGCTCCCCTGCCCCGGCGAGCTCGCCCGCGTCCTCCTCCCCCGCGGCGCCCTCGGCCACCGCCCGGATGATCTCGGACTTGTAGGGCTGATCGGAGAAGATCTCCAAGCCCTCGGCGATGGTGTGCTCCTCGCGGTGGAAGGTCTGGTCCTCGGCGGCGATGCGACGCATCTCCTCCTCGATGCGGCCCAGGTCCTCCTCGCTGAACCGGGCCCCGCCGGGCAGCTCGAAGTCGTAGTAGAAGCCGTCGGCGATGGGCGGACCGATGGCGAAGTGGGCGCCGGGCCAGAGGCGCAGCACCGCCTGGGCGAGGACGTGGGCGGCCGAGTGTCGCAGCACGGTGCGCCCGGCAGGGGTCTCGTTGGTGACGATCTCGACCTTGGCTCCGTCCGGCAGCGGACGGGCCAGGTCGACCTCTGCGCCGTCCACCACGGCGGCTACGGCGGCGCGGGCGAGACGGCGTCCTATCGACTGGGCCAGGTCGGCCGCGGTGGCCCCGGCGTCAAGGGTGCGCGAGGAGCCGTCGGGTAGCGACACGGTGATCTGGCCCGGCATCCGGCCGAGGATACCGGCGGCGCTCGGGGGCCCGGCCCCCTTTACGCCGGCTGGGTGAGGGCGTCCACGCCCAGTAGGGCGGCGGCCTCCGACACCCCGTGGCCGCGGCGAACGGCGTCGTCCATGACCCGGATGGCCGCCGGCGTGTCGAGGTCCTCGTCGAGGGCCGCCCGGACGTCGTCGACGGCCGCGTCGCCCGGTCCGGCCTGGCGCCAGCGCTCGAGCCGCGCCGCCGCCTCCGGCATCGAGCCGCTCTCCCATTCCCACTCGTCGCGGTAGCGGTGGTCGACGATGCCGAGGCGAATGGCGTCGGGCTCCCAGTCCTTCAGCAGGTCGCTCACGAAGACGAGGTTGCCGAGCGACTTGGACATCTTCTCGCCGTGGAGATGGACCAGACCGGCGTGCATCCAGTGCCGGACGAACGGCTCGCCGGTGACCGCCTCCGACTGGGCCGCCTCGCACTCGTGGTGGGGGAAGATGAGGTCGGCTCCCCCGCCGTGCAGGTCCACGGTCGTGCCCAGCTCGCGCATGGCCAGGGCCGAGCACTCGATGTGCCAGCCGGGTCGCCCCCGCCCCCACAGCGAGTCCCAGGCCGGCTCGTCCGGCGCCGACGGCTGCCAGAGCACGAAGTCGAGGGGGTCGCGCTTGTTCGGGTCGTCGGGGTTGCCTCCTCGCTCGGCGGCCAGAGCGAGCATGGCGGCCCGGTCGAGATGGGAGACCTGGCCGAAGTGGTCGAAGGAGCTGACGTCGAAGTAGACGCCACCGCCGGCCTGGTAGGCGTGGCCCGATTCGAGGACCATGCCGATGAAGCCGAGGATGTCGGGTATCGCCGACGTGGCCCGGGGCTCGCTCCAGGACGGCAGCAGGCGCAGGGCGCGGATCACCGAGTCGAACCGGGCCATCTCCTCGGCGGCCAGGTCGAGGAAGTGGACCCCGAGCTGGCGGGCCTTGCGCAGGATGTCGTCGTCGACGTCGGTGATGTTGCGGACACACCGGGTGGTGTGGCCGAGATCGCGCAGGCGCCTTTGCAGGACGTCGTAGGCGAGGTAGGTGGCGGCGTGGCCGACGTGGGCGGCGTCGTAGGGGGTGATGCCGCACGTGTACATGGTGACGACCGGGCCGGGCTCGAACGGCACCACCTGGCGGCGGGCCGTGTCGTAGAGCCGCATCATCCCCGGGGCAGCCCGACGAGGCGCAGGGCCGTCCTGGTGCGGTAGCGGCGGTTCACCTGCAACAGCACGGCGGTGAAGGCTTCGACGGCCGCGGCCGACGACAGGCTGCCGGCATCCACGGGGGTGAGGCCGGGCACCGCCGCCACCAGGTCCGACGCCGCCTTCAGGGCGGCGGGTTGGTCGGCGCACACCAGCACGTCACACTCGACCGGATGGTCGATGTCGCCGAGCTCGCGGGCAGGAACGTGATGGAGGGCGGCGGCGACCAGGGCGGCGGGCACGGCTGCCTGAACGCCGGCGGCCACCGAGCCGCGCGGCGGTACGAGGGGCTGCAGCTCGTCGCCCACCTTGGCGATGGCGTTGGCCATGCTCACCACCACCTTGCCCTCGAGGCGCGGGCCCACCGAGGCCGCGGTGGACGCCGCCGCGTCCCACGGGGTGGCCACCACCACCAGCTCGCAATCGGCCGCCTCGTCGTTGCCGCCGCCCCGCAGGGCCAGCTGGCGCCCGGGCCACCGTGCGATCAGCTCGGCCCGCACCTCCTCGGCCCGCTCGGTCGAGCGCGACCCGATGACCACGTCTTGACCGACGGAGGCCAGCCGCACGGCCAGAGCGCTGCCCGCCGGTCCGGTGCCCCCGAGGATGCCGATGGCCATGGCCACACGATTGCACACCGGGCCCGGGCACCCGCAGTTGCGCGACCCGCATCCGCCGGGTGACGGTAAGTTCGTCCGCTCCCTCCCCCGGAGGCTCGATGGGACTCCTTGAAGGCAAACGGATACTGGTGACCGGCGTGCTGACCGACGACTCGCTGGCCTTCGGGGTCGCCGACCGGGCCCAGCGAGAGGGGGCCGAGGTCGTCCTCACCGGGCACGACCGGGCCCTGTCCCTCACCCGCCGGGTGGCCCGCAAACTGCCGAACCCGCCCGAGGTGCTGGAGCTGGACGTCACCCACCCCGAGCACCTCGACCGCGTGCGTGACGAGCTCGGCCAGCGGTGGGGTGGCCTCGACGGGATCCTGCACGCCATCGCCTTCGCTCCCCCCGAGTGCCTGGGGGGCGACGTCCTGCGGGCCGACTGGGAGCAGGTGGCGGTGGCCATGGAGGTGTCGGCCTACTCGCTCAAGGCCCTGACCGCCGGCCTGCTGCCGCTCATGGAGGCGGCCGGCGGCGGGTCGGTGGTCGGGCTGGACTTCGACGCCACCGTGGCCTGGCCGGCCTACGCCTGGATGGGGGTGGCCAAGGCAGCCCTCGAGTCCCTCGCCCGCTACCTGGCCCGCGACCTGGGGAGCCGGCAGGTCCGGGTGAACCTGGTGGCCGCCGGGCCGGTGCGGACCATGGCGGCCAAGTCGATCCCGGGCTTCGGCGACTTCGAGGAGGCGTGGAACGTCCGGGCTCCCCTCGGGTGGGACGTTCGCGACCCCCAGGGCGCGGTGGCCCGAGCCTGCGTCGCCCTGCTGTCGGACCTGTTCCCGATGACGACCGGCGAGATCGTCCACGTCGACGGCGGCTACCACGCCGTGGGCGCCTGAGCCGATACCGTGGGTCGCGCAGCCAGCCAGCCAGGAGCTCTGAGCCCGCCTTGCCCACGGCCGTCGGCATATCCGGCGTCTCGAAACGATTCCGCCTGTACCACGAGAAGTACACGTCCCTGAAGGAACGGGCGATGCATTTCGGCCGGGTGCCGTATGAGGAGTTCTGGGCCCTCCATCACATCGACCTCGAGATCGAGCAGGGCCAGACGTGGGGTCTGTTGGGCCACAACGGCTCGGGAAAGTCGACGCTGCTCAAGTGCGTCGCCGGCATCCTGCAGCCCACGACCGGCCAGATCGAGGTGCGGGGCCGGCTGGCCGCCCTGCTCGAACTGGGAGCGGGCTTCCATCCCGAGCTCTCCGGACGGGAGAACGTCTTCCTCAACGCCTCGCTCCTCGGGCTGTCGCGGCGCGAGATCGAGCGCCGCTTCGATGAGATAGTGGCCTTCGCCGAACTCGAGCAGTTCATCGACAACCAGGTGAAGTTCTACTCGTCGGGCATGTACATGCGGCTCGGGTTCGCGGTGGCGGTCAACGCCGAGCCCGACGTCCTGCTGGTGGACGAGGTTCTGGCCGTCGGCGACGAGTCGTTCCAGCGCAAGTGCCTCGATCGGGTCCGCCATTTCCAACGGGAGGGGCGCACCATCGTGTTCGTCACCCATGCGCCCGACCAGGTCCGCCAGATCTGCGACCAGGCGGTGGTGCTGGACCACGGGCGGATGGTGGCGAGTGGCGCGCCCGGGGAGGCCATCCGGTCCTTCCGCGAGCACCTGCTGCGCACGGGCGACCGGCCGGAGGTCGCCGAGCAACTGGAGGCCGCCCTCGCAGGGGACGAAGCATTCGAGGAGGAGACCGGCTCGCCCCAGGAGCGCAAGCGCAACCTGCGGGCCCGGATCACCAGTGTCGCCTTCGACCATCCGGAGGCGGGCACCCGCTCCCATCTGCTGCCCGGGGACGCCCTGACGATCCGCCTGCGCTACCAGGCGGCGGAGCGGATCGAGGACCCCAACTTCGGCTACGCCATCTACGACATCGAAGGCCGGCTGCTGTCCGGCAACAACACCCGCATCCTCGGGGTGGAGATCCCGTCGATCGAGGGCGAGGGAGAGGTTGCCTTTCAGTTCGCCGACGTGCCCCTGCTCGACGGCACCTACTTCCTGACCCTCGCCATCACCAGCCGCGACGAGCACACCGTCTACGACTGGCACGAGCAACGCCACCAGTTCGAGGTCATGAACCCCGGGCGGGCCCAGGGGCTGATGCACCTGCCGGTGCAGGTGGAGCTGAAGGGCGGCGGCGGGGGCTACCGCCGGGCCGAGATCGCCGGCTGAGCCCTAGTCCCCCGGCGGACGAGGCGGCTCCAGCCAGCGCGGGTTGGCCACCTCGAGCTTGGCCCTGACCGTCGCTCTCAGGACCCGGCGCAGTTCCGGGCCCTCGATGGCCCCGGTGCGGATGCCCTGGGCGAGACGGCGGTCGTCGGCCACGCCCAGCCCCTCGAGGGCGGCCCGGTGGGCCTCGGCCTGGGCCGGTCCGAGGATCAGCTCGCGCTCGATCATGGCGGCCACGTTGGCGGCGACCCGGGCGTGGAAGCTCACCCGACCCTCGGTGCTGGTGCGCACGTCCCCGTCGAGGAACTCATGCAGGGCCTGGGCCAGCTCGGCCGCCGAGGGCGCCCCGTGCAGGCCCCGGGTGGCGGCGGCGTCGAGAGGACCGGGGCCGGGGGATGGGCTCACGTCAGGCCCGGAGTCGCCGGGGATCAGGTCGAGCAGATCCCACTCCACCTCGCACACCCGCCTTCCGATGGCGGCCAGCTCCACCGAGCGCAGGGCACCGGACAGGTGGGCCGACGCCTGCATCATGCACATGATCCCCCACTTGAGGTTGCCGAGCACCTCCCACCACCGCAGGGCGTCCCGGTCGACCTTCCTTCCTCCCCCGGCCTCGTAGCCGGAGATGAGCTGCTCGTAGGTGCCGAACCCCCCCACCGGGCGGTCGACCCCGAAGCGCCACGACTTGACGCACAGCCATCCCAGGTCCTCCATCGGGTCCCCGAGATGCACGAGCTCCCAGTCGAGCACGGCCCGCACGCCGTCGGGCCCGATGAGCAGGTTGCCGTTGCGGAAGTCGCCGTGGACGATCGCCTCCCCAGTCGGCGGGGGTCGGTTCGACCCGAGCCAGCGGAAGGCGAGCTCGAAGGCGGGCGACGGCTGCCCCAGGCCGTCGAGGACCTGGCGGTACTGCTCGAGCTGGTCGGGTGACTGCAGTCCGGGAACCGCCTCCGGCGGAACGGAATGCAGAGCGGCGAGGATCTGCCCGCACTGCTCGGCGAGGACGCGCCGGGCGGCGGCGAGCGCCGGCTCGCGCAGCACCCGACGAGGGATGGTCTCGCCTTCGATCCGTTCGACGACGATGAAGGCCGATCCGAGGGCGGCCGTTTCGTCGCTGGCGGCCACCAACCTCGGCACCGGCACCCCGGCGCCGGCGGCGGCGGTGATGACGGCCGCCTCGATGCCCATCCCGCCCTTCGGTGCCCCGGGGGGGTCGCGACGGAGGATCAGCTGCTCCACCGACCCGTCGGAGCGCCGGGCGTCGAAGGACCAGGTCTCGCGGGATGCGCCCCCCGACAGGCGGACCACGCCCTCGACCTCGAGGCCGGGGTCGCCCAGCGCCTCGGCGAGGACCCCTCGCAGGCCCTCCGCCAGGGTGGCGGTCACCGGCGGGGGCTTCAGAGGCGCCGCGGCGGCCCGCTGCGAGGGCGGGCGAAGCGGCCGATGCCACCCATCTCCACGCCCGCCGCCGGGGAGTGCTCCCCCCGCCGGGCGGCGAGCGAACCGAGCAGGCGGGGCATCCGGTCGGCGGAGCCGCCGAAGAAGGCCAGGGCCAGGCCGGCGTCGATCATGAGCCAGACCCCGAGCAGCTGCTGGCGTCGCCCGGTCAGGAAGCCGGGGCTCGAGGCGGGCACGGCCGGGGCGGCGGAGACGACGCCCCCGGCAGGGGCGCGGGTCGGGGCGGACGCCGTCGGCGTGGGGGCGGCGGGGGCCGGCAGGGCCGGCGGCGCCGAGGCAACCGGCTCAGAGGCGAACGGCGTGTCCACCGGCGGAGCCGTTTCGGCCGGCGGGGCCACCGCGGAGGTCCCCTGGTCCGGGGAGGCCGGAGCCGTCGGTGCCGGCTGAGCGCCGGCCTCAGGGGGGTTGGACACCGAGAAGTCGTCACCCGAGGGGGAGTTCACCACCGTCTGGAACGGCGAGCTGGACGAGGGGTCGGGCACCAGCGCCAGGTTGAAGGTGCCCGGGCTTCCGGCCACCTGCTGGGCCGGAGTCAGGGCGAATACCAGGCTGTTGCCGTCGGGGCTCACCCCTTTCACCTCGGTGCCGGGCGAGCAGCTGTACTTGGGCGTACTGCCGGCCGGCTGGTTGCCCCCGGCCGCCCACCCCTCGCCTGAGGTGATCGGGCAGGCCACGACGGCGGCGGTGCCGACCGACGATCCGCTGTTGATCGGCAGGATCATGGTGGCGCCGGCCTGGCCCGGGTCGGATGAGTCGGTGCTGCTCAGGGTGTAGAGGACGGCGGCCACGGCGGTGGGGCCGCCCGCCCCTTGGCCGACGGCGAGCTGGTCGGCGCCGACCTGGCCCGGAAGGGGAAGCACCCCGAGAGGCGCCTCGTTCCACCATGCCGTGCGGGCGGGTGTCACCGCTCCGGCGCTTCCGGCCGTGGCGACCATGAAACCCCCGGTCGCCAGGGCGGCCGCCGCCACCACCCGGACCGTGCGCCTGACGGCCTTCGCAGCCCGGGGCCTCATGACCCTGACCCCTTCGAGCTGCGCCGCCGGCCGCTGCTGGTCGTGGCGGACGTGCCGGTCGATCCGGCCCCGGACCGTTGGATCACCGAGGCGTCCCCGCCCAGGTAGGAGGCGACGACCCGGGGATCGGTGACCACGTTCTCGGGCACGTCCTGTAGCACCACCGAGCCCAGCTCGAGGGCGATGATCTGGTCGGACACCGAGGTGATCAGGGGCATGTCGTGCTCGATTACCAGCATCGCGCAGTTCGTCTCCGACTGGATGCGCTTGAGCAGCGGGCCCAGCGCCTCGGTCTCGCGCTGGGCGATGCCCGACGACGGCTCGTCCAGGATCAGGACGGCCGGGTCGTGGGCGATGGCCATGGCCAGGTCGACGATGCGGCGGCTTCCGGTCGACAGCTCGGAGACGAACTTGTCGCGGAAGGCCTGGAGGTTCATGAGCTCGATGAGGTCGTCGACGGTGTAGGCCACGTCGCGCTCCGACTCGATGATCGCCGGCAGGGCGAGAAGGGCGGCCAGGTGGTCGCGGGTGTCGAGGTGACGTTCGAGGCCGAGGGCGATGTTCTCGGCCACCGTCAGGGAGGGGAAGATGCGGGCGTCCTGGAACGAGCGGCCGAGCCCAATGGCGGAGCGGCGGTCGGGGCCCCAGTCGGTTACGTCGATTCCCCGCAGCATGATGCGGCCGCCGTCGGCCGGCAGCAGCCCGGAGATCAGATCGAAGATCGTCGTCTTGCCGGCCCCGTTGGGTCCGATCAGTCCGAGGATCTCGCCCTCGTGGAGGGTGAGGTTGACGTCGTTCACCGCGGTGATGCCGCCGAAGCGCTTGGTCAGGCCCCGAACCTCGAGGATCGTGGAGCCCGTCTGGGCCGAGCCGGCCTGGCGGGGGGCCGAGGTGGTCGTGCGCCCGCCGGTCCCTCCGGTCGCCGAGGCGGCCCCCTCGAGGAACACCGAGCGGAGGATGTCGTCGCGTTCGAGCAGCTCACTGGTGAGGCCGGAGAAGCGCACCTCGCCCTTCTCCATGAAGTAGGCCCGCTCGGCCACGGTGAGGGCGACGTTCACCGACTGCTCGACCAGGATGATGGTGCAGCCCTGCTCGTGGATCTGGCGGACCATCTCGAGCAGCTGCTCGACGATGGTGGGGGCCAGGCCCAGGGAGAGCTCGTCGATGATCAGCAGCCGGGGGCGGGCCACGAAGGCCATGCCGAGGGCCAGCTGCTGCTGCTCGCCTCCGGAGAGGTTGCCGGCCATCTGGTCCCAGCGTTCACGCAGGCGGGGGAACAGGTCGAGCACCCGCTGGATGCGGGCGTCGACGTCGGCGGGATCCTCCTTGGCGTAGAGCCAGGTGCCGGCCCGGAAGTGCTCGGCCACCGACAGCGTGGGAAAGACCGCTTTGCCTCCGGGCACCTGGATGATTCCCATGCGGGCGGTCTGGACGGCGTCGGCGTGGGTGATGTCCTGGCCGTCGAAGTAGATCTTGCCGCCGATGGGGTCGACGAGGCCGGAGATGGCCTTCAGCAGGGTGGACTTGCCGGCGCCATTGGTACCCAGGAGGGCGATGATCTCGTTTTCGGCGACCTCGAGGTCGACGCCGAACAGGATCTGCACCTTGTCGTAGGCGACGTCGACGCCCTGACAGGAAAGGATCGGATCCCCGGCGGCCCGGGTGGACGTCTCCTCGCTGGCGGGGGTCGTGCCGTTGCCCCTCCGCAGGCGCCCGGTCAGGTCGGCGAGCTTCACGGGCGGGCCTTTCGGGCCCGGGCCAGGCGGCCCCGGCCCCCACCGTCGGTCCTGGCGCCGGCCGCCGTCTGGCCGCCTCCCCTGGCCAGGTGGTCGTGGGCGGTCGCCTCGGCCAGGGTGAGCTCGGCGTCGCACACGGGGCAGACGATCGTCGTGTCGGTGATGTCGAAGGACTCGACCTCCTCGACGTGCTGCTCGGCCCGGCGGACCACGTCGAGAGCCTCCTCGCCCGTCTCCACCCGGCGGTCAGCGACCAGCGACGGCACGAGGACGTCGTGGCGGCGTGCCACCCAGCGCAGGAACCGGTCGCGGATGCCGAATCCCCACTCCGCCGAGCCACCCGGGTACTGGTAGAGGTTCAGCACGAGCAGGGGCCCGGTCAGCAGGAGCGGAAGGATGGCGGTGATGTTCGGGCCGAGGTAGGGGTCCAGCTTCGGCGCGAAGACCTGGAACGCCTCGAAGACCACGGCGCCCGTCACCGCCCACGGGACCGAGGACAGGCCCCCGATGACCACGGCCAGGAAGATGCCGATTCCGTAGGTGACGTCGTAGCTGCCCTGGACGACGTTGTGCTGGGAGTAGGCCATCAGGACGCCGGCCAGGCCGGCGATGCCGCCCGAGATGGCGAAGGCGGCCAACCGGGTCCGGGTCAGGTTGATGGCGTAGGCCGGCGCCGCCCGCTGGTTCTCGCGGGCGGCGATGAGCACCCGGCCACTGCGGTAGCGGCGGAAGGCGAGGGCGGCCAGCATGCACAGCACCATCAGGATGAGGCACGTGAAGTAGAACTTGATGTTGCCCGGGTTCTGGTCGGGGAAGCTGTCCAGCGCGATGCGCCCGTACAGCGACGGGCGGTTGAGATGGGCGGTGTAGCCGGACGGCAGCAGGTGCTTGCCGATGAAGTAATGGTCGTTGAGGGCGTAGTACTCCACGGCGAAGCCGAAGGCCAGGGTGGTGACGGCTAGGTACAGGCCTTGGATCCGCACGGCGGGCAGTCCGATGATGATGGCGGACACCACCCCGACGCCGATGCCGATGGCCAGGGCGACGAAGAAGTCGATGTTGTGGTTGGCGGCCAGCCCGCCGGCCACCAGGGCGCCGGCGCCCACGAAGCCGAACTGGCCGAGGCTGATCTGGCCCCCCCACCCGGTGAGGATCACCAGAGAGACGGCCACGATGCCGTAGATGGGAAGAAGGGTCAGGCGGGGAACGTCGGGGGCGCCGATGACGAAGGGCAGGACGATGGCCAGCACGGCCGGAGCGGCGATCAGCCCGAGCCGGGCGGCGGTGACCTCGCGAAAGCCGCGCAGCTCCAGCGGTATGGGGCGGAACTCCTTGACCGCCTGCCAGGTGGAGACTCCGCTGTCCTCGGCTCGGGTCAACCGGCCTCGCTGGAAGAAGACCAGCGCCACCAGGATTATCGGCAGCATTAGGGCCAGGGCAACACTGTTGTCGCCGTACCTGGTGACCGAGGCGTTGACGATCACCCCGATGATCATCCCCGACACGAGAGTCGCCCCCAGCCGCTGCATGCGGCCGATGACGGCGGAGGTGAGGCCGTAGAGGAGGGTGGCGAATCCCAGGGTGGCGTCGTTGGGGACGCCGATCAGCGGCGCCTGGACGAATATGGCCATGCCGCCGAGGACTCCTGCGATCATCCACGCCGCCGTCTGTACTCGCTTCACCGGGATGCCGAGAAGAGCGGCCCGGTCGGCATTCTCCGCCGACGCCCGAAGGGCGATTCCAATCCGGGTATAGCGCAGGAACAGGCCGAGAAGCAGGGCGATGACGACGGTGACGACCAGGGCCCAGATCTGGTTGCCGGTGAGCACCGGCTCTCCCCGGCCGTTGTGGAGGGCGAAGCTGTCGAACGGGGTCGGCACGTTCGGGATCTCGCCGGCACGGGCGCCCATCCACACCGGCACGAAGAAGCCGAGGGCGGCGAGGCTCTGGGCCACACCGATGGTGACGACGGTCAGGATCAGCCGGGGCGACTTGGAGAATCGCCGGATGACGAACACGTCGACCAGGGCCCCGAGCAGCGGGGCGCCGAGCAGGGCCAACGGCAGGACGATCAGGTACGGGACGCCGCTTTCGACGTCGAGCAGAAGGGCGGCGATGGCGGGCACGGCCCCGATGGCGGCGGCGGCGAAGTTGATGATCCGGGCCGTCCGGTAGATGAGCACGATGCCCACGCCCACCAGGCCGTACAGGGCCCCGATGGCGATGCCGTTGATGATGCCGGCCGGCGAGGTCTGCCAGACCAGGTGCTCGACGAGGAAGAAGACCAGGATCAGCGCCACGTAGCGGCCGGCCTGGGCCGCCAGGTTGTCGGCCCCGACCACCTGGCCGACCAGCGACGCCACCTCGCGGGCCGACCGGCCGCCCCTACCGCCCGACTGGGGCGGGTGGGGGCGGATCGGCTTTTCGGTGACGGTCACGAGCGGACGGCGGGCACGGGCGGCCCTCCGGGCAGGGTCGGGTACTGGCCGAGGTTGAAGTTGCCCCCCTCGATCTGCACGTAGGTGCCCGCCACCCCGTTGTACGGGGACGGACGCTTGTTGTCCCAGTAGACGACCCGGGCGTCCTGGGTCCAGTCCCAGTCACCGGAGGCGAACTGGCGAAGCACGTGCCCGGAGCTGCCGCCGCCGCGGGCGCCGATGGCCGGGGCGGCGGACTGCATCCGCTGAGGGGTGAGGATCGGGCCGGTGTTCTCGATGAGCGTGGCCATCATGTTCCAGAACTCCCACAGCGTGGTGGCGGTGATCGGCGTGATGCATCCGCTGCTGTCACACGGGAGGGAACCGCCACCGCCGGCGTGGAACACCCGCACGCCGGTGTCGTTGGCCTGGGGCTCCTGGGCGTCCACCGTCGACAGGCCGATGGTGTTGTCGTACGGACAGCCGTTCTGGGGGGTGGGACAGCCGAGCGACGCCTTTCCGCCCTGGGACTCGTAGGACTGCCCGGCGGTGTCGAGGTCCATGCCCTGGTCGGTGGCGATGAAGTTCTCCGGGTAGTAGTTGTGGTTCTGCTCGCCCGGGCCGAACAGGAAGGCGGGGGCGACGGGGTCGCACAGGCAGATGACGCTGGTGGCCGGATTGGACGGAGTGTCCATGGCGGCGATGCCGGCGTTGGTCTGTTGGGCGGCGGTGTTGATGTCCTGGGCGTAGTAGTAGTGGTGGGCGTTGATCGAGCCGCCGTCGCCGCACAGCCGGTTGAGTTCGGGCTGGAGCACGTTGGTGACGGTGTTCTCGTTGTCGGGGTCGTTGGTGCTGATGACCCCGAGAACCCGGGTCTGGCCGTTGAAGTTCTGAGCCGGGTTCTCCTTGCCGGCGAAGGCCACCTTTCGCGACGGCGCGTTCTTGGACGACAGCTGGTTGCACCAGAACTGGGCGAAGGCCGTCTCCACCCTGGTGGCGCTCTCCCCCGCCGAGTAGAAGTAGGGGGCGTTGGCGTTGGCGAAGGCGTCGCTGAACCCGTCGCCTCCGACCCCCACCACCTTGTTGCGGGCGATCTCGGCGTAGCAGGCCGAGCACAGCGTGGTGTTCCAGAAGACCATGTAGGGGTGGTAGGTCGAGATGATCGAGTCCATCTCGGGGATCAGGCACTGGTAGTTGGGCGGAACGCTCTGGCACTGACCCTGGTAGGGGATGATCTTGACCTTGCGCCCGTACAGCACGTAGTGCGAGTTGATGAAGCTCTCCCAGGCGGTGTCGAGCGCCTTGGCCTGGGTGTAGTCCTCGAGCAGGCCTTCGGCCTGCAGGATGGCGTTCACCTCGGCGCCGTAGTTCGAGACGTAGTCGACGATGGTGATCTGGTTGGCGGTCACTCCCTGGTAGGTGGCCCCGCCGTTGTTGGGAAGCGGCCCACCCGGGGTGCCGGGTGTGCACGGCGGGGAGAAGTAATCGATGCCCGGGTCGAACTCGCGACCGCCGACGCAGTGGGTGGTGTCGCCGTTGGCCACGCCGCCCGCACCCCCGGGGCCAACTCCCCCGGCCACCCCCCCGCCGACCCCGCCTGCCGCCCCGCCGCCGGCGGCACCGAGGGACCCGCCGCCGCCCGCCGCCGCCCCTCCGAAGGCGGCCGAACCGGCCCCGCCCCCCGCGCCGCCGCCCGCCGCCGCGCCTCCTCCCACGGAATAGCCCGAGGCCCCGCCGCCGGCGCCGACGCCTGCGGAGGAGTTGGGAGCGGTCGAAGGCACCACGGCGATGATGAGCGCCTGCACGGCCACGACCGCCGCCAGGGGGAGGTAGCGGCGGGCGAGTGTGGAACGGTTCATCGGCAATTTCCCTCGTCTGCGCTCGGCGTTAGGTCAGGGGGAGGCTGGCCGCGGTGACGCGTCGGTCACGCCGGGCCGGCCATCCGGTTCTTTTTGGCGGATTCGCCACCCGATAGGCGTGTTCCTGCCACCAGGTCGCCGGCCGCCAGCCTGGGCGTGGCGGCCGAGCGGCCGGGTGGCGCCGGGATCAGAGCTGGAGGGCCTTGACCTCGAGGTACTCCTCGAGGCCGAACTTGCCCAGCTCGCGGCCGTGGCCGGACTGCTTGTAGCCCCCGAACGGGGCCATCGGGTTGAACGAGCCTCCGTTCACCTCGACCTGACCCGTGCGCAGGCGGCGGGCCACCCGCCGGGCTCGGTCCGGGTCACCCGACCAGACGCCGCCGGCCAGGCCGTAGACGGTGTCGTTGGCGATCCGGACGGCGTCTTCCTCGGAGTCGTAGGGCAGGATGGCCAGGACGGGCCCGAAGATCTCCTCCTGGGCGATGGTCATCTCCGGGGTGACCTCGGAGAACACGGTCGGACGCACGTAGTAGCCCTTCTCCAGCCCCTCCGGGGGCTCGACCCCGCCGGTCAGCAGCTTGGCCCCCTCCTCGACGCCTTTCTGGATGTAGCCGCGGACCCGCTCGCGCTGGGTCGCCGACACCAGGGGCCCCAGGCGGGTGCCGTCGCCGAAGGGGTCCCCCGGCGTGTAGGACTCGGCCGTGCGCACGGCGATCTCCTCGGCCTCGGAGAGCCGGGCCCGGGGAACGAGCATCCTGGTCAGGGCCGAACAGGTCTGCCCGGAGTTGAGGTAGCACTTGCCCACGCCGTCGGAGACGGCCCGCTCGAGATCGGCGTCGTCGAGGATCACGTTCGGGGACTTGCCGCCGAGCTCGAGGGCGACCCGCTTGACCGTCTGGGACGCCAGCTCGCTGACCCGCTTGCCGGCTCGGGTCGACCCGGTGAAGGACACCATGTCGACCTGCGGGTGGGCAGCGATGGCCTCGCCGACGACCGGGCCGTAGCCGGTCACCAGGTTGAAGGTGCCGGGCGGAAGGCCGACCTCATCGATGATCTCGGCGAGGATGAAGGCGTTCAGGGGGGCCACCTCGGACGGCTTGAGCACGACCGTGCACCCCGCCGCCAGGGCCGGGGCCACCTTGGCCGCGATCTGGTGGAGCGGATAGTTCCAGGGCGTGATGGCGCCGACCACCCCCACCGGCTCGCGCACGATGAGGGAGTTGCCCACCTGCTCCTCGAAGGGGAACGAGTCGAGGATCTGGCCCATCGACCCAAAAGTCATGGTGGGCAGACCGGCCTGGATGATCATGGAGAGGTTCACCGGCATGCCGACTTCCTGGGCCACGACCTGGGCGATCTCGGCGCTGCGGGCCTGCAGGCCCTCGGTGATGCGCTGGAGGTACTTGCCCCGCTCCTCGACCGACACCTGGGACCACTCGTCGAAGGCGGCCCGGGCGGCCTGGACGGCCCGATCCACGTCCTCCGGCGTCCCCTCCGGAACGGTCGCCATCACCTCTTCGGTCGCCGAGTTGACGACCTCGATGGTCCCCTTGCCGGTGGATGGCACCCAGGATCCGTTGATGTACAGCTTGTCGCGGGCTTGCATGAGGCCTCCTCGTTCCGACCGTTCGCCGGCCAACTCTAGGCGGTGACCCGCTCCCCGCACCTGCGCGGCCCAGACCGCCCCCGCTTCAGCTGAACTCGGGCGGCGACCAGTCCGGAAAGATGTCAGGCAGGTCGGCCGACACCCGCAGGGGAAACACGGCCTCGCGCTTCTCGAGGAAGGCGGCAACCCCCTCGCGGGCATCGTCGGAGGCGCCCCGGACCCGGATCCCCCGGCTGTCCACCCGATGGGCCTCCATGGGGTGGGAGGCCCCGAGCATCCGCCACAGCATCAGCCGTGACAGGGCTACCGAGACGGGCGCCGTCTGCTGCGACATCTCGGTGGCCAGGGCGCGGGCGGCGGCCAGCAGCTCGTCTTTCGGGTGGAGGCTGCGGACCAGCCCGGCGTCGAGGGCCTCGGTCGCCGGGAACACCCGGCCGGTGAACACCCACTCGGCCGCCCGGCTGATTCCCACCACCCGGGGGAGGAACCAGCTGGAGCAGGCCTCCGGCACCAGCCCCCGGCGGGTGAAGACGAATCCCATCCGGGCGTCGTCGGCGGCCAGCCGTACGTCCATCGGCAGCGTCATGGTGATCCCCACCCCGACGGCGGGCCCGTTGATGGCGGCGATGACCGGCTTGCGCGACTCGAAGATGCGCAGCACCACCTGACCACCGCCGTCGCGCCAGCCGACCCCGACCGGGGAGGAGTCGTCGGAACGGGCGAAGGTGTCCGGGCCCGAGGACAGGTCGGCTCCGGCGCAGAAGCCCCGGCCCTGGCCGGTGACGATGACTGCCCGCACGGAGTCGTCGGCGTCGCTGCGGTCGAAGGCGTCGATCAGCTCGTGCATCATCCGGGTGGTGAAGGCGTTGAGCTGGTCGGGGCGGTCGAGGGTGACCAGGGCGATGCCGTCCTCGACCTCGTAGCTGATGTGCTCGTAGTAGGCGGCCGTCATCCCCCCGCCATCCGGATGCCGGCAGCGGCGGCGATGGCCAGGCCGCCCACCAGGAGGGCGCCGGCCCGGCGGGTGTGCAGGAAGGCGATGGCCGCGAACCACAGCGGCCAGACCGGAAACCCGGCGGGGGGCGCGTCGGGCCGGGGCCGGTCGAGTGCCTGCCAGACCCGGGCGAGGACCGGCAGCCCTCCCAGGGCGAGCAGGGCGGGCCAGGGCAGGGCGCGCACGGCCACGCAGGCGACGACGGCTACGTAAAAGCCGATCATCAGGCCCTGGGTGACCCTCCGGGCCGCGGTTTCGCCCAACATCACCGGCAGGGTGCGGGTGGCAGCAGGGGCGTCCCAGGGGATCTTGTCGATGTGCTTGCCCATCAGGACTGCCGTGCACAGCAGGCCGTAGGGGATGGATGCCGCGATGACCTGCCACGGCAGGTGGCCGACCGCGGCGTAGTAGGTGCCGCCCACCATCAGGGGGCCCCAGACGACCAGGACGTCGGGCTCCCCCAGCCCCCGCTTCTTGAGGCGCAGGGGCGGGGCGGTGTAGGCGGCCGACAGGAAGAACCCGGCCAGCCCGAAGACCAGGATGGGCCAGCCCCGGGCCAGGGTCAGCACGACCAGGATGGCCAGGTCGACCAGGTTGACAGCCAGGGCGGAGGCGGCGAGGCCTCGGCGGCTCACCAAGCCCGACAGGATCGGGTGGGGGGCGTACAGAGCCCGGGGATACGAGTCGGTGTCGGCGCCCACTCCCGCGTCGAACAGGTCGTTCATCAGGTTGTTGGAGACGTGGGCGAGCACGATGCCGGCCAACGCCAGCAGGTACCAACCGGGGCTGAACCCGGGCTTGCGCACGGCCAGCAATCCGGCGACCAGGCCGGCGGTGAGGGTCATGGGCAGCACCGCCGCCCGCGTCAGCACCAGCCATTTGGAGACCGGATCGAGCTGCCCGCTCGAGGGCGGATTCGAGGTCCTCATGACCTCGCGCCAGCGCGAGAGGAGGCCCTGATCGGTCGGCAGTGCGGTGGTGTCGCTCACCCGGGCGAGCCTAATGGCCCCGTCCCTACAGCAGACCGTCCCAGAGCCGCCGTTCGTCGCCCATCGGATCGTCCTCGCCGCTGGTCTCGGAGTCGAACACGACCGTGGACCGGCTGCTCGGCTGGTAGAGCGGCCAGTCGGCGACGGCTCCCCCGGAGGGGTCCCCGCCGCGGGCGAAGGACGCCCAGGCCGCGTTCATGGCGGTGGCCAGGGACTGCGGCGCGTCCGGGCCGCAGAAGGCGGCGGCGCCCGGCGCGTCGAGATTGTCGAAGACGAAGGGAAGCTCGAGGGCGTGGCAGGAACCCAGGGCGCCGCCGAAGACGGGGGTGGCCCAGGTGAACAGGTACATCCGGGCGGCACCGCCGGCGGCGTCGTGGGCCTCGGCGAGGCGGATGGCGGGGATGCGGAACACCTGGTCGCTGATCATGGCGCCGATGACCTCGGCCGGCGCCTTGTCCGGTCGGTTGCTCCGGTAGCGCGCCACCGCCTGCTCGACGTCGGCGCCCGCCATGACCCTCGACGCGGCGTCGACGACGCCGCTCTCGTCCAGCCCGGACAGCCGGGGGTCGAGGAGGGCGAACAGCTTCCACTCCTCGGCGTTGGTGCCGACGAGGATGTCCACCCCTGCCGCCGCCCCGGCCCTGACCGCGTCGATGGGCCGGGCCGGCAGGCAGCTTCCGTCGACCACCGGCTCGAATGGCAGACCTTCGGAGAAGTAGGCGGCGGAGATGGCGCCCTGGGCCTCCAGCAGGCTCGGGAGCGGCACCTCCACCAGGCGGCGGGCCTCTCCTTCGCCGAGGCCGAGTCGGGCCAACAGGTCGCTGGTGATGGCTTCGGCCTGATCGGCGGTCAGGGCGTTGTGGCCGGCGCCGCTCTGGAGGATGGCCCGGTGGAACAGGCCTCGGGCGGCGGGCAGGGCCAGCAGGGTGCCGACGCTCATGGCCCCGGCGGACTCCCCGAAGATCGTCACGTTGCCGGGGTCGCCGCCGAAGCCGGCGATGTTGTCACGAACCCATTCGAGGGCGGCGGCCTGGTCGAGGATGCCGGCGTTGCCCGACCCGGCGTAGTCCTCTCCGAGGAGGCCGTCGAGGTGCAGGAAGCCGAGGGCGCCCAGGCGGTAGTTGATGGTCACCACCACCACGTCGTGATGGGCGGCGAAGCGCGAGCCGTCGTACCAGGGGGTCGATCCGGTGCCGGTCAGGAAGGCGCCGCCGTGGATCCAGACCATGACCGGGCGGCGTCCGTCGTCGAGGCCCGGTGTCCAGACGTTCAGGGTGAGGCAGGCGGCCTCGTCATGGACTAGCTCCGCCGATCCGAGCAGCCGTTCGAGCGGGGACGGGTTCTGGGGCGCCAGGGGGCCGAAGCTGATCGCCTCGCGTACTCCGGTCCAGGGCTCGGCCGGCTGAGGCGCCCGGAAGCGGAGGGCGCCGACCGGGGGTCGGGCATACGGGATTCCCTTGAAGACCCGAACCGGGCCCTGCGACTCACCCCGGATGCTGCCGAGGCTGGTTTCTACGACCGGTGGTGCCATGCGCGCTCCTTTGCCACCCCCCCACGGGTCGGCGGGTCGGCAGGCTACGACGGCTCTCAGGGGCTGGTCAGATCCCCGCTCACCAGCGCCGCCCCGTCTTCGGTGGTCGAGCCCACCGGTGGCTGCGTCGCTGCCGCCCGCCGGGCCAGCCGGTAGTGCTCGTTCACCGCCAGGGCCACCGCCACGGCCGGAACGGCGAGGAAGGCGCCGATGATGCCGCCCAGGATCGTGCCGATGGTGAGCGACAGGAGGATGACGACCGGGTGCAGCCGAACGGCCCGGCCCAGGACCAGGGGTCCGACCAGGTAGCCCTCGACGTTGTGAATGACGACCGTCAACCCCACCACGACCAGGGCGGCGACGAACCCCTTCGACACCAAGGCCACCAGGGCGGCCACCAGACCGCTTCCGATGGCTCCGACGAGGGGGAGGAAGCTTCCGATGAAGGTGAGCACGGCGATGGGCGCCACCAGCGGCACACCCAGCCCGAGCAGGCCGGCCGTCAGGAGGACGGAGTTGACCAACCCGTTGATGGCGGTGCCCCGCACGTAGCCGCCGAGGGCGCTCCACGCGTCGCGCCCGACGTGGCGGAGGTCGTCCGCCCGCCGGGCGTCGAACAGCCCCAGGAACCACCGGCCGATGTCCTCGCTGTCCTTGACGAAGAAGAAGGTGAGGACCAGGGTGAGCAGAGCCGCCGCCACGAGTTCGAGGACCAGCGAGAGCCCGCTCAGGGCGCCGTGGACGATCTTGGTTCCGTTGGAGCCGATCTCGTTCCGGAGCTTGGTCACGTAGGAGTCGACCTGGTGGCGCGAGAGGTGGAAAGGGCCGGTCTCCAGCCACCGCTCCACCTTCTTGACGCCCTTCGACAACTCACTGCCCAGAGCGTGGAACTCGTTGCTTATGCCGGGCACCAGGCCGGCGACGACGGCGGCGACGACGCCGATGGCGGCCAGGAAGACCAGCCAGGTGGCGGCCAGCGGCGGCACCCCGTGGCGCCGGAGCCAGGCCGCCGGGGGCCCGAGGATGGTGGAAAGGAACAGGGCGGCGACGATCGGCACGATCACCACCTGCAGCCGGCCGAAGGCCAGGGCCAGGACGTAGGCGGCGCCGGAGAGCACCAGGAAGCGCCACCCGTAAGCGGCCGCCGTCACCAGCCACCTGGGGACGGCCGTCTCGGAAGATGTCACCGGCCCTCCTCTTCATCCCCAACGTACCGTCGGGTCCCCGCGGCTTCGGGGATACGCCCTGGCCCTGACCATGGCGGCGGGAACGACCGAGGCGGGCTACCGTCGCCGAGTGGCCGCCGCCGACGCCTACGAGGTGCTCGACGTGAACGGCCACGAGGTGCGGATCACCAACCCCGACAAGGTCTTCTTCGCCGCCCGCGGGGAGACCAAGCTCGATCTGGCCCGCTACTACGTGGCGGTCGGGCCGGGCGCCCTCCGCGGGGTGCGCGAGCGCCCCACCGTGCTCAAGCGCTATCCGAACGGCGCCGAGGGGGAGTTCTTCTTTCAAAAGCGGGTTCCGGCGTCGCGCCCGCCGTGGCTGGAGACGGTGACGGTGCACTTCCCGAGCGGACGCCAGGCCGAGGAGCTCTGCCCGGTCAACGTCGCCCACGTGGTGTGGGCGGCGAACCTGGGCTGTCTCGATCTCAATCCGTGGCCGGTGCGACGCTCCGATGTGGACCACCCCGACGAGCTCCGGGTCGACCTCGACCCCCAGCCGGGCAGCGGTTTCGACGCGGTGCGCCGGGTGGCAGCCGAGGTCCACGCCGTGTTGTCAGAGCACGGCGTGGAGGGCTACCCGAAGACGTCCGGCTCGCGGGGCCTGCACGTCAACGTGCGCATCCGCCCCGAATGGGGGTTCACCGAGGTGCGTCGGGCGGCCCTGGCCCTCGCCCGCGAGATCGAGCGGCGCATCCCCCAGCTGGCCACGTCGGCCTGGTGGAAGGAGGAGCGGGGCGAGCGGGTGTTCATCGATTACAACCAGAACGCCAGGGACCGCACCGTCGCCTCCGAGTACTCGGTGCGGGCCAACCCCGAGGCCCGGGTGTCCTGCCCCCTCACCTGGGACGAGGTAGCCGCCGTGGATCCGGCCGATCTGACCTTGTCCACCGTGCCGGCCCGCTACCGGGCCGGCGTCGACCCCGGTGCCGGCATCGACGACCGGTCCTTCGGACTCGAGAGCCTGCTCGAGCTGGCCGCTCGGGACGAGGCCGGTGGCCTCGGAGACGCCCCGTGGCCGCCGCATTTCGGGAAGCGGTCCGGGGAGCCCCGGCGGGTGCCTCCCAGCCGGGCCCGCAAGTCGGGGGGCGAGGCCCCCTAGCCGCTGGCCGCCCCGAAGACCTGGGCCAGCTCGGCGGGGACGGCGGCATCCAGCTGGTCGTAGGTGCAGGAGCGGGGCTGGCGGTCGGGGCGCCACCGCCGGAAGGTCGTGCCGTGCCGGAAGCGGTCGCCCTGCAGGTGGTCGTAGGCGACCTCGCACACCGCGTCGGGTCGCAGCGGCTCCCACGACAGGTCGCGCCGGGCCGACCACCGGCTGGGCGCCCCGGGCATCCGGGTGGAGCCAGCACCCTCCTCTCCTGCCCACGACTGCCAGGGATGACCGGACACCGAATCCATCCGGTAAGGGGCGAGCTCCTCGAGCAGCTGACGCCGGCGGGCGGCGGTGAACGAGGCGGTCACCCCCACGTGGTGCAGGTTCCCCTCGCCGTCGTACAGGCCGAGCAGGAGAGAACCGACGGTGCCGCCCTCTTTGTGCCAGCGGAAGCCGGCCACCACGCAGTCGGCGGTGCGCTCGTGCTTCACCTTGACCATCTGGCGTTCCCCCTCGCGGTAGGGCAGGTCGGACCGCTTGGCCACCACCCCGTCCAGGCCGGCTCCCTCGAAACGGTCGAACCAGTCGCGGGCCACCTCCGGGTCGGTGGTCGCCGGGGTCAGGTGAAGGGGGGGCTCGGCCTCTGCCATGGCTTGTTCGAGCAGATGCCGCCGTTCGGAGAACGGCGCCGGCCGCAGGTCGCGTTGGTCGAGGGCCAGCAGGTCGAAAGCCACCAGCGACGCCGGGGTGCTGGCGGCCAGCATCCTGACCCTCGACTCCGCCGGGTGGATTCTCTGCAGGAGGGCGTCGAAGTCGAGTCCGGAAGGCCCGGCGATGACTATCTCCCCGTCCAGAACGCACCGGGCGGGGAGCTGCGCCCGTAAGGGTTCTTCGAGCTCGGGGAAGTAGCGGGTGAGGGGGCGCTCGTTGCGGCTCCCCAGCTCGACCTGGTCCCCGTCGCGAAAGACGATGCAGCGGAACCCGTCCCACTTCGGCTCGTAGACGAGACCCTCGGAGACCGGCAGCTGGCGGGCGAGCTTGGCCAGCATCGGCGAGACGGGGGGGTTGACCGGGAGGTTCACCCCGCTCCGCAGAGCGACCCGCACGTCCGCAGGCCGGCGTCGTCGAGGCGCACCTCCGTCACCTCCCCGGCGGCGGAGCGGATCTCGGTCCTCCAGTAGCCGCGGTCGGTGACGGTGGCGCCTTCGCCGCTCGCCGTCGACACCTGTTGGCCGTGACGGGCCTCGGCCTCGGCGAAAGTGTGGAACCACTCCTCCTGCTCCCCTTGCGGCGAGCGGGCGGTGACGGAGTAGTGATGGCGCTGAGTCACCGCACGTGTCTACCAGACGGGTCCCTGACGCGGCGGTACCCCGAGAAACCGACGTCGCCGCCTGCTCCTCGGGGTCGCCACGGCAAGGTCGCCGCCCGGCCCCTGAGGACCGTCCGGCTCACGTCGAGGCTCCCGCGAACGGGCTCCACCCACGCTTCCTGCCTCACCGGGGCTCCGATTTGGCACCTCCGGCGGCTCGGCCCGAAGACCTCGCCTCTTTCGGTGCCGGCCTCGCAACGTCCGGCTGCACGCAGGTTGCGCCATCGCCGGCCGGGGGTCAATAGGGATCGGCGAAATCCCTAGGTTGTCCCTCGAGATTTTCCGGTTGTCCCCAGCCGCGGAACAGTGGTGCACCGCCGGGTCCACAGGAATTCCACATCCCCGTCGGCGAACATGGCGGGCATGGAACTGAAAGTCGTGCGCTACGAGGCGGACGGACCGGTGGCGGTGATCACCCTCAACCGCCCGGAACGGCTCAACGCCTGGACCGGGCGGATGCACACCGAGTACCGGTGGTCACTAGCGCAGGCTGACGCCGATCCGGCCGTGCGCGCCATCGTGGTGACCGGCGCCGGCAGGGGATTCTGTGCCGGCGCCGACAGCGCCGCCCTGTCTGGTCACGTGACCAAGGGCGGCTACGACCCCGGCACCCCCGAGGACCTGCCCCGCCCCGGCTTCGGGGTGCACCCCGAGTTCGATCACGACTTCGCCTACCACTTCGGCCTGTCCAAGCCGGTGATCGCCGCCGTCAACGGCGCCGCCGCGGGCGTCGGCTTCGTGCTCGCCTGCTTCTGTGACCTGCGCTTCGCCGCCGCCGGGGCCAAGCTCACCACCGCCCACGGCCGCCTGGGGCTGCCGGCTGAATTCGGCCTGTCGTGGCTCCTGCCCCGTCTGGTCGGGCTCACCCGAGCCAACGACCTTCTCCTGTCGGGCCGGGTCATGCTGGCCGAGGAGGCCGCCGCCATCGGGCTGGTCAACGAGGTGCTACCTGCCGAGCGGTTGATGCCCAGGGTCCTCGAATACGCCACCGAGATGGCCTCGTCGATGTCGCCGGCGTCACTCAGGGCCACCCGTCAGCAGGTGTACTCGGACCTCCACAGCGGGGTTGGCGCCGCCGTCGAGGAAGCCCAACGATTGCTGGAGCTGATGACGAAGGAGCCCGACTTCCGCGAGGGCGTCGCCGCCCTGCTGGAGAAACGCCGCCCTCAGTTCGGCATTGACCACTGACCTTCACGCCGGGCGGACGCTGACGCCGGTGGTCAGCCGGCGCCGACCGGTCAGCACCCGCGTCTCCCCCACCAGATGAGTGGCGCCCCGCAGGCGGATGTCGGCGCTGGATGCTCCGACCCTCACCTCGAGAGTTCCGGGCTCGACGATGGGGACCAGGCCGGGGCCGGCGAAGGCCAACAGATCGGTGGGCACGCTGAAGCTGATGCGGCTGGAGGCGCCGGATGGGATGGCCACCCGGCAGAAGCCCTTGAGCTCCTGGACCGGGCGGGTGACGCTGGCCACGGGGTCGGACGTGTAGAGCTGCACCACCTCGTCACCGTCGCGGCCACCGGTGTTGGTGACCGTGCACTCCACGACGAGGTCCCCGCCGACCGGCACCTCGGGGGGCAGGCTGAGCTCTGAGTACTCGAAGGTGGTGTAGCTCAGGCCGTGACCGAACGGGAACACCGGCCTGGTGGTCGAACCGGCGTAGCGGCTGCGGCTCAACCGGCGGCTCCGGTAGGTGACCGGTTGCTGGCCGGCACCGCGGGAGTAGCTGACCGGCGCTCGTCCGGCCGGATTCACCCGGCCGAACAGGACATCGGCGACGGCGGATCCGCCCTCCTCGCCCGGGAACCACGCCTGCACCACCCCCGCCACGTTGCCGGCGACCCAGCCCAGGTCGTAGGGCCGCCCGGTGACGAGAACAGCGACGGTGGGCACCCCGGTGGCGCACACCGCCCGGAGGAGCTCCTCCTGCACCCCGGGAAGGCGAAGGTCGTCGCTGTCGGTGCCCTCACCCGACGTGCCGCCGCCGAAGTGCCCGGCCTGGTCCCCGAGGACGACCACGGCCACGTCGGCGCCGGAGGCGGCGGCGACGGCTTCGGCGAATCCGGACCGGTCGCCGCCCGTCACCTCGCAACCTCGAGCCGAGCGCACGTCCACTCGGGGCCCGAGAAGACGGCGAAGGCCCTCCTCCACCGTCACCACCTCGGGCCCCTCGGGGGCATCGGGGACATGGCTGGCCACGTGATTCTGGAACGAGTAGTTGCCGAGCAGGGAGGAGGCCGACGCGGCATTGGGCCCGACCACGGCCACCGCCGCCACCGACTCGGGCAGGGGCAGAAGACCGTCCTCGTTGCGGAGCAGGATGATCGAGCGCTCCGCCAGCCGGCGGGCGAGGGCCCGATGCTCAGGTGGATCCAGGTCCACGTGGCCAGGTCGATCGGTTAGCGGTTGGTCCAACAGTCCCACCCGCTCCTTGGTGGACAGCACCCGCAGGCAGGCCCGCTCTACATCGGCTTCGCTCAGCAGACCCCGCTCCAACCCCTCCAGCAGTGGGGCACCGAAACAGGAGGGGTTGGGGAGCTCAACGTCGATGCCGGCCCGCAGAGCCAGGGCCGCCGCCTCGGGCCGATCGGCGGCCACCCCGTGGTGCAGATGGAGGAAGTCGACGGAGAAGTAGTCGGACACGACGATCCCGTCGAAGCCCCACCTCTCTCTCAGGATCTCGGTCAACAGTGGGCGCGACGCCGCCACCGGCTCGCCGTCAATCTCCTGGTAGGAGTTCATGACCGACATCAGCCCCGCCTCGGTGACGGCCATCTCGAAGGGCAGGAGGTAGACGTCAGCCAGCTCCCGTGGGCCCAGATGGGCCGGGGCCAGGTTGCGTCCGCCCTCCGAGGCGGAGTAGCCGACGAAGTGCTTGGCGGTGGCAACGACTCCCCGTCTGGGATCGTTGCCCTGCAGGCCCCGGATGTAGGCGCAGCCGATGACGCCGACCAGGTAGGGATCCTCGCCGATGCACTCCTCCACCCGGCCCCAGCGGGCGTCGGCCACCACGTCGAGCAGGGGGGCGAGCCCCTGGTGGGCGCCGACCGAGCGCATCTGCTGGCGGATGGCGTCGGCCATTTCGGACACGACGCCCGGGTCGAAGGTCGCCCCCCACGCCAGCGGGCCCGGGAAGGCGGTGGCGCCGTGGGCCATGAGACCGGTGAGGCACTCCTCGTGGACCATGGCCGCCACACCGGGGGTATCCGACAGCAGGCTGCGCTGCAGGGCGTTGACCGCATCGATCCCGTCGAGGGGCTCCACCGGGGCGCTGCCGAAGGGGCGGGTGAGCTGCCCGATCCCGTTGGCGATGCGCTCGCTCAGGGGACCGGCCTCCCCCATGGCCAGGGTTCCCTGGTAGGGGGCCACCTGCCCACCTGCGCCGGCGGTCACCCACACCCCCGACAGCTGAGCGACCTTCTGCTCGACGGTCATGGCCGCCATCAGCCGGGCCGCCCGGCCGGTTTCGGAAGAGTTCATGCCTCCACGATGCCCGCCCCAGCACTAGTCCGGTGGAGCTATAACGAAATGCTCCTCCAGTTGTAGCCGACTCGCGCCGACAACTTCACCGTGCGGGGTCACCGGCCCCTCGTCCGCTCGGCGGCATGGCTTTTCATCGTCGCGGGCGTCGTCACCCTGGTCGACACTTGGATCCCCGGCAGCGGGGTCCTCAACGCCAACGTGGTCGACGGTCTCGGGCTCACCGCCATCGTCGTCGGCATCCTCACCTGGCTGGCGCCGTGGGAGCGCTGGCCGGTCAGGGCGAGCCTGCTGCTGGTGCCCATCGCCCTCTCCCTCATCGGGCTGTACGAGAGCTTCGGTATCGACTCGCCGTTCACCTACGCGGTCTACTTCGTCGTCACCTTCACCTGGGTGGGGCTGGTCCATCCGCGACGCACCAGCCTCGCCCTCGCCCCGCTGGCGGCTGTGGTCTACGAGCTGCCCATCCTGACCCGCCACGAGGCGGTGCACGGAGCGGCGGCGTCGGGCGCCGTCGCCGTACCGGTGTGCGTGCTGGTGGGTGAGACCGTGGCCTGGGCCATGGCCCAGATGGCCGACGCCCGGCGCCAGGCAGAGCACCGGGCCCGCCTCCTGAGGGCGGTCGTGCGGGGCACCACCACCATCACCACCCTCGACTACGACCGGGTGCTCGACGGCGTGGTGGACTCGGTGATCGGGCTCGGCATGCAGGTGGCGGGACTAGCCGTCTTCTCGACCGACGGCGCCACCTACCGCCTCCACCACGTGCGGGGACTCCCCGAGGAGATGGCATCCGCCGACCAGCCGGCATCGGCCGGTCTGCCCGCCCTGGTGCGCTCTCAGCGCGGCTGTGTCGTCCTCGACGACTACGCGACCAACCCGGCAGCCCTTCGGCATCTGGTGGAGGCCGGTGTGCGAGCCGCCATGGGCGCGCCGGTATGGGTCCACGGTGAGATGGCTGCCGTCCTGCTCGCCGGGGGGACCCGGACGGTCACCGACGAGGATGCCGAGGCCTTGACCCTGCTCGCCAACCACGCCGGGCGCACGCTGGAGAACGCCCAGATCTACGGCGAGGAGCGCGAGGCCCGCCGGTTCCTCGCCGAGGTGTCCATGCGCGACGAACTCACCGGCATCGGTAACCGCCGCCACGCCATGGCCCTGCTCGAATCGTTGAAGCCCGGCGACGCCGTGGTGATGATCGACCTCGACCACTTCAAGGAGGTCAACGACTCCGAGGGCCACGACGCCGGCGACCGGGTCCTCCTGGAGTTGGCCGACTACCTGCGGCGCAGCATCCGCGACGCCGACCTGGTCGCCCGCTACGGCGGCGAGGAGTTCCTCGTGGTGCTGCGCGAGGCCGCCGACAGCGGGGTGGAGACCGCCCAGCGACTGGTGGCGGGCTGGCGTGATCTGCGTCCCCGCACGACCTTCTCGGCCGGAGTCGCCGTGCACACCTCGACCAGCCGGGCCCCCACGACGGTAGCCCGGGCCGACGCCGCCCTCTACGCCGCCAAGCGCACGGGGCGGGACCGCGTCTGCGAGAACCTGGTCGAGACTTCCTGAGCCGCGACCGCTCGGTCGGTCGCGGGCCCCTGACTCAGATGGACAGGGCCGCCCAGGTGTGGCCGCCGTCGGAGCTCATTAACAACTGACTAGGCGGCTGGCCGGCGAATTGGGAGGCGGCCGTGCCCAAAATCACCTCGGCGTGGGTGGGGTCGGTGAAGCCCAGGTCCCTCCACGGAAGGCCCCCTGACGCCTCCTGGGCCACGGTCGACCAGGTCCGCCCGCCGTCGAAGCTGCCGTGCAGCACCGATGCCCCCGAGGCGGCGGCGATCACGATGGTGGTCGGTGATCCGAAGGCGACGTCTTCGAGATCCCCTGCCAGGGGCGCATGGCCGGCCAGGCCGAAGGTCGACCCCGCGTCGTGCGAGACGTAGACGTCCTTCTCCTGGGATCCGGCTGCCCCCGCTCCTCCGCACACCACCACCAGGTCGGTCGTCGACGAGGCCGACAGGGCCTCAGTCGGCATCGGGCAGGGCAACGAGCGCCGTTGCCACCCGTCGGCCTGGCGAGACAGGAAAGCGGTGGCGCCCTGGGACGTCACCACGGCCAGCCACCCGGCAGCGCCCTGCAGGACGACCCGCCCCCGCTGCCCGCCCGGCACCGTCGCCCCGGGCTCGGCCGACCATCCCCCGCCTGCCACCGGTTGGCGGAAGAGGACGGCCGGTCCGGTCTGACCGGACCGGGGGACGGCCAGGGCGAACACCACGCCGCCCGAGGCCTCGAGCGACACGGCGGCGTACCCCGCCCCGGGCGCGGGCAGCGTCTCGCGCTGCCAGTGTCCCCCGCCGTCATGCGTCGAGTACAGATCCGGCCCGAACGCCCATCCATTGGAAGCGTCGGCGAAGCGGAGCTCCGACACGCCTGCTCCTGACACCGGGTCGGCCGCCAGGGCCGCGGGAGGACCGGGGACACCCTGCCAACGGTGACCACCGTCGCGGGTGCGCACGACAGACGTGCACGGCGGTCGGGAGCAGGGGGCCGTGCCCAGCAACCACCCCGTCGAGAGCGAGACGAAGGTCACCGACTGCGGCTGAAACCCGGCCGGAACCGGGCCGCCCGCCGGCCCCACCGGCGCCGTGGTGGAGGTCGAGGTGCTGGCGGTCGTGGAGCTGACCGCCCCGGTGGTCGGGGGGACGGTCGACGGCTGGGTCGTCCCTCTCGACGCGTGAGCCCCCGACGAGCAGGCGGCCAGGAGGAGCGCGCATCCGGCTGAGGACAGAACCCGCCGGAGGAGGGGGGCCTCGGTGAGGGGCACGAGGCGAGGATAAGCGCGCCGCCCTGCCCTACGGTGACGGCCGTGAGACGACCCCTGCACGCCGCCGGCGGGGCCATGACGGCCGTCCACCAGGCGGTGGAGCTGGCTTTCGGCACCGGCGTCATCGGCCAGTCATCGGTCGGCCTGGGGCCGGCCATCGCCGCCTCCGTGCTGCTCGACGGCGGCTGGGTGGCCCTGGCCCGGCGGGGCCGAGCCGACCGGCTGTTGGCCTTCCTCTCCGGCGTGGCGCTCGGCGTGCCGGCCATCCACTTCACCCTGTGGCCCTGGAAGCTGAACCGGGGGGTGCCGGTGCTCACTGAGGCGGAGGGGCTGCCCGAGCGGCTGATGCCCGCCTATAACGCCATCCTCTACGGGTGGGCGGCGGCGGGGGCGGCGGCCCTGGTCGCCGACACCGGGCCCCGCCATCGCAAGTGGTCGCTGGCCGGCATGGCTTCGGTGTTGGCGTTCCGGCCGGTGGCCCAATCCCACTTCCGCTGGATGGCGGCGGAGGCCCGCCGCAACCCCCGATGGTGGAACCGGGCCTGGGCCTGACGGCCGCTCAGTGGTGGCGGAGGGCCTTGATCAGCTCCTGCTTCGACATGCTCGACCGGCCCTCGATGCCCACCTGGTTGGCCTTGTCGTAGAGCTCCTGCTTGCTGCGGTCCTCATAGGACCCGCTGGATCCCCCCTTGCGGCCCGTCTCCGAGCGGGAAGATGACGCTGACGCGTTGGAGATGCGGGCGGCTTTCTCCTTGCTGGCACCCTGCCGGCGCAGGGCCTGGTACTGACGCTCGTCCTTGACGCTCGAGTTGGGCATGTCCACCTCCGATCGTTGGATGCTGGGCCCTCCTCTCGCTTTTTCCCGTTTCGCCGGCGGTTGAGACGTCGGGGCCGGGGCGTTGGCCGGCCCCGGTACGCTCGAGGTGGATGGCCGACGCGTGGAACTTCGCCGGGTCCCCCCCGGTAAGCGGGCTGACCGGCAGCAATGTCACCCTGGTCGAGGGATCCTCGTTCTGCATCTCGGCCCCCACCGGCGACATCGATCCCGGCAGTGCGCAGGGCCTGTTCTGTCGCGACACCCGCTTCCTGTCCTGCCTCCAGCTGCGGATCAACGGCGAGCCTCAACAGCCCCTCACCGTCATGCTCGGAGATCCCTTCTCCGCCACCTTCATCTCGCGGGCCCGACCGGTCGCCGGCCGGGCCGACAGCACCCTCCTCGTCGTCCGCCGCCGGTTCGTGGGCGACGGCATGCGCGAGGACCTGGTGCTGCGCAACCTCGCCCTGGAGCCGGCCGCCTGCTCGATCACCATCACCCTCGACGCTGACTTCTCCCACGTGTTCGAAGTCAAGGAGGGAAGAGTGGTGAGCCGCGGGACACACACCGTCGGGCAGGAGGCGGGCGCCGTCGTCTTCGGCTACCAGTGGATGGACACCAGCCGGGGCCTGCGGGTGTCGGTCGACGAGGGCGCGGTGGCGGCTGGCGGCGTTCTCAGCCTGCAGGTGGTGGTGCCCGCCCGCGGGGAGTGGGCTAGCTGCATCCAGTACGTCGCCGAGATGGACGGCCGTCCCCTGGATCCCCGCCACCGGTGCGGGCAGCCGATCGAGAGCTCCACCCCGGCCCGCCGGCTGCAGCAGTGGAGGCGGGCGACCCCGATGGTCGAGACCACCCACGAAGGCCTGTCGGCCGCCTTGAAGCGCAGCGAGGAAGACCTGGGCGCCCTGCGCATCTTCGACCCGGAGTACCCCGACCGGGCCGTCGTCGCCGCCGGCGCCCCCTGGTTCATGACCCTGTTCGGGCGCGACTCGCTCATCACCTCGTGGATGACCCTGCCGGTCGACCCGAGCCTCGCCGTGGGCACCCTGCAGACCCTCGCCCGCTACCAGGGGAGCCGGGTCGACCCACTGTCCGAGGAGGAGCCGGGCCGGATCCTTCACGAGACCCGCTGGGGAACGGGATCGACCCCCGTGGGCCCCGGAGCGGGCGGAGACCTCTACTACGGCACCGCCGACGCCACCCCGCTGTTCGTGATGCTGCTGGGAGAGTTGCGGCGGTGGGGCCTGGCCCGAGAGGTCGTCGACGAGCTACTCCCCCACGCCGACCGGGCGCTGGAGTGGATCATCGACCACGGCGACCGCGACGGTGACGGCTTCGTCGAGTATCAGCGGGCCACCGATCGGGGCTTGGTCAACCAGGGATGGAAGGACTCCTGGGACGGGATCAACTTCGCCAGTGGCCGCCTGGCCGAACCCCCGATCGCCCTCAGCGAGGTCCAGGGCTACACCTACGCCGCCTACATGGCCCGCGCCCACTTCGCCCGGGAGGACGGTGACGACGCGACCGCAGCCAGATTCGAGACCCTCGCCGCCAAGCTGAAGGCCGCCTTCAACGAGCAGTTCTGGTTGGAGGACAAGGGGTGGTTTGCCGTGGGCCTCGACGGCGACAAGGCGCCGATCGACTCCTTGGCCTCCAACATGGGCCACTGCCTGTGGACCGGCATCATCGACCCGGACAAGGCACCGCGGGTGGCCGAGCACCTTCTCTCCCCCGAGATGTTCACCGGCTGGGGGATCCGGACCCTGGCGACGACCATGGGCGCGTACAACCCGATGAGCTACCACAACGGGTCGGTGTGGCCGCACGACAACGCCATCATCGCCGCCGGGCTCATGCGTTACGGCTTCGTCGAGGAGGCGCAGGCCGTGGCCGTCGGTCTGCTCGAGGCGGCCACCGCCTTCGACGGCCGGCTACCGGAGTTGTTCTGCGGATTCGACCGGCACGAGTTCCCCGTCCCGGTCGGCTACCCCACCTCGTGCTCCCCACAGGCGTGGGCGGCGGCCACTCCGTTCAGCCTGCTGCGCACCCTGCTGCGAATGGAGCCATGGGTTCCATGGGGGAAGTTGTGGCTGGCGCCGGACCTGCCGGCCGAGCTCGGGGACCTGACGATGGACAACATCCCGTTGGCCGGCACCCGCATCTCGGTGTCGGTGACGGCCAACAGGGTGACGGTCGAGGGGCTGCCCCCCGACATCGAACTGGTGCAGGTGCCGCGACACCCGCTGGCGGCCGCCGCCCGTTGAGCGGGGCCACCAGCACGGTCGTGTCGGGTCAGACAGTCGCCGGAGGCGCAGCCACGTCCTCGGCCACCATGGACTCGCGGGTAATCAGAGCCTCCGCCCGGCGGGCGGCGATGAGCGCCAGGGCCATCCCACCGAGCAGACACAGGGCGAGACCTACCCCCATGCCGTACCCGAGTCGGGTCACGAACTGAGCGAGGGCCCCGTTGCCCGCCGTTCCGCCCCACACCGGGGCGGTGCCGTAGAAGACGGGGTAGACGAGCTCCCCGAGAACGAACCACGCCCCGGCGCCGACGGCCAACAGCGACCCGAAGGCCGCCAGGCCCCGCAGCGCCCGCCAGCTGGCCGAGCCCATGACGGCCAAGCCGGCAAGGACCGCCGCCACGCCGGGCACCACGTTCAGCACCACGTTGGCGTTGGTCCACTGCCATGCCGGGGCCCCCACCGGGCCAAATCCGAACTTCGGTCCGACGAAGGGGACGATGCCGCCCCAGGCCCCCAGAAGAAGCAGTCCGAGTCCGCACAACACGAGCCCAGGCGCACCGAAGCGGATGCGGCTCCGGCGCGCCGCTACACGGCGTTCGTGACGGACGACGGGTGTAGTGGCGGTTGCGTCCACTGCCGTCACCTCCTTGTTGTTCCCCCCGGACTTTCCCTTTCGTTGCCAGGGCCATGCCTGGGGGCCACCTTCCGCGCCCGATCCGCCGTACCAGCCAGGGCCCGCTGGGACGTAGCCGGTAGGTAGCTGCCCCGCTGGTAGAGCTGCTCGTAGGTGGAAACCAGGTCAGGGCGGGTTCGCTCCAGCCACTCCATCCAGTGCTGGCGGACGCCGGGACGCAGGTGAAGGGCGATTGGCGAGATGGAGACGGCGCCGGCGTCGGCACAGGCCGCCACCACCCGCCGGATCTGGCTGGGACGGTCGGACAGCCCGGGGATGACGGGAGCGACTAGCACGCCGCAGCGCACCCCGGCCCGGTTCAGCCGGGCCACCGCCGCCACCCGCTGTCGGGGATGCGGCGTGCCCGGCTCGGTCAGGCGCCACACCTCCTCGTCGAGGGTGCCGATGGAGAAGTTCACCCTCACGTCCGTGCGCCGGGCCGCCTCGGCCAGGAGGTCCACGTCGCGCAGGATGAGGGTTGACTTGGTGAGGATGGAGAAAGGGTTGGCCCGCTCGGCAAGGGCCTGCACGATCCCGCGGGTGAGGTGGTACTTGCCCTCGCACCGCTGGTACGGGTCGGTGTTGGTTCCCATGGCGATGTGGTCGCCGCCCCACCGGGCCGGGGACAGCTCGGCCCGCACCCGCTCGACCGCGTTGATCTTGACCACGATCTTGCGCTCGAAGTCCTCGCCGATATTCAGGCCCAGGTACTCATGGGTGGGGCGGGCGAAGCAGTTGTGCGACACGACGCCGTTGGCGATGAAGTCGCCGGTGCCGGTGGTGATGTCGTACATCGGCAGCTCAATGCCGAGGGCCTCGATCGAGCGCACCTGTCGGCCGACCTCGGACTTCAGCCCCAGGCCGCAGAGGTAGCCCCTCCTGTAGTCGTCGTGTTCAGGGGGAGCAGGGAGGGCGCCAACCCTCATCAGCTTGTCGTTGGTGGTGAGGAAGGGCCGCGGTAGGGCGCCCGGCTCGGAGCGGGTGACGTGCTTCCACCCTCGGTCGGTAAGGAACCGGTGGTCTCCGCTGGCCACGAGGGTGGTCCCGTCCTCGAGGGTGATTCGATGGGCCGCCTTGACGGTGGACCAGTGGTCGAGGACCGGGGTGGCCACGTAGCGCCGGTAGCTGGCCGCCCGTTGCGTCCCGCAGACGAGTTCCCCGGGCCGGAGGTCGGCTAGCGGCCGGGTCCGGCCATCGGCCAGCAGCACCCTGGTGTTCCCAGCCAGGCAGTAGGCGCAGGCATGGCTGCATCCTCGGTAGGCGTTGATCGTGTACCGGAAAGGCATCCGCGAGGCCGCCGGCACCTCGTTGATGATCCGGCGGGCGTTCACGTGGAGGAACTCGAGGCCTCGGAACTCGCCACGCCCGACCTCGCGCTCGAGCAGGTCGTCGGGATCGAACAGCGCCGGCTGGCTGCCCTCCTCGTCCGCCAGGCGCCACCTCAGCTGCCCCATCGGGGCATACTATCGAACGTGTGTTCCCCAACACACGTTCGGGTGGATACCTGGAGCAAGCAGGGCCGGCATAGCTCCAGGCCAGAGGGGCTGACCGCCCCAATCCTCAGGGCGCGAAAGACGCGCACATGCCCTGGGGCCTCCTTAGGTTCGGGTCTGCCAAGACAATCGAACGAGGAGGACAGCGCACGTGCGCGTCACCACGGCATTCAACCGGATCCTCTCCCTGCCCGGGGCCACCGTCGTATCGGTGAGCTTCGAGCGCAGCGGGATCGTGGTGGGCATCCGGTCCCGAGCCCGCCGGCTCACCTGTCCCTGCGGGGCCACCACCCGGGCCCGCTACGACACCTCGACCCGTCGCTGGCGCCATCTCGACATGGCCGCGGCCAAGGTCTTCCTCGAGTCCGACATCGCCCGGGTGGACTGTCGGGCCTGTGGCCGGGTGCGCACCCAGGTCGTGCCCTGGGCCCGTGCGGGCGCCCGGTTCACCCGGGACTTCGAGGACATGTCGGCCTGGTTGGCCCAGCGAACCGACCTCACCACCGTGTCTCGCCTCATGCGCTGCTCGTGGCAGTCGGTCCACGACATCGCGGGGCGGGTGGTGGCTGAACACATCGACTCGTCCCGCCTCGACGGCCTGTACCGGATCGGCGTCGACGAGATCTCCTATCGGCGCGGACACCAATACCTGACCGTGGTGGCCGATCACGACGGCAAGGGTGTCGTCTGGGTGGCCAAGGGCAAAAGAGGCGCCGCCCTGGAGGCTTTCTTCGACGCGTTGGGGCCCGAACGCGCCGACAAACTCAAGGCGGTGTCGATGGACTTCGGCACCGTGTATCGCGACGCCACCCGCCGCAAGGCCCCCCGGGCGGTGATCTGCTTCGACCCCTTCCACGCGATCCAACTGGCCAACCGGGCTCTCGACTCGGTCTACAAGGCGCACGGCCGGGAGCTGTCGCGCTCGGGGGTCGGCGACGCCGACTGGCGCCGGACCCGCTTCGCGCTGCGGGCCGGAGCCGAGCGCCTCAACGAGGGTCAGCTGGCGTTGCTGGCCCGGCTGCGCCAGCAGTCCAACCGGTTGTGGCGCGCCTGGGAGCTCAAGGAGGGCCTGCGGGATCTGTATCGGCGGGTGCCGCCCGAGTTCTCTCGGCCCTACCTGCGGGCCTGGCTGAGCTCGGCATCACACAGCCGCATCGCCGCCATGGTGCAGCTGGCCAGGACCATCCGACGCAACTTCGACGGCATCGTCGCCGCCGTCGAGCTGGGGCTGTCGAACGCCCTGCTGGAGGGAGTCAACGCCGGGATCCGGCTCATTCAGCGCCGCGGCTACGGCTTCCGCAACACCGACTCCCTCGCCGCGATGGTCTACCTCTGCCTGGGCGGGCTCACCATCCGTCTACCCACAGAAACCTGAGTTGACGCACGTGTGTTCGACAGAGGGGACTACGGGACGAGCGGGGACTCCTCGCGCAGCTCGCAGAAGACGAGGAGGCTGGCCTCCTCCTTCGGCACGCCACAGCGGCTCACGACCTCGGCAATAGCCTGAGGAACCGGCAGCGTCGAGGCAGCCTCCCAGGCCACCCGGTAGGGGTCCTCTGCCGTCTGGCAGTGAAGGCGGTCACGGGTCGGAATGAATGCGGAGGTATCGCTGATCATCACGTTCCCCCCTCCTCGCTCCCCGCCCGGCGGGCCCGGGTGGTGGTCTTTCCACCACTTCTATCGGCAGGTTGGCCCGTTAGATTGACGGTACCGCCCCAACTTCGTCACAACGTGGATGCCGGGAGGAACCCTGGGACCGGTACTGCTAGGCACCGCCTCCTGGACGGACCCGTCCTTGCTGCGGTCGGGGTGGTATCCGTCCGGGGTGACGAGCGCCGAGGAGCGGCTGCAGTACTACTCGGCCCGCTTCCCGCTGGTGGAGGTCGACTCCACGTACTACTTCATGCCGGCCGAGCGCAACGCCGAGCTGTGGATCGAGCGCACGCCCGAGCATTTCGTCTTCCACGTCAAGGCCTTCTCGCTGATGACCCTTCACCCCACCAAGGCCGAGGCCATCCCCAAGGGCCTGCCCCGTCCGGAGGGCAAGGCACGCCTCTACCCGAAGGACCTCGACTCGGCCGTGGTCGACGAGGTGTGGGACCGGTTCCTCTCCGCCGTCCGTCCCCTGCACGCCGCCGGGCGCATGGGCGCCATCCTCTTCCAGTTCCCCCCGTGGTTCGGTATCAACCGCGACAACAAGCAGTACCTGTTGGAGTGCTCCCGACGCTGCGGTGACCTGCCCATCTGCGTCGAGTTTCGCAACAGCTCCTGGCTGTCCGAGCGCAACCAGGCGGAGACGGTGGAGTTCCTCGAGGGCTACGGCCTGCCCCTCGTCTGCGTGGACATGCCCCAGGGCTTCCGCAGCTCCCTGCCACCTCTCGTGGCAGCCACGGCCGGGCTGGCGGTGGTCCGCTTTCACGGCCGCAACGCCGAGGAGTGGGAGAGCGGGTCGGTGCAGCGCCGGTTCCGCTACCTGTACTCGGATGAAGAGCTCGCCGAGTGGGTGCCGAAGATCTCGTCGCTCGCCGAGCAGGCGGAGCGCACCCACGTGCTGATGAACAACTGCTACGCCGACTATGCGCCCCGCAACGCCGCCCAGCTCGCCGATCTCTTGCGCCGGGAGGGCGTGACGGTCGCCTGACACTGGGTCGAGTCCGCGCGAGTGGTGTATGACGACCACCACATCAATCGCTTGTTGTAGTTCTACACCGCGGTTTCGAGTTCGGGCTGGACCACCTCCTCCGCGTCACCTTCGATGATCCTCATGCGGGCCTTGGCGAGGGCTTCGACGGACATGTAGCGCCGGGCGACGGCCCACTCGTCGTGCTGTTCGCCGAGGACGGCCCCCACCAGGCGGATCACCGACGCCCGGTTGGGGAAGATGCCGACCACGTCGGTGCGGCGGCGGATCTCCTTGTTGAGCCGTTCCTGGTAGGGGTCGGGCCGGGGCGCGGTTCCGCCGTCTCCGGCGGTCCGTTTCCCCGGCCCGCACCTCCGAACCGGACGTGCGCGTTCCCACGCATCCGGCTCTCCACGG
>JAJPHE010000047.1 GCA_021325435.1 Actinomycetota bacterium | reverse complement strand
GGCGCGCGCCCCGCGAACAGGAGCTCCCCGACATCAGCCCTGGTCAACCCCGCAAACAACCTCGCACCCATCCCTTGACAACAGCCGCCCTGTCAGAGATGCCGATAATCGTCCTGGCGGCCATCGGCCTGATGGCCGGCGGCCTGGTCACGGCGGCGTCGGCCCGCTCGATCGCCGAGCCGCTAGGGGACCTGAGAAGGGCGCTGGAGCGGGTCGAGCAAGGCGATTTGAGCTCGGACGTGGTCGTGAGCCACGCCGGCCAGATCGGGATGCTCCAGGCCGGATTCAACCGCATGCTCGACGGGCTGCGCGACCGACAGCAGCTGCAGGACCTGTTTGGCCGACACGTGGGAGCCGAGGTGGCTAGAGAGGCCTTGACCAAGGCGCGCCACGGTGACATCAGCCTCGGCGGCGAGCGGCGTGAGGCCAGCGTGCTGTTCGTCGACCTGGTGGGATCGACCGGCCTGGCCCAGTCGCAGTCGCCCGAGAGGGTGATGGCGGCGCTCAACTCCTTCTTCGACGTGGTGGTCCGGGTTGTCGCCGCCGAGGGCGGATGGGTCAACAAGTTCGAAGGTGACGGCGCCCTCTGTGTGTTCGGTGCGCCGGTGGACCAGCCGGATCACGCCGACCGGGCCCTGCGGGCGGCGCGGACGCTGCGCCGCGAGCTGCTGGTGCTGGCAGCCACGGGCGTCGTCAGCCTCGACGCGGGGATAGGCGTCTCCTCCGGTGATGTCGTCGCCGGAAACGTCGGCACCGCCGAGCGCCTCGAGTACACGGTCATCGGCGACCCGGTGAACGAAGCCGCCCGGCTGACCGAGGAGGCCAAGCGGACGCTGGGACGGGTACTCGCCAGCGAGGAGGCGATCGCTCGAGCGAGCACCGAGGAGAGGCGGTGGTCGGTGGCGGGCGAATTGGGCCTGCGGGGACGAACCCAGACCACGCTCGCCTACGAGCCGGCTACGAGCGGTGACTGACCGGTCACGCATAGGTCGGGCCCACTGAGGGAAAGGTCCTCCCAGTATCCGGCGGCTGTCGCCGGTGACCAGGAGGTGAACTCAGATGGGCATCGGTGTGAGCGTTCTACTCATCGCCATCGGAGCCATTTTGGCCTTTGCGGTTCATGTCACGACCAGCGGGTTCAACATCAACACCATCGGCATCATCCTCATGGTGGTGGGCGGCATCGGGCTGCTGGTGGCCCTGATGGTCACCGGCTTCGGGGGTTGGGGCGGTGTGCGCCGGACGACTTACGTCGACGACGGCGCGCCCGTTCGTCGCCGGGTGGTGCGCGACACCTACGTCGACTGATCAGGTTCCGTGTGGAAGCCGAGGGGCGGCCCTAGGGCCGCCCCTCGACCGCGTCCGGTCAGGAACGGCCCCCGGTGGCGATCAGGTGGTCCGCGGCCCGGGCAGCGAGAGCCATGATGGTCAGCGCCGGGTTGGCGGCCCCCTGGGTCGGAAGCACGCTGCCGTCGGTGATGTAGAGGTTCGGCACGGCGAAGGTGCGCAGCGTGTGGTCGACGACGCCCGACCGTTCGTCGGCTGACATTCGGCATCCCCCGACCAGGTGGGCGTAACGGTTGATGGTTACCGTGTCGTCGGCCTCGGCAGCGGCGAGGATCTCTTTCATCGCCTGGGTGCCCGCCTTCATCAGGGCCTTGTCGTTGTCACACTGGCTGTAGAGGAACTTGGCGACCGGTAGGCCGTGGCGGTCGGTCTCGTCGGCGAGGACGACCCGGTTGTGGGCGAGGGGCAGGAACTCGCACAGAACCCCGAGGCTCGCCCAGTGGATGTAGTCCTTCATGTACTCGCGCAGTACGTGGCCCCAGTGCCCCTCCGACGCCACGTGCTCAGCCCAGGCGATGGGTAGCGGCGCCACCGTCTGGATGGAGAACCCCCGCTTGGCGCCGCGGGTCTCGTCCGTCTCGTAGAACGCCTCGGTCGATACTCCGGGCGGGGGGGTCTTGTACATCCGTACCTCGTGCTCGAACCGGCCCGCCGTCTGGGCGGCCCCTTGCACCATGACGAAGCGGCCCACCAGGTCGTGGTCGTTGCACAGGCCGTCGGGGAATCGCTCGCACGCCGAGTTGAGGAGGAGCCGGGGCGTCTCGATCGAGTAGCCGGCCACCGCCACCGCCCGGGCCCGCTGGAAGCGCTCCTTGCCGTCCTTCCAGTACACGACGCCCGCCGCCCGCCCGTCCTCGCCGATCGCCACCCGGCTGACGAAGCTGTTGGGACGGATCTCGGCGCCGTGGGCGAGGGCATCGGGCACGTGGGTGATGAGGGGCGATGCCTTGGCGTTGACCTTGCACCCTTGCAGGCAGAAGCCCCGGTAGATGCAGTGCGGGCGGTTGCCGAACCGGCCGTTGGTGATGGCCACCGGGCCGACGCGGGCATCGATGCCTAGCCGTTGGCAGCCGAGAAGGAACAGCTCGCCGTCCACGCCGAGGGGGTGGGGTGAGTGCGGATAGCTGTGGGGCTTGCCCCAGGGCCACCGTTGGCCCGCGACCGGCAGCTCCTCCTCCATCTGGCGGTAGTAGGGCTCCAGGTCGTCGTAGCAGATGGGCCAGTCGAACCCGACGCCGTCGGTGCTGTAGGTGCGGAAGTCCGACGGATGGAAGCGGGGTGCGTACCCGGCGAAATGAACCATGGAGCCGCCGACACCCCGCCCGGAGTTGTTGTTGCCGAGGGGCACGGGGTCGTCGCCCCCAATGACACGGGGCTCGGTCCAGTAGAGGTGGTGGGAGCCGGCCTCGTCGCTGACCCAGTCGGCGTCCGGATCCCAGAAGGGGCCGGCGTCGAAGGCCACCACCTTCCATCCGGCCCGGGCCAGGCGCTGGGTGAGGACCCCGCCGCCGGCGCCGCAGCCAACGACGGCAACGTCGACCTCGTCGGCGTCCTCGAAGCGGCGCATGTCCGCTCTGAGGCGGTGGTTGGTCCGCTCGTCACCTTTGGGGATGAGCCAGGCCGATTCGTTTCGCCGCCGAACCCGGTTCACTGCTGGCGGCGCTTGGCCTTCTCAACCCGCTGGGCCCAGGGCTCGGGGTCGAAGGCGTCCACCTCGGCGACCTCCCAGGGCTCACGGCTCGACTTCAGGGTGTGGTCCTTGTAGCCCCGCGGGTACGCCGGCCCGCCGAAGCCGATCTCGTTCCACGCCCAGGGGTGGGCGTAGAAGTGCTGGCAGACGCTGCGCATCCAGAGCGTCCACAGCTTGGCGGCGGGCAGGCCGCGCCAGTCACCGTCGGTGTCCTGGACCTTCTGGAGGATGTCCCGCTGCTGACCCGGGGTCAGATCGGCAAAGCCGGCGGCGTAGACGTGGCGGGACTCGTCGTCGAGAGCCTTGAGGCTCTTCTTCCACGCGTCCCAGTCGTCGGGCATGTCGTCGTGGCGGTAGCCCGGCCCGATCCGTTCGGTCAACTGGGCGTCGAGCATCTCGACCACGGGCACCCGTGGCTCCTCGTCCATTCCGAGCAGGCGGTCGACCAGCGGGCGGACGATGGCCTCTTCGTCCGGCGAGAAGAAGCGGATGGGCGGGGGCGGTCCGAGCCGTCCCAGGACCACCCCTTTGGTGACGTCGTCCCAGTGTCTGGCCTGGTCGAGGACGTTGTAGCCGGGGTAGCGGGGGCGGCCTGCCGGGTGGGCGAGATCGGGATCGACGCTCAACCTCGGGCCTCACGACGGAGGATGGCGGCGAGGATCCCCATCCCCCCGACCATGGTGAACAGCAGCGGCGCCAACAGAGGCGGGCCCATCTCGATGTTGTAGCGGGGCAGCCGCCAGCCGCCCGGTCGTTCGCCGATTCCTCGCATGTGCAGGTAGGTGCCCTGCAGGCCGTTGGCCACGACGACGGCGGAGACCGCCGGCAGCGCCGTCTTGGCGATGCGCTTGCTGAACACGCCGCCGATGCCGGCCGCCGTCACCAGTGGGGTGAGGGCGATCGGAACCCACATCATCCGGTTGGAGAAGCTGGCGCTGTCGTGCTCGAGAAAGATCTCGGTGCCGGTGACGACCGCGGCGGCCGCCGTCAGGGCCGAAAGCGCTCGCTCGAACCGGCCGTGCTCGACGTTGCGGACCAGGCGGTCGAGGAGGTGCACCACTTCGGCGCCGTTCCCCGCCGGGTGCCCCCGGGGCCTGGTTCTCCGGATGGTGAGGGTCACAGAGTCCTCCTGGGCGTCCTGTCGCGGACCCTAGTCACCGTCAAGTCCCCGGTTGCGGGCCTCGCCAATCCAGGCGTTCGACAGCCGGGGACCGCCCCGGCCAGTTGGCAAGATCCGGTCGCAGGGCGCCCCACCGGCCGCACCGGGCCGACCCCCACCACACCCCAGTGCCGTAGGCGAGGTCGTCGGCCAACCTGAGCGCCGCCCACCGGGCGGGGTCGAGGGGCCGCTGACCTGTCGCCCATTCCAGAAGGGGAGGGAGCACGGCGGCGGCCATCACGCCCCGCCGCATTCGGCGTGAGACGGCCCCGGCGACCAGGGCGGGCGGCCACCACGCCCGGCGGACGGCGTCGGCGACCACACGACCGGCGGCCAGATGACCGAAGCCGGCGAGGCGTAGCCCCTCCCGCCAGGGGTGCTCCAGACCACGCAGCCGGCGGGGGAGAGCCAGGGTCGTACCCGTCGCCACCGCCGCCGCCAGCCGCGGCAGGCCGACCCCGGCCAGGCCCCACGACAGGGCGCTCCACCCTCCGACGGTCAGCGGCGCCACCGCGCCGGGGTGGCGCTGGTCGAGCGCCGCCGCCGAGGTGCCGTAGCGGACCCGTTGAGCAAGCCACGAGGTGATTGACGGACGGCAGATGTGACCCACCTCGACGGCGGGCTCGTAGCGGACCACCCAACCGGCGCTCACCAGTCTCCACACCAGGTCGACGTCTTCCCCGACGCTGAGGGACTCGTCGTACCCGCCGATCGCCTCTAGGGCGGATCGGCGGGCGAGCAGAGCGGCGGCCGGTAGGTAGGCCACCCGGCCCCGGGGCCGGACCGGTGCCTCCACCGGGCCCAGGTCCAACGGCGAGCGGAAGGTCTCATAGGCGGCCAGCCACCCCGGCGCGTCACCGCGCACGGCGACGACCCGGGGGGCGCAGAGGGCGACGCAGGGGTCGTTCAGGTGGCCGAGCAGCCCGTCGAGCCACGGACCGACCACCGAGCAGTCGGCGTCGAGAAAGGCGATCGCGGCCGTCGTGGCCGTCTTCCACCCGCGGTTGCGGGCGGCGCCGGGCCCCAATGAGGCCTCCAGCCTGAGCAACCTCGCCCCGAAGCGCCCGGCGATGCGGGCGACGGCCCCGGAGTCGGCGGACCCGTCGTCGACGATGACGATGTCCGGACGGTCGGGGTGACCGGTCAGCCCGTCCAACAGCTGCGTCAACGGGCCTGGCTGGTCGCGCACGGGGATGACCACGGTCACGTCGGCAGCTCCGAGCCGGGGATGCCCGGGACGGGGGTGGGCCATTCCGGCGTCGAGGAGCCGGCGGGCGAGGCGGGTGGCCGCGGCCGCCCCCGGCACCGGCCCGCCTTCGGGGCCGGACCATCGCCGCACCACCTCGGCCCCGGAGGGGGTGAGGCGCAGGATCCGGATGGGCGAGCCGCCGATGAGCACCCGCCCGCCGTCGGTCACCCTGGTGTCGGCGGCGAGGACGATGGCGAAGCCCTCGGGGAAGCCGGCGTCGTGCCCGTCGGGGGGCGGGGACGTGCCCGGCGGAAAGGTCAACTGCCGACCAGGGCGGCCAGGCCGGCGGGGACCGAGGACGGGCCGGAGATCTCGACGCAACGGCCGCCGACCGCGTCGGCCAAGGCCCGCGCTTCGGCGGAGTCTCCGGCTGGGGCCAGGATCATGAGCCGGTCCACGGCCCGGGCGGCCAGCAGCGGGTCGGCGCCGGTGTTGGCCCGGCAGTCCGAGATCAACAGCATCCCCCGGTGCGTTGCCCGCGACCGCGACAGCTGGGCCCGCCCTTCGTCGAGGGCGGCGGCGAGGTTCGTCGTTCCCCTGCCCCGCAGGGCGAGGATGTCGTCGACGACGGCCTCGACGGGGCGCTCCTCGTCTTGGCCCTTCACCAGCGTCACCTCTTCGGCGAAGGTGACGACCGAGTAGTCCCCCGGGGCGCGAAAGGCCACGGCGGCGGCGGCCAACGCCGCGGTGGCGAGGCGGCGCCCGCCCATCGAGCCGCTGCGGTCGACCAGCAGGCACAACCCGGTGGTGGGGCGGGCCCACTGCCGGGCCCGCAGGTCGGTGAGGGACGGACTCGATCGTCGGGCGGCGGCGCCGAGGAGGGCGTCCATGCTCGAGTCGAAGTCAACATCGCCGCCGTCCTGCATGGGGGCCACCCGCAGCCGCCCGACGCCGCCGGCCCGGGCCGGGCCGCCCCGCGCCAGGTGGACCAGCACCCGTCCGGCCAGTCGCCGGGCCAGCTGGCGCAGCTGCGGGTCGGTGGCCGAAGCCATGTCGGCCAGCAGCCCGAGGGCCACATCGGGGTCCGACGCCAGCTCCTCGTCGAAGGCGGCGTCGTCCAGGGTGCCCACCGCCGGGGAGATGCGCACGAAGCTCGACGAACGGGAGGCCAGCTCCCGTCGAGAGGTCGTCGCCGGCCGGGGCTCGCCGTTGGCCGGATCGCGTGCGGCGGGTGGAGAGCCCCTCCCGGGTTTCAGCCGGGAGGGGGCGGGGCTTTTCCCTGGCCGTCACCCGGGGGGCCGCCCGGCTCTCCGGCGGAGGCGGTCGCCGCACGGGGCGAGCCGTCGGCGGTGAAGACCTGACGCCACAGCTCGGTGACGATCTCCTCGGCCGTGCGCGCCGATCCCTCGTGGAGACGGATGCGCCCGGACAAGCCGGCCTGGGCGGCGTCGAGGCCGACCGAGGGGTCCTCAGGTGTCGATCCCCGCAGGCGGGCCAGGCTGCCGGCCACCAGCACGGTGTCCACCGCCCCGCGCACCGACGAACCCACCCGAACATCGGGGTGCTGGCGGGTGAGGCGCACCACCTCGACCACGTTGGCGACCCATTCAGGGTCGGCGTCGCCGACCTCGCGCGACACGATCTCCACCTCGTCCCCGGCGCCCTGGTAGCCCATGAGCACCCGGCAGGTCCGGTCGTAGATAGCCGAGGAGATGCGGGCGGTGCCCACCGCGTCGAAGGGGTTCATGGCGGCCACCAGCCGGAAGCCGTCGGCGGCGGCCAACCGGCCCAGGCGGGGCACGTTCAGCTCGGCCTCGGACATGACGGTGATCAACACGTTGAGGGTCTCTTCCGGGACCCGGTTGATCTCCTCGATGTAGAGGAGGGACCCCGAGCGCATGGCCGAGGCGAGGGGGCCGTCCACGAAGATGGCGTCGGTGTAGCCCTCCGACATGACGCGGCTGGGGTCGTGGTGGCCGACGAGGCGCGCCGGTGTCAGCTCGGCGTTGCCCTCCACGAACTCGAAGCCGACGCCGGCGACGTGGGCGACCGCCCGGAGCAGGGTCGATTTCCCGGTGCCCGGAGGGCCCTCGAGCAGGACGTGGCGCCCGGCGGCCAGGGCCGCCACCACCACCTCCACCTCACGCTGGCGCCCCACGACCATGCGGCGCAGCTCCTCCGGAAGGCTGCGGTCGGCGAAGCTGGCAGCGCTCATGGCGGGCTCATCGTGTCATGTGGAGGCCGACATCCCCGCGTCGACCGGCAGCACCGCGCCCGTCACCGCCGAGCTGGCCGGGCCCACCAGCCAGGCCACCATGGCCGCCACCTCCGCCGGCTCGATCAGCCGGGGGATCAGGTGGTGCTGCACGAACGAAGTCGTGTCAGCCAGGTCGTAGACGAGGGCGCTGGCTTCCAGCATCGCCGTGGTGGTGGACCCCGGAGAGACCACGTTGGCGGTGATCCCCTCGGGCCCGAGCTCGGCCGCCAGGCTGCGCACCAGCCCGACGACGGCGTGCTTGGCCGCCGAGTAGGCGGCCAGCAACGGCATGCCCGACATGCCGGCCACCGACGAGATGGCCACGAACCGACCGGAGCGGGGGCGGGGCCGGGCCAGCAGGGCCGGAACGGCCGCCCGGGCCAGGCGCCAGACGCCCTCGACGTTGACGGCCATGACCGCTCGCCATGCCTCCTCCGGCGTCTCCCAGGCCGTCCGGCCGCCCGCCATCACCCCGGCGGCGGCCACCGCGGCGTCGAGCCGGCCGAAGCGCTCCGTCGCCTGCCGGACGGACGCATCGAGGTCGGACTGGGACCGGACGTCGCCGACGACCGCCAGGCCGCCGGTGGCGGCGGCCACCTGGTCCAGCTGCTTCCGGGTGGCGAGGGGATAGGCGAGGGCTGGGTCGTCGTCGCAGACGTCAACGAGGACCAGTCGCCAGCCGGCATCCGCCAGGGACCTGGCCACGGCCTCCCCGATGCCGCGGGCGGCCCCGGTCACCACCGCCACCGGCCCGTCCGTCATCGCTGACCTCCGAACTCGTCGGCGACCCTGCCCATCAGGTCGGCAGCCAGCCCGGCGAGGATCGCCTCGCCCTCGGCCGCGGTGGCGCCGGAGGGATCCCCGAGCACCCCGTTGGGGGCCACGCTCGCCACTCCCTCCCGCCGCAGCGTCGGCAGGATCTCCGGCAATGGCCGCCGCTCGCCGGGGCGGGCCGCGGCGGTCCTCACCTGCTCGGGCGCCAGGGCCAGCACCAGTGACGTCTCGGTCCGCCCGGCGTGGGCATCGGCGTCGGCGGGCAGGCAGCGGGCCTGGGGCCACCACGCCACCGCCCGTCGTCCCTCGCGGCGGAGGCGGGCCACGGCCCGGGCCAAGGGGTCGGCGTTGCCGCCGTGGCCGGACACCAGAACGGCTCCGGAGAAGGCGTCGGCCGAGCGCACCAACTCGACCACCACGTGCTCGAGGGCCTCGGCTCCCATCGAGATGGTGCCGGGAAAACCGGAGTGCTCCCCGCTCGAGCCGTAGGGGAGCGGGGGAGCCACCACCACGTCGGTCCGGTGGGCCGCCAGCCGTCCCGCCAGAGCCTCGGCGACCAACGTGTCGGTTCCGAGGGGCAGGTGGGGTCCGTGCTGCTCGGTGGCCCCAAGCGGTATTGCGAGGATCGGCGGCCCGTCCCCCGTCAGGTCCGTCCAGCACAGCTCGGCGAGGCGGGCGACGGTCACTGGGCACCGACTCCCCACGCCCGCAGCTGGTCGATGATGCGCTCGGCGGCCTGCGACGGCTCGAGGGCCCACCGCTGCGGGGGGGTCCGCTCGACGAGCGATCCGGTCAGGGCCAGGATCCGGTCCCGGGGGGGAAGGGACGGGTCGGGCGGGGGCAGGACCTTGGGGCGGGGCCGGAGCGGTCCTCGGCGCAGGGCGCCGCCACCGTGGTCTCCATTCTCGGGTCCCGCCATGGTGGTGAGCGGTGCCCGCTGGGCCGCCCGCACACCGCTGAGGGACGCTCGCCGCAGCCGGGCGCTCGCTCCCTCCACCGAGATCACGGCCGGGGCCGTCACCCGGAGACGCTCGCGCCGCCCGCCGTCGAGGCGCCGCTCCGCATCGACGATGGCGGGGCCGGCTGGTTCGATCGCCACCACCCCCAGAGCCTGAGCGGCGCCCAGGTCAGCGGCCAGGAACGCGGGCACCGAGCCCGACCCCCGGTCGAGGCTCCAGTCCCCGCAGACGACGACATCAACGGCCGAGAGAGCCGGGGCGAGGGCGGCCGCCACCCGTGGACTGGGAAGGTCGGCCCGGCAGTCGACCCGCACCGCCCGGTCGACGCCGGCCGCCAGCGAGTCCCGAAGGACCGACTCGGCGATCGGGGGGCCGGCCGTGACGACGAGAGTCTCCCAGCTCCAGCGCTCGCCCAACCGGAGAGCCCACTCCACCGCGGCCCGGTCGGCTTCCGACATCCCCGAGGTTCGGGCGTCGGTGGTGACGGCACCGGTCAGGGGGTCGACCTCCGGGCGGCGGTCCACCCACTTCACGGCGGCGGCGACGGTGGGCACCGGCTACCCCCGCCGGAAGACGACCCCGCAGCCGCCTTCCGGATAGCGCCAGCTGATGGCGCCGGCGCGGTTGCAGACCATGTAGCAGGTGCCGCACTCGAAGCACTCCTCGTAGTTGAAGAGGATGCCGCCGTCGGCGGTGGGCACGAACAGGTGCGCCGGACAGGCCGTCACGCACTCACGGGTGGTGCAGCCCCGGCACTGGTCGCCGTCCACGACGATGTGGGCGTCCGGCGCCACCCGGAACTCGACCGTGGCCATTCGGTCCTCGAAGCCGACCTGCGACAGCGCGCTCAACCGAACGTCCTCCACGCCGTCCAACCGTCGCGGGCCAGGTCCCAGAGGGTGACCCCCGCCTTGCGCATCTGGCGGCGGGCGGCGCGCAGGCCGCCCGGTTTCGGCTGGGGGTTGGTGACGGTGTACAGGTCCTCCACCAGGCCGCACACCATCGCCGGGTAACGGTGCTGCACCCGCTCGGACAGGATGAAGTCGGGTGCCCGTCGCAGCTTGCGGTGGTCGGCCAGCACGAAGTTGCCCTCCAGGCGCCTCCGGTAGGCGGAGAGGGCGGCCGGGCCGGTGTCCCCCTTGGCCAGGGCGTCCGCCGCGGTGGCCCCCGCCGCTGCTCCTGAGCCGATGGCGAAGTTGACCCCCTCGAGCCAGATGCCCGCGGCGAGGGTGAGGGCGGCGGCGTCCCCGGCCACGAGGATTCCGTCCCCGGACAGCTGGGGCATGGCGTCGTAGCCGCCTTCCGGGATGAGATGGCCGGAGTACTCCTTCAGCTCGGCCCCGGCCACGAGAGGGGCGATCACCGGGTGCGACTTCATCCCGGCGATGACCTCCTCGGGGCGGCGACCGGACTTCGTCAGGCCGGTCAGCCGGAGCACGACGCCGACCGAGAGGGTGTCGAGATTGGTGTAGAGGAACCCCCCGCCCGGGATATCGCCCGTGCAGCCCATGATCTCGAAGTCGGCCCCTTCGAGACCGCTCAGTCCGAAGCGGGTGTCGATCTCCTCGCGGGGCAGGGCGAGCACCTCCTTCACGCCCAAGGTGAAATGGCCGGGGTCGGCGTGGGGGTAGAGGCCGGCCTCCTTGGCGAGGAAGGAGTTGACCCCATCACAGGCCAGCACCACCTGGGCGGTGATCTCCCCGTCCGGGCGGTCGGTGCGCACCCCCCTGACCCGGCCCGACGCCTCCCGGATCAGCCCGGTCACCGTCGTCGAGCAGATGAGCTCGGCCCCGGCGTCCTGGGCCAGCCCGGCCAGCCACGGATCGAAGTCGGCGCGGTAGACGGTCGCCCCGTTGTACGGCGGGCGCGACCAGCTGTCGGTCCGGTAGTCGATGGTGAGGGCCTGCGTCGGTGTCATGACCATCGTCGCCCGGCGGGTGACCCACCGCTGGACGGGGGCCTGCTCCCACCATCCGGGCACGAGGGTGTCGAGGATCCGTCCGTAGACGACTCCACCGAACATGTTCTTGGCGCCGGGGAACGGACCCCGCTCGATGAGGGCCACAGACCGTCCAGCTCGGGCGATCTCGAGGGCCGCCGCCGACCCGGCCGGGCCCGCGCCGACGACCACGGCGTCGAAGGTCTGGGGGCTCATGCTTCGAGCCTTGCCGCCAGCTCGGTGAGCACGGCGGGGGCGTCGGACACGATGGCCACCTCGGCCATGGCCATCATCGGGCAGCTGGGGTCGGTGTTGACGGCGATGATGTGTTCGGGGTCGCCTAGCCCCGAGGTGTGCTGGACGGCGCCGGAGATGCCGAAGGCCACGTACACCTCCGGGTCGACGGCCACCCCGGTCGTGCCGATCTGGCGTTCGAACGGGACCCAGCCGAAGTCGGTCACCACCCGGGTCGCCCCCATCGACGCTCCGAGCGCCCCCGCCACCTTCTCGAGGGTCCGGAACGCTTCCTCGGAGCCGAGGCCGGCCCCACCGGCCAGGATGAAGGGGGCCTCGGCCAGGTCCATGGTGGAGGGGTCCGGGGGGCTCACCTCGACCACCTCGGCGTCGTGGACGCCCGCCGCCCCGGGACTCAACGTCACGACGCCAGGTTCGGGGGGTCGGTAGCCCGCCGGCAAGGGCTCGACGCCCCGCACGCCCGGCACCAGGGTGACCACCGCCGGGCCGGCAATGGGGTGCTCCTCAGCGACGAGGCCGCCCTGCCGGGCCAGGACCGCCCGCTGGGCCGAGACCTCGAGGGCCCCGGCCAGCAACGGCCGGCCGAGGGTGTGGGCCAGCCGAGGGGCCAGGTCGCGACCGTCAGGTGAGGCCGGCAGCAGGACCAGCTGCTCGCGCGCCAGCCGGGCGGCCAGGCCCGCCGACCAGGCGCCGGGCGCGAACGGGCCGGCCTCGACGATCTCCACCTGGCGGACCTCGGCCCGCAGGTCGGCCGCCGCCGCCGCCGTGCCGTCCCCGATGAGCAGGGCCCGGCCCCCCGCCTCGGCCACGGTCTCGTCCGCTCCGGCCGGCAGCGCTCCTCCTCTCACGACCACGACCGCGATCACAGCGAGGCTCCGACCCGGTCGCCTTCGACCACGGCGGCGTGAGCCCGACGTGGGGCGACGCAGTCGCCGACCCGCTGCACGACCATCCCCGCCGCCCGCAGCTCGTGGTAGAGGCCTTCTGCGGGCGCCGGGGGGACCGCCAGCACGACCCAGTCACACCGGCGGCGCTGGTGGGCGCCGGTCGGATGGTGCAACAGCACCAGCTCGTCACCCTCGATCCCCATGGGGACCAGATCCGTGCTCTGGGCGATCCCCTTGGCCGCCGCCCGGATGTTCCAGTTCTCGAGATCCAGGGTGATGCCGAGATCCTGGCCGACCACCATTCCGGGGGTTACCACCTCAACCCGGCAGCCGCGGTCGGCGAGAAGCTCGGCGACGCTCGTGGCCTGGTGGAATCCGAGCTCGTCGATGACCACGACGGAGCCCTCGGGGGAGGCGCCGCCCTCGATCACATGGCGCACGTCGGCCACCCGAACCGAGCGAGCGTCCTCGGCCGGCACCCAGTAGGGGAGAGCCGGCTCGGCTCCAGTGGCCACCACCACCGCGTCCGGCCGCAGGGACGTGACCACCCCGGCGTCGGCCTCGACTCGGTAGCGGATCTCCACTCCGAGCGCCCCCGCCTCACACAGCTGGTTGCGGACGATGTCACCGAACTCGGCCCGGTTGGGAACGGCGGCGGCCAGGCGGGCCTGGCCCCCCGCCTCCGACTGACGCTCGAGCACGACGACGTGGTGGCCCTGGCGGGCGGCGGCGATGGCGGCTTGCAGCCCGGCCGGGCCCGCCCCCACCACCACGACCCGGCGCGGGCGGCCAGCGTCAATCGCTCCGGGAAGGCTCTCGCGGCCGGTGCGCGGGTTCTCGATGCAGCCCAACCACCGGTTGAGCCCCATCCGGCCGACACACTCCTGGTTGCAGGAGAGGCACAGCCTGATCTCCTCGGCCCGCCCGGCCCGCGCTTTGGCGGCGAAGTCGGCGTCGGCGATCTGTCCCCGGACCACCCCGACCAGGTCGCAATGACCCTCCTCGAGGGCTCGCTCGGCCTGCAGGGGATCCTTGAATCTGCCCACCCCGACCACGGGGAGGTCGACCGCTTTGCGGATGGCGGACGGGATGAACAACGCGTACCCCGGGGGGACGTGCATGGACGCCTCGATCATGAACAGCGAGGCGGTGGCCACCCCGATCGAGGTGTTGACGTAGTCCACCATGCCCTGCTCCTCGACCAGGCGGGCAACCTCCACCGCATCCTCGATCGTCGAGCCGCCCTCGATCAGCTCGTCGCCGCAGAGCCGGACTCCGAGGGCGAGAGACGGCCCGATCTCCTCGCGGACGGCAGCGGTGATCTCGAGCAGGAGCCGGGCCCGGTTCTCCAGCATGCCGCCGTAGGAGTCGGTGCGTCGGTTGGTCGCCGGCGACAGGAAGCCTCGCACGATCGAGCTGTGCGAGCACTGCAGCTCGATGCCGTCGAAGCCGCCCGCCCGACAGTGTGCGGCGACGGTGGCGTAGCCGGCGACTATCTCGGCGATCTCCGACCGGTCGACCTCCTTGGGGACTTCGCGGAAGAGCGGGTCGGCGACCGGGGAGGGCGCCCACACCGGCAGGCGGGTGTACATGCCGGATGCCTGGCCCCCGTTGTGGTTGATCTGGGCTAAGATCGGGGTGCCGTGCCGGTGCACGGCCTCGGTGATCCGACGGTAGCCGGGCACCACCGCCGGCTGGTAGCCGTGGATCAGCTTCTCGTACGGCCAGTCGGTGGGATGGACCGAGTGCTCCTCAGTGATGATCAGCCCCGCTCCGCCTGCCGCCCGGGCCGCGTAGTAGGCCGGGTGCTGCTCGGAGGGAAGCCCGTCCTCCGCGTAGTTGGTCAGGTGGGCGGAGAAGACGATGCGGTTGGGCACGACGACCGGGCCGATCCGCAACGGCGAGAACAGCAGCCGGTACCGGGTGCTCACGGCGCCGGCACCGAGTGGCGGCTCAGCGAGGAGGCGCCGACGGCGAGGGCGGCCCGCCGCCCCTCCAGCACCGCCTCGTAGACGGACCGCGGCGCCACCGCGTCACCGACCCGGGTCGGGGTCTCCCCGCATGCCTTCCAGAGGCGATCGTCGGGCAGCCGGTAGCCACAGTCGACGAGGGCGACGGCGGCGATGTCGCGTCGCTCCCCGCTGAACCGGTCCTCCACCGTCAGGTGGCCGCTGTGGACGGCGCGCAACAACGAGCGTCGTTCGAGGGCCACGCCCTCAGCCTGCAGCCGGGTGTTGGCGGGTGCAAGATCGCCCGAACGCGACAGCTCGTTGCCAGGAATGAGGTCGGGAGTGACGAGACTGACGGTCCGGCCCCTTCCGGCGAGAAGCTCGGCGATGGAGATGGCGATGGGCCCTCCGATGGGATCCCAAGCCGCGACGGGGCCCCGGGGAAGCGGGTCCCGGCCGTCGTTCACCTCTTCGAGGACGTCGGCCGCCGACAACACCGCCGCGCCCGGGTCGACCTCATAGGCCCTCCACCCGGCAACGGACCCGGTGGCCAACACGACGTGGCCGGAGAACCGCTCAATATCCTCTGCTGTGACCGAACGCCCGGTCTGCAAACCCACCCCCAGGCGCCCGCACTCCGCCTCCAGCCAGTCGGCCAGAGCCGCCAGGCGCTCCCTGCCCGACCCGGCGGCGGCGACTCGGATCATGCCGCCGGGCCTGGCCCGGGCGTCGGCCACCTGCACCCGGTGCCCGTTGGCCGCGGCGACGCGGGCGCACTCGAGCCCGGCCGGACCGGCGCCGACGACCAGCACGTCGACGGGTGCGGTGGTCGCCTGCTCGGTAGGGGGATCCTCCCATTCGTGGCCCGAGCGAGGCTCTCCCACACAGCTCACTATCGGGTTGCGGACGTCGCGCACCTGGCATGCCTGGTTGCAGAGGATGCAGGGCCGCACCCGGTCGGGCTGACCGGCTTGGATCTTGGCGACCAGGTCGGGGTCGGCGATCTGGGCCCGGGTCATCTCGACCAGGTCGGCCCGGCCGCCCGCCACCACGTCCTCGGCCTGACCGACGTCGACGATCGACCCTTGGGCCACGACCTTGGTCGTCGACGGGAGGGCGGAGCGCACCTCGCCGGCGAGATCGATGTTGAATCCCGGAGGGGTGTGCCCGTCGGGGCGGGTCGCCGAGGCGGTGTAGATCGAGCCGCGCACCACCGTCACGTAGTCGACGAGGGCCGACAGTGACCCTGCCACCTCGATCGCCGAGCTCGGAACCAAACCGGCCCAGGGAGCCATTTCGTCACAGGACAGGCGTAGGCCCACGATGGTCGATGGGCTCACCGCGGCCCGTACCGCCTCGAGGATCTGGCGGGCGAAGAGGGTCTTGTCCTGGCCCCATTCGTCCTGGCGGTGGTTGGTGAGACCGGAGAGGAACTGGCGCACCAGGCTGAACTGGCCGGCGTTCACCTCCACGCCGTCCATGCCCGCCGCCGTCGCCAGGGCGGCGGCGGCGCCGAAGGCCTCCACCACCTCGGCGATCTCTGAGGCCTCCATCCATTTGGGTACCTCACGGGTGGAGACCTCCGGCACCCGCGACGGCGCCCACAGCGGAGCCTGGCTGTAGGCGCTCGAGCCCTGACCCCCGGCGTGCCCGAGGGCCGCCAGGGCGAGCGCCCCCTCGTCGCGGCAGGCGGCCGCCACCGCCGCCCAGCCCTCCGCCGACTCCGAGGCGAGAGGGCAACGCTCGTAGGGCCAGTCGCTCGGGTGGACGGAGGCCTCTTCCACGACGATGACCCCGGCGCCGCCCGCCGCCCGCCGCCGGTAGTAGGCCACGTGCCGGTCCGACACCGAGCGCCGGCGGGCCAGGTTCGTCTCGTGGGGCCCGAACACCACGCGGTTGCGGGCCGGGCGGGGCCCGAGGTCGACGGTGGTGAGGAGCGCGCTCAGCGGGGTTCAGGCCCGGCGGCCGAGTCGGACCGAGACCGGGGAGGGCCGCGAGTGGCCGGGGCCCGGAGCGGGGGCGGAGCCGGGGGCCACCCCGGCGAGGGCCAGCTCCCCGTGACCGAAGACGCATTCCGGGTCGGGGCCGTCGAGGGGGATGCCGGTGAAGAACTTGGCGGCCATGCACCCGCCCTGACAGGCATCGAACGAGCCGCAGGTGGAGCAGGCGCCGGCACTGGTCGGTGAGCGCAGTCCGGTGAACAGCTCGGACTCACGCCAGATCCGGCCAAACCCGCCGGGGTCACGCACGCTGCCGGCTCGGAACTCCGGGTGGAGAACGAACGGGCAGGCGTACACGTCCCCGACCGGGTCGATGAGACACACGACCCGGCCCGCCCCGCACAGATTCAGCCCGGGCAGGGCCTCGCCCAGGGCGGACAGGTGGAAGAACGAGTCCCCGGTGAGCACATGGGGCCGTTCGAGCAGCCAGCGGTAGAGACGGCGCTGCTGCTCGGCGGTGGGGTGCAAGTAGGCCCAGCTGTCGGCCCCCCGGCCGGAGGGCCTCAGCCGGGTGAGCCGAAGCTGGGCGCCGTAGGCGGCGGCGAGCGATTCGAGGCCGTCGAGCTCGGCGACGTTGTGCCTGGTGACCACCACGCTGATCTTGAAGGCGCCGAACCCGGCGGCGGCCAGGTGGTCCATGGCCTGCCTGGCGGCGGCATACGAGCCGTCGCCCCGGATGAGATCGTTGGTGGCAGCGGTGGCGCCGTCGATGCTGATCTGCACGTCCACGTAGTCCAGCCCCGCCAGATAGCGGGCCCGGTCAGGGGTGATCCGGGTGCCGTTGGTGGAGAACTTCACCCCGACGCCGTGGCCGACCGCGTACTCCACCAGGGAGAAGAAGTCGGGCCGGATGGTGGGCTCGCCTCCGCCGATGTTCACGTAGAAGACCTGTATCCGGGCCAGCTCGTCGATGACGGCCCGGGCCTCGGCGGTGGTCAGCTCCGCCGGGTCGCGCCGGCCCGAGCTGGAAAGGCAGTGGACGCAGGCCAGGTTGCAGCCGTAGGTCATCTCCCACGTGAGGCAGATGGGCGCGTCGAGGCCGGCTTTCATCTCGGTGGCCAGCGAACGGCTGGCGCCACGCTCAGCGGGCACGGATCACCTCGGCGGCCTCGAGCGAGGCCAACGCCCGCCCGAAGGCGGCCCTTCTCCTGTCCGGGATGCCCGCCGCGGCCATGGCCGCCTCGGCCGAGGGATGGTCGGCCAGGATGCGGACGAGTTCGACCAGCTCGGGAGCTCGGAGGAAGACGAGGCGGCGGTTGCCGTAGTGGTAGGCCAGGGCCCCGAAGGGCTCCGGGCGGATGGCTACCCGGTCATCGAGCTGGTAGGCGTTGGCGAGCTCGAATGTGCCCCGAGCCTCGTCGGTCCTCGCCGGCATGGGTGGGAGGGGGGTGGGCCTAGTAGACGCCGCACATGCCGTCGATGGAGATCTCCTCGACGAGCAGCTCGTCCTCGACGAGCTCGGCCTCCTCGACAGGGTCGATTCGGCCGGTGTCGGCCTCGGCCACGGAGGTGTGGGCAGCGGTGTCGGGCATCGACTCCTCCAGCAGTGCCGGCGTCGACCGGCGGCGCGGACGGCGGAACCCGGATGGGATCCGGCCGGCGAGTATAACCAGGCCCACCCAACAATCCGCCCTGCCCTGCCCGCCTCCGCCGACCGGCGAAGCGGATTCCCGCAAAAGCCGATCAGACAAGTCGACAATTGCTCTGCCACGGGCTAACGTGCGCGACCGAAAGCACGGCTAAGCGTAGGAGAACCGCCATATGACCCTGAAGATCGGCGACACCGCTCCCGACTTCACCGCCGAGACCACCGAGGGAACCATCAAGTTCCACGAGTGGCTGGGAGACAGCTGGGGAGTCCTCTTCTCCCATCCCAAGGACTTCACGCCGATCTGCACCACCGAGCTCGGCTACATGGCCAAGATCAAGCCCGAGTTCGACAAGCGCGGCGTCAAGATCATCGGCCTCTCAGTGGACCCGGTCAACGACCACAAGGAATGGGCCAAGGACATCGAGGAGACCCAGGGGGCCAAGGTCACCTACCCGATGATCGCCGATGCCGACTTCAAGGTGGCCAAGGCCTACGGGATGCTGCCGGCGGACGTGTCGGGCGACCCCAAGTCGCGCACCCCGGCCGACAACCAGACCGTCCGCAACGTCTTCGTCATCGGGCCCGACAAGCTGATCAAGCTCGTCCTCATCTACCCGATGAGTGTGGGACGGAACTTCGACGAGGTCCTGCGGGCCCTCGACGCCCTCCAGCTCACGTCGAAGCACAAGGTCGCCACCCCGGTGAACTGGAAGCCGGGCGAGGACGTCGTCATCGGTGGCGCCGTCAGCAACGACGATGCCAAGAAGCTGTTCCCCGACGGGTGGAAGGAGCCCAAGCCCTACATCCGCATCGTTCCTCAGCCCAGCTGAGCAGCCGCCGGAACGGCGCAGTTGTGAATGATGGAGCCCGGGCCCGGCCCGGGCTCCATCTGATTCAGGACCCGATCAGCTCGGCTTTGAGCTCGCGCTTGAGGATCTTGCCGGCGGGGTTGCGGGGCAGCTCCTCGTCGCGGAACCAGATCTTCACCGGCACCTTGAACGCCGCCAGCTTGGTGGCGACGTGGCGCCTCAGCTCCTCCTCGGTGGCGGTGGCGCCGGGGCGCAGCTGAACGACGGCGCCGACCTCCTCCCCGAGCACCTCGTGCGGTATGCCGATCACGGCGGCGTCAGCCACGGCAGGGTGCTCGTAGAGGACCGCCTCCACCTCCACGCAGTAGACGTTCTCGCCCCCCCGGATCACCATGTCCTTGGCCCGGTCGACGATGTAGACGAAGCCGTCCTCGTCGATGCGGGCGACGTCGCCGCTGTGGAGCCACCCGTCGGTGAAGGTCTCGGCCGTGGCCTCCGGCTTGTTCCAGTAGCCCCGGACCACGTTGGGGCCTTTGATCCAGAGCTCGCCCACCGCCCCGACGGGTAGCTCTCGGCCCTCGTCGTCGACCACCTTCACCTCCACGACGGGCACCGGGGGGCCGACGCTGTCGGGCCTGCGCACGTAGTCATCACCGCTGTTCATGGTGGTGACCGAGGACGTCTCGGTCAGGCCGTAGCCGTTCGACGGCTGCCCCACCGGGAAGTGCTGCTTGATCCGCCGCACCAGCTCAGGGGGGGCGGGGGCCCCGCCGTAACCGATGCTGGTCACGCTGGAGGTGTCACGCTTGTCGAAGTCGGGGGAGTCGAGTACCTGCATGACCATGGCCGGCACCCCCCCGAACGTCGTGATCTGCTCCCGCTCGATGAGCTCGAGAGCCCGCTCGGGGTTCCACCGGTGCATCATCACCAGCTTGCCGCCGGCAGCCGTGTTGGCCACCAGGATGGAGTGGCAGCCGGTGGCGTGGAACAGGGGCACCGACAGCAGGTAGGCGTTCTGGCGGCCCCCGCCCGGCTCGGCCGGTGCGGCGTCGGGCCCCTTGGCCCGCAGCCCACCCCTCGCCGCCACGAAGAACAGGCTCATGAGGTTGGTGCAGATGTTCCGATGGGTTCCGACGGCGCCCTTGGGACGCCCGGTCGTGCCGGACGTGTAGAAGATGGTGGCGTCGTCCTCCGGGCCGACGCCCGTGTCGGGCAGGGAGGTAACCGGCTCGGCTTCGGCTACCACCTGCTCGAAGCGGTCGGTCCCCGCCGGAATCTCGTCCTCGGCCCGGGCGACCACCGTGCTGATGTCCAGGCGGGGGAGGTCCTCGGCAAGCCGCTCGAGGCGCTCCCAGTCGGCGAACAGGACCTTCGATCCGGAGTCTTCGAGGCCGTAGGTGAGCTCGTCAGCGGTCCACCATGCGTTGAGCGGCACGACCACGGCACCGGCCGCGGCCGTCGCCCAGAACGCCACCGCCCACTCGGGGAAGTTACGCATGGCAATCGCCACCCGATCACCGGGCCCCACCCCGTAGCGCTCGATCAACGCCCCGGCGAGAGCAGCGGCCTGGCGGTAGTGCTCCTCGAACGTCGTTCTCTCGTCCTCGTAGACGAGGAACGTCTTGTCGCCGTGGGCTCGTGACAGTTCCAGGACCGCGGCCAACGTCGGCGGGGCGCTCTTCCACACCCGGGTGGGGATCCCCCTGACGGTCTCCTGGCCGATCTCGAACATCTGGCCCGGGGCGGTGAGGATGGCGTTGGCCTCTTCGAGGCTCATCGTCGGTTGGCTCTGGCTGTCGCTCACGGGACCGGCCTCCTCCTGCGGGATCGGATGAGGATAGGCCGCGGTCTTGACCGCACGGTCAAGCGGCGGGAGGATGAGCGCTCGGCCGACATGGTGGCGGCTGCCCACCATCGGGTTCTCGGGGGGTTCCGTGCGGCTCAGCATGCAGGTCTCTTACGCCGGCGGCTTCAAGGAAGCAGCCGACCGGGTCGTCGAGCTGGAGAAGGCTGGTCTCGACATCGTCTGGGTGGCCGAGGCCTACGGCTTCGACGCCCCGACGATGATGGGCTACCTGGCGGCGCGGACCGAGCGAGTCCAGATCGGATCGGGGATCCTGCCGATCTACTCGCGTACGCCGACCCTGCTGGCCCAGACCGCCGCCGGGCTCGACTACATCTCCGACGGCCGGGCCATCCTCGGCATCGGCGCCTCCGGTCCGCAGGTGATCGAGGGCTGGCACGGTGTCCCCTACGACCGCCCGCTGCAGCGCACCCGCGAGATCATCGAGATCTGCCGGACGGCATGGCGGCGGGGGGTCCTCACCCACGACGGTATCTACAACCTGCCGCTCCCTCCGGAGCAGGGCACCGGGCTGGGCAAGCCCCTCAAGATGATCACCCACCCCGTACGACCCTCCGTGCCCATCTACGTGGCGTCCCTCGGACCGAAGAACGTCGAGATGACCGCCGAGGTCGCCGACGGCTGGATGCCGATCCTCTTCGTGCCCGAGAAGGCCGGCGAGGTCTGGGGGGAGTCGCTGGCCAAGGGGGCGGCCAACCGCTCGGCCGAGCTAGGGCCACTGGAGGTCGTGGCCGGCGGCATGGTGGCCATCGGAGACGGACTCGAGGGGCTGCGCGACGCGGCCCGGCCCATGGTGGCGCTGTACGTCGGGGGCATGGGCGCCCGCGGCCGCAACTTCTACAACGATCTGGCCCGCCGCTACGGCTACGAGGACGAGGCCGCGACCATCCAGGACCTCTACCTGTCGGGGAAGAAGGACAAGGCGGCGGCTGCCGTCCCCCCCGAGCTGCTGGAGAAGACCTCGCTGGTCGGTCCGCCCGGATACGTGCGTGAGCGGATGGCCGCCATGAAGGAAGCCGGCGTCACTGTTCTCAGCATCACGCCGGTCGGCGCCGACCCGGTCCGGGTCCTGGAGCAGGTCCGGTCCTGGGCCGACGAGCTCTGACCCCCGCCTCCTGACCGGTCAACGGGGGCGAAAGATGGCCTGGCGGTAGTGCTTCAGCTCCTCCACGCTCTCGCGGATGTCGTCCAAGGCCCGGTGGCCACCCTTCTTGTGGGGGGCGGCCGCTAGCGCCTCGGGGTACCACCGCCGGCACAGCTCCTTGACCGTCGAGACGTCGATCGAGCGGTAGTGGAAGAAGCGTTCCAGCTCCGGCATGTGGACGGCGAGGAACCGCCGGTCGGTGCCGATGGAGTTACCACACAGCGGACCCTCGGCCGCCTTGAGGTGCTCCGAGAAGAACTGGATGGTGGACGCGGTTGCCTCCTCCAGTCCGACGGTGGACGACCGGATGGCGTCGAGCAGCCCGCTGCGGCGGTGCATCTCGACCACGACCGGGGCCATGGCCCCGAGGCGGTCCTCTTCGACGTGGATCACGAGGTCGGGCCCCTCCGCCAGCACGGTCAGGTCGTCGTCGGTGATCAGGCTGGCGATCTCCACGATCACGTCGCGGGTGGGGTCGAGACCGGTCATCTCGAGGTCCAACCAGGCCAGCACGACGAGCGATGCTATTGGAGGCCGCCCCCTACAGTGCCGGGGTGATCGAGGTCGAGGTGGTGCGGCTGGACCCGGACGTTCCCCTTCCGTCCTACGCCCGCCCGGGCGACGCCGGCGCCGACCTGGTGGCGGCCGCCGAGGTGACCCTGGCCCCAGGCGGGGGGCGGGCCCTGGTGCCTACCGGGCTGGCCGTCGCCATCCCGGACGGCTACGCCGGCTTTGTGCAGCCCCGCAGCGGGTTGGCGGCGCGCCATGGGGTCACCTGTCTGAACACACCGGGCCTGATCGACTCCGGCTACCGGGGCCAGATCCAGGTCATCCTGGTGAACACCGACCCTGACACGCCCTTCCACGTCCGGCGGGGCGACCGGATCGCCCAGCTGGTCATCCAGTCCGTGGAGCAGGCGTCGTTCCGGGCGGTGCACCAGCTGCCCGACAGCGAACGGGGCGAGGGTGGCTTCGGCCACACCGGAACCCAGGGCCCGGCCTGACCGTCGGGCTGCCGGGCGCGCCAGACCTGCTGGTAGGGTGGGGCCGACACGCGGACGTGGCTCAGTTGGTAGAGCATCACCTTGCCAAGGTGAGGGTCGCGGGTTCGAATCCCGTCGTCCGCTCCAATTGCGGTTGCCCCTTTTTGGGTGGACCGCCGACCACCTTGCGGGCCGGCCTCCGACCTCCGCGAGAATGCCGCCGTGACAGACGACGAGATCCTCACCGCTGCGCGCGCCTACCGCGACCGCTTCTCCGGCTCGTCGCTGGCGGCGGCGCCCCGCCGGCAGCTGGCGGTGGTGGCGTGCATGGACGCCCGCCTCGACTTGTTCGGCATGCTGGGACTGGCCGTTGGGGACGCCCACATCCTCCGCACCGCCGGGGGGACGGTGACCGACGACGTGATCCGCTCGCTGGTGTTGAGCCAGCGGGCGCTCGGCACCCGCCAGACCATCCTCGTCCACCACACCGACTGCGGCATGCAGAAGGTCGACGACGGAAGCCTGCTCGCCGACCTCGAGCGCGAGACGGGGCAGCGGCCTGACTGGCAGCCGGGAGGCTTCTCCGATCCCTTTGCCGATGTGCGCACCTCCCTCGAACGGCTGGCGGCGTGCCCGTGGTTGGTCAGCAAGTCGGCCCGAGGCTTCGTGTTCGACGTGGCCACCGGCGAGCTGATCGAGGTGACCGAAGGGAGCTGAGCTCAGGAGTCCAGCAGGAGGCCGGCGGCGACGGCGGCTCCAAGCTCTCGACAGGCGTCCAGCTCTTGGCGGGAGGGAGGGCCCACGACGGCCACCACCTTTTGGACCCGCCGCCACCCCAGGCCGGTGGCGATGGACTCGATCGCCTTCACCGCTCCGGCGGTGTCGCTGTTGCCGTGCACGTAGACCCCGTAGGGCCGGCGGGCCGTGGCTTCGAGGCACGGGTAGTAGATCTGATCGAAGAAGTGCTTCAAGGCGCCCGACATGTACCCGATGTTGGCCGGGGTCCCCAGCAGGTAACCGTCCGCCTCGAGCACCTCTGACGCCGACGCCACCAGGGCCGGGCGGGCTACGACCTCGATCCCGTCGATGGCCGGGTCGTGGGCGCCCTCCATGACCGCCTCGTACATCGAGTGCAGGGTCGGGGACGACGTGTGGTGCACGACCAGGAGGCGGGGCACGCCCGAAGCACAGCACAGTCCCCGGCCGTCGGGTGGCCAGAATGGTCCGCCCCCAAATGTCGCCAGCGGAGTAGCATCAGAGTGTGGCGAAGGACAACGAGAGTGGTTGGATGGGCACGAAGGATGCTGCCAACTACCTAGGTATCACGTTGCGCACGCTCTACCGGGTCATCGACGAGGGCCAACTCGCCGCCTACCGCTTCGGTCGGGTCATCCGGGTGAAACGGGCTGACGTGGACGCTTTCGTCGAGTCGGCCCGCATCAAGCCGGGTGAGCTGGCCCACCTCTATCCCGCCGTGGTGGAAAGCGGCGACGGCCACCAACCAGATTAGGGAAGGACTTTGGTCCTCTTCCCTGGGCCGGCGGCGTCTGCCACCGTCGACCCATGCGTCGAGACCGTTCATCAGATGCGCAGACGACCCGCGTGCGCAGCCGGGTCCTCTTCTCCGAGCAGCGGATGGGGATCCTGATCCTGGATTGTGTCCTGTCTGACGACGTCCAGCTGCCCGGCCGGTTCCTGTGCGCCGGAAGTCCGTTTGCCATCGAGGTCTCCCTGCCGTCGGCCGACTGGGCCGACGCGGCGGCGGCAACCATCGAGCGGTGGGTGGCCGAGTGCCGCAACGTGGTCGTCGAGCTCCGGCGGGCCCGGGGGCGCCTCCAGCTCCACCTGACCGACGGGGATACCTCAGCCCAGCTCGACGTGCTGGCCACGCCGGGCCTCTGACGCTCAGCTCGTCACGTAATCGACGGACAGCAGGTCGAGCACCCGAGCCACGGCCGGGGTGGGGCAGCGCAAGACGAGATCGGAGCCGGCCTCGGCCAGTGAATGCCGAGCGCCCAGGATGGCATCCACTCCCGAGCAGTCGATGAAGGCCAGCTCGGAGAGCTCAAGAACGACCAGGGCGGGCCTCTTGGCGCCCACCACAGACAGGCCGTCGGCGAGATCGGCGGCGGTGGCGATGTCGGCTTCGCCCCTGACGCGCACTATGACCGGGTCGGAGCGATCCTCGACCTCCACGGTCAGCAGCTCCATGGTCCTTCCCCGGCTTGCGCGGCAGGTCCGCGGCGGCACCGACTAATGAATCGTATGACCGGGCCCGGCCGTTACAGCGCGCCGGCTGGTACGGTCGCCGAGGCGATGAGTGACCTGCACCGCCCCACCACCTACAGCGAGCTGGTGGTCAGTGTCCTCGAGCGCTTCCCCGACCGGGTGGCCTTCGAGCAGGACGGCCGCCAGCTCAGCTACCGCCGGGTGGCCGGGCTCCTCGCAGGCTGGGTGGCCTTGCTGCGCTCGCGGGGACTGCAGCCCGGGGACGGCGTGGGCGTCCTGTCTCCCAACCGGCCCGAGGTGTGGCTGGCCCAGACGGCGGCGCCGCTGTCCGGTGGCCGCTACACCGCCCTCCACCCGCTGGGATCCCTCGAGGACCACCTGTACGCCTGCGACGACGCCGAGCTGCGCTACCTGTTCGTCGACCCGGCCTACTCGGAGCGGGCCGGAGAGCTCCTGGAGCGGGCTGCCAGCGTCGAGGCCGTCTTCACCTTCGGTCCGGCCGGGGTCGGAGAGGACATCTCCGTCGCCGCTCCTTCCGTGGATCCCTCGGGGCTGGGGCCGGGTCCCCACGGCCCGGAGGACATCGGCTATCTGCTGTACACCGGCGGCACGACAGGCGTGCCCAAGGCCGTGATGCTGCCGGAGCGGGCCCTGGTGCAGATGGTGTACGGGGTGGCGCTGGGATGGGACCTGCCAGCGGAGCGTCGTTACCTGGCCTGCGCCCCGATCTCTCACGCAGCCGGCATGCTCATCGTCCCGACCCTGATGGCGGGGGGCACCGTCGTCCTCCAACGGGGATTCGACCCCGGAGCGTGGCTGGCCGGGGTGAGCGCCCATCGGGCCTCGCTGGCGCTGTTGGTGCCCACCATGATCTACGCCGTACTCGACCATCCCGATCTCGATGGGGCCGACCTCTCCACCCTCGCCACCGTCATGTACGGGGCCTCCCCAATCTCGCCCAGCAGGTTGGCCGAGGCGATCGACCGGATCGGTCCCGTCTTCTGCCAGCTGTACGGGCAGACCGAGTGCGCCGGCATAACCACCTCCTTGTGGAAGTCCGACCATCTCCGCCACGATCTCGACCGACTGGCCTCGTGCGGCCGGCCGATTCCCGGGGTGCGCGTCGCGGTCCTCGGCGACGACGACCAGCCCGTGCCCGACGGGGAGCCGGGGGAGATCTGCGTCCAGGGCCAGGGGGTCATGGCCGGCTACTGGAAGCAGCCCGAGCTCACCGACACCACCCTGGCCGGGGGCTGGTTGCGGACCGGTGACGTGGCCGTGCGGGGCGACGACGGCTTCTACACCATCGTCGACCGCAAGAAGGACATGATCGTGAGCGGGGGGTTCAACATCTTCCCCCGCGAGATCGAAGACGTCCTCAGCACCCACCCGGCGGTGTCGGCTGCCGCGGTGATCGGAGTGCCCGACGACAAATGGGGGGAGGCGGTCAAGGCCCTCGTGGTTCTGAGACCGGGTGGCGCGGCCCAGGCCGAGGAGCTGGTCGCGCTGGTCCGTGAGCGCAAAGGGCCGATACAGGCGCCCAAGTCGGTCGACTTCGTCGATGCCCTGCCTCTGACCCCGGTGGGCAAGGCCGACAAGAAGGTCCTGCGAGCCCGCTACTGGGGAGCAGGGGAGCGCCGGGTTCACTGAGGGGTCGACGGAGCCGACATAGCGGGCGATACCGACCGGGAGCCCATCACCGGTGACGGTCATGTCAGTCTCCGCCTAGATTTCCCTAAGTTGGAGACGCGCCGCGACCGCTGGCGCCATCGACGAGGAGGCTGGTGTGGCCGTCGTGGACCCCGCTGAGATCCGCTCCGGAGACATCGAGGAGCTGTCGCGCACCGTCTCCGAGGCGGAGAAGCGCGAAGCCATCCGAGAGGTCGAGAGCGCCTTCCCCACCGCCTTCACGTGGGACTACGAGAAGGGCGCCCGTCCCGCCCTGGACAAGCTCTACGAGAAGGCGAAGCACTCCCAGTGGGACGCCCAGACTGACATCGACTGGTCGGTGGGAGGCCAGATCGACCTGGCCCGCGATCCGAACAACCCGCTCAACACGCTGGGTGCCACCGACGAGGGACCGTTGGGGAAGCTGAACGCCGAGGAGCGGGCCCGGCTCGGTCACGCCAGCATCGCCTGGACCCTCTCCCAGTTCATGCACGGGGAGCAGGGCGCCCTCGTGTGCACGGCGAAGATCGTGCAGTCGGTCCCGTGGATCGACGCCAAGTACTACGCGGCGACCCAGGTGATGGACGAGGCCCGCCACGTCGAGGTGTACTCCAAGTACCTGCGCGAGAAGCTCGAGTGGGAGTTCCCCATCAACGTGCATCTGCGCGACCTGCTCGACGCGGTGGTCTCCGATCCGCGGTGGGACTTCACCTACCTCGGAATGCAGATCATGATCGAGGGCCTGGCTCTGGCCGCCTTCGGCTTCCAGTACCAGATGAGCCCCGATCCCCTCCTCAAGCAGATCACCCGGTACGTGATGTCGGACGAGGCCCGCCACGTCGGGTTCGGCGTCCTTTCCCTCCAGGAGGCGTACCGCGACCTGACCGGGGCCGAAATCCGCGAGCGCCAGGAGTTCTGCTACGAGGCGGCCTTGCGCATGCGCGACCGGTTCCTCAGCCAGGAGGTGTGGGAGGAGCTGGGTCTGCCGGTGCGTGAATGCAGCGAGATCATGCTGCACAACCCGGTCCAGATGGAGTTCCGCAAGGTCCTGTTCTCCAAGATCGTGCCCAACCTAAAGAAGCTGGGCCTGCTCGACGCTGGTGACGGCTGGCTGCGCCAGAAGTTCGGTGAGCTCGGCGTGCTGCAGTTCGAGACGTTCGAGGACACCGGCACCGAATACGAGCGGATGCAGCTGGAGGAGGGCGAGATCCGGGCTGGGTGAGCCGCCCGGGTCACCCTGGGTCGTCCGCCGCTCCTTCCGCCCGCAGAGAGGGGCTGGGGCCGACGTAGGCGGCCCGGGGGCGGAACCGGAGTCGGTGCGGATACTCCTCGATGGCGTGGGCGATCCAGCCGGCGCACCGGGCCAAGGCGGCAATGGCCTCGGCGGCGCCGCGCCCCATGCCGTAAGCGTGGGCCATGGCGGCCAGGGCGAAGTCGACGTTGGGCGGAGGCGACGGGCGCCCGCCCATGACGTCGAGAACGGCCTGGACGGTGCGCCACCGCTCGGCGGGGGGGCGCGATTGGCGCAGGGCGGCCAGCAGGGCGGTGGCCCTCGGGTCCGGGCCGGTGTAGACGGGGTGACCGAAGCCGGGCACGGAGCCGGCGGTGCGCAACCGCTCGCCCAGGGCCTCGTCGGCGGGCACCCCGTCAGCCACGTCGCTGAAGAGGGACATCATCGCCTCCGAGGTCCCCCCGTGCAGCGGCCCGCCGATGGCGCCCAGCCCGGCCATCACGACCAGGTAGGGGTCAGCCCAGGTGGATGCGGCCGCCCGCGCGGCGAGGGTCGACGCGGCCAGCTCGTGGTCGGCCATCAAGGCCAGGGCGGCGTTCATGGCCCGGAGGCGGGCCGGCGTCGCCTCGGCACCGGTGAGGCGCGACCAGAGCCGGGCGGCCACGGACGCCTCCCGCCGGCGCGAGCCCAGCCGTAGGACGGCGTCCGACGACGGGCCGGGCAGGGAGTCGACCAAGGCGGCGATCAGGGCCCGGCCGGTGGCCACCACCGCCTCCGGACGCCGGTCGTGGCGCAGAGGGTCGACCGTGCCCACGGCGGCGGCGACGACCCGCATGCGCTCGACGAGGGATGCGCCTTTCGGCAGAGCGTCCTGGGCCGCCGATCCCACCCTCAGCGCCGCCGGCGTCGCCTGCCAGGTCGGCGGCTCGTCGCGTAGGGCCGTCCAAAGCCATTCGGCCACCCACTCATAGCTGCGATGACCACACGCCCAGGTGGCGTCGACCCCGCGGTAGTAGAGCCGTCCGATCGGGTCGATGAGAGTCAGCTCGGTGTCGACCACGATCTCGAGCACGCCGGCCCTGGCCCCCACGCGGGGGCGGGCGAGCAGCCGCTCGACCTCGGCTCGGTCGAAGCGGCTGGCCCGGCCCCCGGGGGCGGGATGGCTGCTCAACAGGCCTCGGCTCACATAGGCGTAGAGGGTCTGGGGCTTCACGCCGAGCTTGGCCGCCGCCTCGGTCGAGGTCATCCAGTGGCTTCCATCGACCATCTACTCATGGTAGTTGACAGTGGATCAACATTGACAACCTCGATCATCCTGAGGATCATTCGGAGCGAACGTCAGGGAGGTTGTGATGGGGACTCAGACGATCCGGACGGTGGCAGAGCTGATGACCAGTCCGGCGGTAACCGCTCGCACCGACGACACCTTGCGGGCGGCGGGGGAGACGATGAGCGGGGCTGGGGTGGGCTCGGTGGTCGTGGTGGAGGGCGGGAGGCCCCTCGGCATCCTCACCGAGCGCGACCTGGTGCGGGCGGCCGCCGCCGGCGCCCAGCCCGAACAGTCCCTGGTGGGGGCCTGGATGACCCCCCGACCGGACTGCGTCGGCCCCGACGTCGAGGTGGCTGAAGCCTGGACGAGCCTGGCCGACCGCCGCTACCGCCACATACCGGTCGTCGCCGGCGACGAGGTCAAAGGCGTCGTGTCCATGCGCGACCTCATGGGAATCGCCCAGCTGAGGCCGGTGGCCGGATCGTTCACCGACGTGCCCCGGGGGCTGAAGGGCGTGGTGGTGGCCGAGACGTCAGTGGGGGACGTGCGGGGCCTCGAGGGCTTTTACCACTACCGCCAGTACTCCGCCGTCGAGCTGGCCGAGAAGAGATCGCTCGAGGACGTCTGGTATCTGCTGACCTTCGGCGAGCTTCCGGACCCCTCCGAGCAGCGGGCGTTCCGGGCTCGGGTGGCTGCGCTGCGCCAGCTGCCCGATGCGGTCATGCGGGCCCTGCCCGCCGTCGCCCGCGCTTCGGATGGCCCGTTGATGGGCCTGCGCACCGTCCTGTCCCTGCTCGCCGCCGAGGAGGGCTTCCGGCCGTCCATCGATGCCGGCCCGGAGGAGCTCACCAGCAATGCGCTGCGGGTAGCGGCGGTCACGCCGACGGCCATCGCCGCCCTGGCCCGGATGGCGCGGGGCCTCGAGCCGGTGGCACCGGACGAAAGGCTGGGTCACACCGCCAACTACCTCTACATGCTGTCCGGGGAGGCACCCGACGACCGGCGCTGCCGTGCCATCGAGAGCTATCAGATCTCGACCATCGACCACGGCTTCAACGCGTCGACGTTCACCGCCCGGGTGGTGACGTCCACCGGGGCGGACCTCGGGTCGGCGGTGGTCGCCGCCATCGGGTCGTTGTCGGGCCCGCTGCACGGTGGCGCGCCGAGCCGCGCCCTGGACACCCTCGACGCCATCGGGGATCCGAGCCGCACCGAGGCATGGGTGCGTGACGCGGTGGCCCGCGGTGAGCGGATCATGGGCTTCGGCCACCCCGTCTACCGGACCTACGACCCCCGCTCGGCCATGCTGCGCGACATCGCCCGCTCCTTCGGCGGCCCGCTGGTGGAGTTCGCCGAGAGCGTCGAGCGCACCATCCTCACCGTCCTCGCCGAGTTGAAGCCCGGTCGAGAGCTCCACACCAACGTCGAGTTCTACGCCGGGGTGGTCATGGAGCAGTGCGGCCTCGAGCGCAGCCTCTTCACCCCGACCTTCGCCGCCAGCCGGGTGATCGGCTGGTGCGCCCACATCCTCGAGCAGGCCGCCGACAACCGCATCATCCGGCCCAGCGCCCGCTACGTCGGACCCCCGCCTCCCCAGCCGGTGCCCGCGGCCGACTGAGTCGGGTCAGGTGGCGGCGCCGACCGTCACCGGCTCCTCGAGGTCCATCGCCGCCACGGCGGGCGGCCCCCACCTCTCCTCGACCCGGGCGACCCTCCAGAAGGCGAGGGCGGCCAGCCAGGTGACGACGAACATGCCCACGATGAAGAACCCGGCAGCGTTGAGGTTGAAGCCGGCGGCGTAGGACCAGAGGCCTCCGTGCAGGCGGAGCTGGTTGGCCAACACGGACAGCAGCTCCAGGGTTCCGATCAGGAAGGCCACGGCCACGGACAGGCCGGTGATGACGACGTTGTAATAGACCTTGCGCACCGGCCGCGAGAACGCCCATCCGTAGGCGAAGTTCATGAACGAGCCGTCGATGGTGTCGAACAGGGTCATGCCGGCGGCGAACAGGACCGGCAGGCAGAGGATGGCGTAGAAGGGCAACCCGGTCGACGCCGCCCCCCCGGCCAGGGCGAGCAGCGCCACCTCGCTGGCGGTGTCGAAGCCCAGGCCGAACAGGACGCCGATCGGGTACATGTGCCACGGTGCCCGCACCGTCCTCATGAGGCGGCCGAAGAAGCGGTTCATCATCCCGCGGGAGTCGAGTTGGCGCTCGAGCTCGGCCTCGTCGAAGACCCCCCTGCGCATCTCCGAGAAGATCCGCACGATGCCGGCGAGGATGACGAGGTTGATGGCGGCAATGGCGTAGAGGAACCCCCCGGAGACCATGGTCCCCACCGTGGAGGTGACCCGATGGAGCGAGGAACCGGAGGAGCCCACCTGGTGGAGGAGAGTCCGGGCGGCGAAGGTCAGTGCCACCGCCAGACCGAACACGACGCTGGAGTGTCCCAACGAGAAGAACAGCCCCACCGAGAGGGGCCGTTGGCCTTCTGCCATCAGCTTCCTGGTGGTGTTGTCGATGGCCGAGATGTGGTCGGCGTCGAAGGCGTGTCGCATGCCCAGGGTGTAGGCGGTGACACCCACACCGAGTCCGAGCAGGCGGTAGTGGTGGGGCATCACGACCAGCACCATGACGCCCCACCCGATGATGTGCAGGGCGGCGATGAGGGCGGCCATGGCCCCGACCCGCCGCCATTCGCGGGGGGAGAGCGACTGCCTGAGGGTCGCGAGGCGTGAGTTCGGGTGCGCCACAGCCGCCGCTCCTTGTGCCCTGGCCGTGCGAGCCACCGTATCCCAGGTGCGACCTGGATGCAGGAGAAAACTGGTCCCAGAAACGGACGGATCGTCCGGTTAGTGGTGCTTGCCAGGTCTCCCGCACGAGGACCAGCACCAGGTGGTGACCGGGGGCGACGATCCGCCGCCGGGGACCGGCACCGACCCGAAGGAGGATCCGGGTCCGGAGATGAACGTGGGCCGGGGTACCTGGGTCGGGTCGGGAGCCGGGAAGTCGACGGCGGGGGCCGAGGCCAGGGCCCGAGCCATGAAGTCCGCCCAGAGATGGGCCGGGAAGGAGCCTCCGACCACGTTGATGCCCTGCACTCCGACCATGGGGACCTCCCCGGTCGGGTTGCCCATCCACACCGCCGTCGCCAGCTGGGGCGTGTAGCCCACGAACCAGGCGTCCTGGTAGTTCTCGGCCGTACCGGTCTTGCCGGCCACCTGGCGTCCGGGCAGGGCGGCCGCCGTGCCGGTGCCCGAGAGGACCACCTGCTGGAGAGCCTGGGTGGTCTCGCGGGCGATCTGCTGGCTGATGACCCGGCTGGCCGTGTTCGAGGGGCCGATGATCACTCTTCCGTCCGGGGCCTGGACCTCCTGGACGAGGTGGGGCCGGTGGTGCACACCGTCGTCGGCGAGGGTCGCGTAGGCGGAGGCCATCTGCAGCGGGGTGACGTCGTTGGTGCCGAGGGTCATGGACGGCACCACCGCGAGGTGGGAGGTGATCCCCATGGCGTGGGCCGTGTGGGCCACCTCGCCCAGGCCGACCTTCAGAGCCAGGCGGGCGTAGGCGCAGTTGACCGACTTGGCGGTGGCCTCGGCGAGGGTGATCGGCCCGAAGGCCTCGCCCTCGTAGTTCGCCGGCGTCCACGGGTTGGGCGTGCCACCCGGATTCGGGATCGAACAGGGGGTCGACCCGTCGATCACGTCGTTGATCGAGTGCCCCTGCTCGAGGGCGGTCACCAGGGTGAAGACCTTGAACGAGGAGCCCGGCTGCCGCCCGGCCCCGGCCAGGGCGGCGTCGAACTGCGAGGCGCCGAAATCCGGGCCGCCGACCACCGCCCGCACGTCACCGGTGGACGGGTCGATGGCGGCCAGGGCGGCGGTCAGGTGATATCCGGCGGGGATGCCGGCGGCCACAGCCGCTTCGGCGTCGCGCTGCAGGTTGGGGTCGAGGGTGGTGTGGATCTGCAGGCCACCCTGGAACAGCATCCGGTAGCGGTCCTGGTAGGTCCGGCCCAGGCGCGGGTCGGACAGGAGCTCGTTCTGGACGGCGGCCGAGAAGTAGTCGTGTACGGGCGGCGGCAGGTTCACCTGAGTCGGGAGCGACGCGACAGCCGCCGTCTGCGCCGCGGCGGCGCTCAGGTGATGGTGGGCGACCATCAGCGACAGCACCGTCGCCCGCCTGCCCCGGGCCGCCGCCGGGTGGTGCAAGGGGTCGTAACCCGAGGGGTCCTGGATCATCCCCGCCAGCAGGGCCGCTTGGGCGGCGTCGAGCCGACCGGCCGTGGTGCCGAAGAACGTCTCGGCCGCCGCTTCCACGCCGTATGCGCCCTCGCCGAAATAGACGGTGTTCAGGTATCTCTCGAGCGTGCGCGACCGGCCCAGGCGACGTTCCAGACGGTCGGCTAGCAGCATCTCCTTGGCTTTGCCCACGAAGCTGTGGCCGGGGTCGTAGAGCGTGTTCTTGACCAGCTGCTCGGGGATGGTGGAGCCGCCCTGTCGGACCCGACCGGCGGTGAGGTTGGCGGCCATGGCCCGCACGACCGCTCGAGCATCGACGGCTCCGTGGTGCCAGAAGCCGGCGTCTTCGGTGTCGACAACGGCGTCGATCACGGTGGGCGACATGTGGGACAGGGGAACGGTCACGCGGTTGGCGTCGCCATGGAGGACGGCGACCACGCTGCCGTCCGCCGCGTACATGACCGATCGTTGCGCCAGGGCGGGCAGCTGAATGTGACCGGGTCGCAACCGGGCCGTCACTCCGATCACGCCCACCGCCGCGTACGACCCTGAGACCACGGCGGCGGCCAGGCCGCCGACCCCGGCGACGACCAAGGTGACGATGGCCAGCCCGGCGACGCCCAGGCGGCGGCCGAGGGGCTGACCACCTCTGGCGGGGGCGGCGAGCCGTCGAACCAACCGCGACAGCGTGCGTCGGGTCCGCACGACGGCCAGCCACGACGCCGCCACCATCCATACCAGGGCGGCAGCCGAGAGTCGGGCCACTGCCCGGGCCAGAATCGATGACCGGCGCCGGACGGTAGGCCAGTGCCGCCGGCAGAAGACGAGCGTTCGTCGGGCGAACTCGGCAGCGGCGGCCGCCACGGCCCGAGCAATGGCCGCTCCGACCACCGCGGCCCGGGCGGCGGCGGCGCGAGCTTCTGCCCTGAGCTGGGGCTCCACCCGGGCCCACACCGTGCGGGCCCAGCGGGTGACGCGAATCGCCACCAGCACGCCGGCCAGGACCCACAGGACCAGCCAGGTCACGAAGACTCCGTGCCGGGGGGGAGGCGGCGTGGCGTCGGCGGCGCGCTCCACCCGGACCGGTTGATCGGGTCCGGACGATTCCGAAGCGCGGGGGGGCTGGAGGTCGATGGCCAAGGGAATTCTCTGGCCGCCCCATACCCAGCGGCGGCGGCGCGCCACCAAGATATTGGGCGGGGGCGCCGTCGAGCCCGGGGGCCGGTACTGGGGCCGGTGACGGCCGGGTCGGTTCGGAACGACCTGGGCTAGCCTCGGCCCGGCAACCAGGAGGTTCACCGGCAGCGATGTCAACGACCGTTCCGATCGTAGATTACCTGGAGCTGGGCGACGAGCCCCGCTTGGTGGCGAAGTCGTGCTCGTCCTGTGGGGCGCTCTACTTCGATCGGCGCAACGCCTGCGCCCGGTGCGGTGGCACCGATTTCGACCGTCGGCCCCTGGCCGGACAGGGAAAGGTCCGCACCTTCACCATCGTCCAGCGGGCGGCGCCGGGGGTGAAGGTGCCTTACGTGTCGGCGGTGGTGGACCTGGACGGCGGCGGTTCGGTCAAGAGCAATCTCGTAGACGTCGAGCCCGCCCCCGAGCAAGTCACGCTGGGCATGCCGGTGCGGCTGGTGACCTACAGCGTCGGCACCGACGACCAGGGAACCGAAGCGGTGGCGTTCGGCTTCGCCCCGGCTTAGCCGAGCCCGAGTAGAGGAGGCAGAGATGGCCAAGAGCAGCGACGACGTCTGGATCCTCGGCGCGTCCATGACGAAGTTCGGTCGGTACCCGGGCCGCGACGTGGTCGACCTGGGATCCGAGGCGGCTCTGGCCGCCCTCTCCGACGGCGACGTGAAGATCCACGACATGCAGGTCATGGCCGTCGGCAACCTCGCTGAGGCCGGCGGCATGGTCGGCCAGCGCATCCAGAAGCAGATCGGGCAGACGGGTATCCCCGTCTACAACGTGGCCAATGCCTGCGCCACCGGGGCCACGGCCGTCCGCACGGTGTACATGGCCATCAAGTCCGGCGAGGCGGACATGGGCCTCGCCGTGGGCGTCGAGGTCATGGGCAAGGCCGGACTGCTCGGTTCGGCTGGGCGGTCCAAGGAGGGCCCGAACGTGTACGAGCCCTCGGGCCGTTACGGGGCGGTCATGTCACCCGAAGGCATCCTCGGCACCGGGGTGATGCCCGGCGTCTTCGCCCAGGCCGGCATGGAGTACGCCTACGAGAACGACGGGGTCACCTTCGAGCAGTTCGCCAAGGTGGCGGAGAAGAACCACGCTCACTCGGTGCTGAACCCCCTCGCCCAGTACCAGAAGGCGTTCAGCCTCGAGGAGATCAAGGCGGCGGAGATGGTCGCCTACCCCAACACCCTGCTCATGTGCTGCCCGACCGGAGATGGTGCGGCCGCCGTCGTCCTGGTGTCGGGGGAGAAGCTGGCCAGCCTGTCGGACGAGCAACGCAAGCGGGCGGTGAAGATCTCCGCTTCGGTCCTGACCTCCGATCCCTGGACGGAGCGGGGTCAGGTGCAGCCCGACGTGAACACCCTCACCCGCAACGCGGCCGACGCCGCCTACGAAAAGGCGGGCGTCAGCCCCCAGGATCTCGACCTGGTCGAGCTGCACGACTGCTTCGCCACCGCCGAGCTGCTCCACTACGACAACCTCCGCCTCTGCGAGCCAGGCGGGGCCGGTGACTTCATCGACTCCGGTGCTCCCCGGCGCGACGGGCGGACCCCGGTGAACGTCTCCGGTGGACTGATCTCCAAGGGCCACCCGCTGGGCGCTACCGGCGTCGCCAATCTCTACGAGGTGGCGACCCATCTGCGGGGAGAGGCCGGAGACCGGCAGGTGCCCGAGGCCAAGGTCGGCCTCACCCATGTCATCGGGCTGGGGTCGGCCTGCGCCGTGCACATCCTGGAGAAGGCCGCGTCCTGACGGCCTGCGTCGACCGGCGTCGGCCGGGCCACCAGCCCCCGCCGACCCCCGGTCCGGTCAACAAGATATATCTTGACACTGGCTTAACGCGATATATCGTGTGACTCCTGGTGAGCCGGGAGGGGCCCGTGAAGCGCACGGTCGGAAGTGACGAGGGCCGATTGACCATCGACCTCGACGAGGTGGACTCGGTCGAGGTTCAGCTGGTCGGTGGGGAGATCATGGTGGCCGGCAGCGCGGGGCCCGGCCGCCTCGAGGTCGAGTGGCTGGCCGGGCCTCCGGTGGACGTGAGCCTGGAAGGCGGCCGGCTGGCGGTCCGGCAGGTGAGCGAGCTCTGGGGCCTGCGCCGAGGACCACGGGCCGCGGTGGCGGTCACCTGCCCGCCCGGCACCGCGGTACGAACCCGCTCCGTCTCCGCCCCGACGGTGGTGGCCGGCATCGCCGCCGCCGTCACCACCACGACGGTCAGCGGCTCGGTGACCTGGGGTTACGTCTCCGGCGAACTGACCGCCCACACCGTCTCGGGCCGGGTGGACATGGAGGGGGTGGGCGGGGCCCTGCGGGTCGACTCCGTCTCCGGGCCGATCGGGGTGGCCGGTGGCCACCTGCGCGACCTGTCGGTTCTCTCGACCTCCGGTGACGTGGCGGTCGATCTCGAATCCCAGCGAGGGGGTCGTTACCGCTGTCGGACGGTCTCGGGTGACGTCGCCATCGTCCTTTCCCCTGAGGCCGACCTGACCGTCGATGCCGCCACCATTAGCGGGAGGGTGGACCTTCCCGCCGACCGGTCCCGCAGACAGCGCGGGTGCCGGCGGGCGGTCCTCGGCAGCGGCGACGGGTCTCTCCGGGTCGACAGCGTTTCTGGACGGCTGGCGGTCCTGCTGCGAGAGCCGGTGCCCACGCCATGAACCGGGTCTTCGCCCACGGGGGCCTTCGGCTGTTCCTGCTGATGCTGCTCGAAGAGGAGCCCCGGCACGGATACGAGCTGATCCGAATGGTGGAGGACCGGCTGCTCGGCATGTACACGCCCTCGGCGGGCACCGTCTACCCGCGGCTGTCGTCGCTCGAGGAGGAGGGACTGGTCGAGCACGAGATGATCGACGGCAAGAAGGTCTACCGACTCACCGATGCCGGGCGGGCCGAGCTCGACGCCCGGCGGGCCGAGCTGAGCGAGCTGCAGGAGAGGGCGGTGGAGTCGGCGCGGTTGGTGGCGACATCGATCCGCGACGAGGTCCGTCACTCGGTGCGGGGGTTGCGCGAGGAGTTGCGCCACGCCATGAAAGACGCTCGGCGCGAGCAGCGGTGGGCGACCCGCCAGGCTCGCCACGAGGAACGCGCCAACCGCACCAGGGGCGACGACGGGGGTGGCGCCGACCGACTCGGCATGAAGGCGCTGCGGTCGGATCTCGAGGCCTTCGTGGAGGACGTCGAGGGGGCGGCCGCCAGCGGCAGTCTGAGCCGCGACACGCTGCGAGACGTCCGCGACCGCCTTCTCGAGGCGCGCGACGCGATCTTCGCCCTCCTCGGAGCGACCGGCGAGGCAGACCAGCAGACCGACCCGGGCGAGCACCACCTCTGAGCAGTCGGCGGTAGCCGGTTCCCCGGTGGCATGCTGATGGCCGCGGCCAGCCGCGACAGGGAGGAACACTCGATGCCGTCGCCCGTATTCGTCCTGGAGGATGACGCCCCGCCGGTGGTGAAGGGGGTCGGCGCCACCCTGAAGCGGGCCGCCGCTCATCCCAAGCTCTCCCGTCGCCTGGCCCGCATGAAGGGCGTCCTGGCCCTCAAGTCCTCGCAGGACCCCCAGTCGGTGACGGTCCGGTTCCGACGGGGCACCGTCGAGCTGGGAAGGGGCGTGGCCAAGGACGCCGGCGTGGTGATCACCCTCGATTGGAACAACATGAGCGGCCCCCACGCTCCGAAGCCGAAGGTGAAGGGGGTGGCCCGTCACCCGCTCTTCGCCCTCGGGGTCGCGTCGGTCCTCGAACCGCCCCTGCGCTCCTGGCGAGAGGAGGCGGCCGCATTTTGGGAGTTCGCCAAGGACTGGCCGCGGATGCCTGCGTCCCTGCGGGTCGTTTGCACCGACGACGGCTCCGAAGCCCAGTTCGGACAGCCGGGTGAGCCGGAGTACGAGGTCCACGGGAGTGCCGACAACCTCAAGTCCGTCTTCTCGGGCAACTCGATCCTCGGCGAGGACTACCTCAACGGCAAGGTCTTCGCCGTCGGTTCCTTCGAGCACGGCTCCGTCCTGACCGGGCGCTCGATCGCCTGGACCATGGGGGATGGGCGATGAAGGGCGAGCAGCTCCGCTCGTGGCTCGACGGGCAGGGCATCACCACCGTGCGCACCGAGGGGCTGAGCCCCGAAGGGCTCGTCCTCGGGAAGCACCTCAGCCGGACCAAGTTCGAGCGGTCGCTCCCGCTCGGGCCGGCCATCTCCGACATCGCCTTCGCCTACGACGTCGGCGGCACTCCCCATTTCGGCTGGTGGGGCGACTGGCGTCAGGAGTGCCTCGGCGACATCCACCAGCGGCCCGACCTGTCGACCCTGATCGTCAGTCCCAACCGGCCCGGCATGGCCTCCTGCCTAGTCGACTTCGTGGACGTCGACGGTGAGCCCCTGAGCGTCTGCCCCCGCAGCGTTCTCCGCAGGGTCACCGAGCGGCTCCGGACCCACGGGCTGGCCGCCCGGGCCGCCTTCGAGATCGAGGGCATGGTCTTCGCCGAGAGCTACGCCGAGGCCAAGGCGAAGGGCTACCGCGACCTGACGCCCATCGGCGTCCCCGCTCCCCTCGGCTATCTCACCCACGACGCCCACCGCATGGCCGACTTCATGGACGAGGTCGTGAGGAGGCTGGATGGGATGGGGATCCCCTGGGAGGCATGGAGCGCCGAGGCCGCCCCCGGCCAGTTCGAGATCAACCTCGAGCCGGCCGACCCAGTGGTGGCGGCGGACTGGACCGTGCGCACCCGACAGGCCATGCGCGAAGCCGCCTACGACCTGGGCCATTCCGTGACCTTCATGGCTCGTCCCACCGACGGCTACGGCAATGGCATGCACATCCATCACTCGATCACCAAGGGCACCCGCCCGGCCTTCTACGACGCCGCCGCACCCGACGGTCGCTCCAAGATCATGCGTCACTGGATCGGCGGCCTCATGGCGACCATGCCGGGCGCCCATTCCATGCTCACGCCCACCGTCAACTCCTACCGGAGGATGGTCGGCTTCGCCGCCGCCCCGCTGGTCGTCAGCTGGGCGGAAGAGAACAAGTCGGTCGCCCTCCGGGTCATCTCCCGCGATCCGAAGGTGGCGCGGGTCGAGCACCGGGTCGGAGCGGCCGACCTCAACCCCTACCTGGCGCTGGCGGCCATCCTGGCCGGTGGCGTGGTGGGAATCGAGAACGAGCTCGAGCCTCCGCCGGAGCTGAGGGTCGTGGCCTGGGGACTGCCGGCCGGCTACCCCTACCTGCCGAACACCGTCAACAAGTCGGCTGACGCCCTCGAGGAGGACAAGGGGCTGACCGACGTCCTCGGCTACGAGATGGTGAACCATTGGGTCCAGAGCCGGCGGTGGGAGTGGCTGATGTTCAACACCACCGGAGGCGACGCCCAGGCGGAGTCGGTGACGGATTGGGAGCTAAACCGCTATTTCGAGGTCGTCTGATCGTGCGACCCCTCATCGGCATCACCGCCCACCTCCGCCTGGTCGAAGAAGCCGGCACCAGCGTGTTGCACCACGTGGCCAACGCCTCCTACGTCAAGGCCGTGCGCAAGGCCGGGGGGATACCCGTCCTGCTCCCCATGGTCGATCCCGAGGACGCCGCCGTCCTGCTCGACCGGGTCGACGGGCTGGTCGTCACCGGCGGCGACGACGTGGACCCCTCCAGCTACGGGGAGGAGCGCCATCCGAAGACCGGGGCCACCGACCCGGCACGGGACCGGTTGGACCTGGCCGTGTGCCGCGAAGCCGTCCAGCGCGACCACCCCACCCTGGCCATCTGTCGGGGGGCCCAGGTTCTCGGCGTGGCCCTGGGCGGGGCGCTGGTCCAGCACCTGGACGACCACTTCGACATGGCTCGTTACAACCAGGCCATTCACCGGGTGAAGGTCGGACCTGGCTCCACCCTCGCCAACTGGATCGGCGTGGAGGAGGTCGAGGTCAACTCATTGCACCACCAGGCGAGCGGGGCGCTGGGCCCCGGCGCCGTGGCTACCGCCTACGCCGAGGACGGTACCGTCGAAGGGATCGAGGCCGTCGGCCGCCGCAACGTCGTGGGCGTCCAGTGGCATCCCGAGCTGCTCCGCCACCGCCCCGAGCACCTGGCCCTGTTCCAGTCCCTCGTGTCGTCGGCCTCCGCCTACCGCTGAGCCTCGGCGGCCTTCTCCAGCTCGGCCAGGCGCGACCGCAACTCACGCTCCGCCCGGCGACGCTCGGTGACGTCGCGTAGGACGGCGACCATGCCGCCGGCTGCGTCCTCTCCGGGTGGGGTGATGAAGGCCACGGTGAACTCGACTGAGATCTGTTCCCCGTCGGCCCGCACCGCCGGCACGGCGAGCAGAGAGTCGGCGCCGTAACGGGTGGTGCCGGTGGCCACGGCGTGGTGGAACCCCTCCCAGTGCCGTTGACGGAGCCGCTCGGGCACGATGAGGTCCAGCGACCGGCCCACCGCCTGATCCTCGGCCCAGCCGAAGATCCGGGCGGCGCCTGAGTTCCACAGCTGGATGATGCCGTTGCGGTCGACCACGACGACTGCGTCGGGAACGGCCCGCACCGCGGCGGCGGCCAGCTCCGCGTCGGACATCCCGAGCGGGCTCACGACCGGCGGAGGGAGCCCCAGTCCTCGGTGGCGTCCTCGACCGCCGCCACCGCCTCGGCCACCACCTCGTCGGACAGCCACGCCACCGGGGTGACGTCGTCGACCACCGGCTCGTTGTCCGGACCACGTCCGAGCTCGACGCCCTGCAGGACCCACGGACGCACGCCCGGGTGCTCATCCCTCAGATGCCGATAGTCGTAGAGCCGCCGGGCCACCCACATCCGCAGGGGCCGGTCTCCCCACCAGGGCTCGACGGCCAACGGGTTGGCGCACAAGCCCGGCAGCGCCGCTCCGGTGAGTTCGTCGCGGCTGGTGGCCTCGTGGAGGTCGACCTCAGGGCCGTGCGACCAGCGCACGTAGAGGTCCTGCTTCTGCTGGGCGAGGTCGACCAGCTCATCGAGGGACTTCAGCTCGGGGATGGGGTCCGCTTGCATCTCCGCCATGTCATCTTCCCGGCGCACCGACCGCCGAATCGACCGGCGCCGGCTCAGAGGGCGACCTGGTCGCGCCAACGGGTGAAGATGGCCGCCTCGCCGCAAACCTCCAACTGGTCGACGGTGCCACGGCCCCAGAGGGCAAGAAGCAAAGCCGACGCCGGTCCCCGTACCGCGGCGTCCCCCTTGGCATGACCGGTCTCGACCGAGGGCACCTGGCCGTCGGGGCGCAGAGTCCATTCTCCGTCGGCATCGGTGGCGTGCACGTGCAGTGAGCCACCCAGGTCGACCCCGCCGCGCCCGGCCAGCAGGGGCAGGTGCACCTCGAACATCTCGGCGATGCCGTCCACCGCCAGCTCCGGGTCGATGGGCGGCGGCGAGCCGGCGGCCGCCTCGGCGTCCCAACGGTGCACGGCTGTCTCCTGGGCCATGCGCCGGTACCAGAAGGCGGTCGTCCTCGGCTCGTGTGGGGTCCAGTTCCACACCGGGCTGTCGGTGCCCGCCCCCTCCAGGGTGTCGCACAGCTCGCCGGCCCCCTGTCGGAACCACTCCACCAGGGTGCCGCGCTCCGGAGGCTCGGGCAGCTCTCTTCTGGAGAGCCGCTCCTCGGCGTGCTGGGACACCATGGTCGTGACCCAGCGGTGGATCAGTCCCGTGTGGCGGATGAGCTCGGCCACGTCCCAGCCCGGGCAGCCGGCCACGGCGGCCCCGAGGTCACCGGGGGGCCGGCCCATGGCCTCGCAGTCCGCCCGGAGGTGGTCGAGGTAGGAGCTGGGGCTGAGACGCACGAGGGATGCATACCGCCGGAGACGAGGACTGGTCCAGAGGGCTGGTCCACCGGTTTCGTCCCCGGCCTCGGCCGGGTAGGCCGGCGTGGATGACTATTGCCCGGCGGTGCAGGTGACGGCTCCAGAACGGGACGGCACCCCCCAGCCCAGCTCGCCGCTCGAGTACGCCAGCGGGGCGACCACCGTGGAGGAGGTGGTCAGGGCCCTCGAGACGGAGGGGTTCACCGCCCAGATGGTCGTGACGGCTGGGGGGCGTCTCACCTGCCGACAGTGCGGCCAGACCGCCGACGCCGACCAGTTCGAGAGCGAGCGGAACGTGAGGACCGAAGGGGCGTCGGACCCGGCCGACATGTCCTTGGTGGTGGCGTTGCGGTGTCCATCGTGCTCGGCCCGGGGGACCCTCACGGTCAAGTACGGCCCCGAGGCCGGCCCAGACGAGTCCGAGGTCCTGAGCCGGCTGCCGTCTCCCGGGGAGGGCCCGCCGGCCTGATCCGCCTCTCGGGCTCGCCGGGCCATTGAGCCCGACGAGCCCGAACGCGCTAGGCGGCCTTGCCCGCAGGCTGGCGCTCGAAGACCTCGACGAGCTTGGTGCAGAAGGCGTCCAGGTCGTCGGGCTTGCGGCTGCTGATGATCACGTTGGGTCCGCCTTCGCACACCACCACCTGCTGGTCCGTCCACTGCCCGCCGGCATTACGGATGTCCGTCTTGAGGCTGGGCCAGGAGGTCAGCGTGCGTTCCCGCACGACGTCGGCCTCCACGAGCGTCCACGGACCGTGGCAGATGACAGCGATCGGCTTGCCCGCCTCCACCATCTGGCGCAGGAAGGTCACCGCCGCCTCGTCCTGGCGCAGCTGGTCAGGGTTGGCCACGCCACCAGGAAGCACGACGGCGTCAAAGTCGTCCACCCGCAGCTGGGCGGTCGTCTGATCGACCTTGAAGGTGTCGGCCCGGTCGAGGTGGTTGAAGGCCTGCACCTGGCCCGACTCGGGTGCGACCAGTACCGGCCGCCCGCCCGAGCCTTCCACTGCCTTCCAGGGGCGAGTGAGCTCGACCTGCTCGACGCCCTCGTTGGCGGTAAGGAACGCCACCTTCTTGCCGGATAGATCTCGTGCCATGAGAGATACCCCTCTCTCCGTCGCCTTGTAGGTCTCTCATGGCTGCTACCCGGTGACAGGGACCGGCCAACCCCGGACGGCATCGACCAGCGATTAGACCCGGCGCGCAGTGTCAGTTTGAGTCCACCTGAGTGGTGTACGGGGTGAGCCGGCGCCGGCGCTGAGCATCCCCCATACGCGACGACCACCGCATCAATCTCAGAAGTCCTGCGAGAGACGAACTGAGAGGAGATGCGGTGGCAGTCCCCAACACTATGGACCTGCGGGCGTGGCTGGTGAAGCACCTCGAGGAGGACGGCGGCGATCTGCTGGCCGAGATGGTCGAGACGTTCGCCGAGGTCTTGATGGGCGCCGAGGCCCAGGCGGCCTGCGGGGCCGGCTACGGGGAGGTGACCGACGGTCGGGTGAACTCCCGCAACGGCTACCGGCTGCGGGACTGGGACACCCGGGCGGGCACCATCGAGCTCGCCGTCCCCAAGTTGCGCCACGGCAGCTACTACCCGGGGTGGCTGCTCGAGCCCCGTCGCCGGGCCGAGCAGGCCCTGACTCAGGTGGTGGCCCAGTGCTACCTGGAGGGGGTGTCGACCCGCCGGGTCTACGACGTGGTGAGGGCCATGGGCATCGACGGGATCTCCAAGTCCCAGGTCTCCGAGATGGCCAAGACCCTGGATGCCCAGGTGGAGGCGTTCCGCAGCCGGCCACTCGACGCCGGGCCTTACACCTACCTGTGGATGGACGCCCTCACCCAGAAGGTGCGCGAGGGCGGCCGGATCGTGAACGTGGCGGTGGTGATCGCCACCGGAGTCAACGCCAACGGCAACCGGGAGATCCTCGGCGTCGACGTGATCACCACCGAGGACGGGGCGGGATGGCTCGCGTTCCTTCGCTCTCTGGTGGCCCGCGGCCTGTCCGGGGTGGCCCTGGTGGTCTCCGACGCCCACGAGGGCCTCAAGGGCGCCATCGAGGCCGTCCTGCCCGGGGCTACCTGGCAGCGGTGCCGGACCCACGCCATGCGCAACCTGTTGACCCGGGTGCCCAAGGCGTCCCAGGCGATGTTCGCCACCCTGGTGCGCACCATCTTCGAGCAGCCCGACGCCACCCAGGTCTGGGCCCAGCACGCCCGGGTGGTCGACCAACTCGCCGACCGCTTCGGTGACGCCACAGCGATGCTGGTCGACATGGCCCCCGACCTGTTGGCCTTCGCCGGATTCCCCAAGGAGCATTGGAAGCAGATCTGGTCCAACAACCCCGTGCGCCACGAGGCGCCATCCAACCGTGCGGAGGTGAAAGGACTCCGCCTTTGGGCCGTCGCAGCGGCCTGAGGAAGCAGGGGGCAGTCCGACCCGGGAG
>JAJPHE010000122.1 GCA_021325435.1 Actinomycetota bacterium | reverse complement strand
CGGGGCGGCGCCGGCTTCCCCGCCGGACGCAAATGGTCGATGCTGCGGCCGTCGCCCGTGCGCTACCTCGTCATCAACGGCGACGAGAGCGAGCCGGCCACCTTCAAGGACCACCAGCTGATCGAGCGCGATCCCCATCAGATCATCGAGGGGACCCTGATCACCGCCTACGCCATCGGCGCCACCCAGGCCTTCATCTACGTGCGGGGCGAGTTCGCCCTCGGCATCGAGCGGATGACCGCCGCCCTCAACGAGGCCTACCGCTACGGCGCCGTCGGGCCGGACATCTTCGGCTCCGGCTTCTCGATCGACGTGGTCATCCACCCCGGGGCCGGCGCCTACATCTGCGGGGACGAGACCGGGTTGCTCGAGAGCCTCGAGGGCAAGCGGGGCTTCCCCCGCATCAAGCCGCCCTACTACCCGGCGGTCTACGGCCTGTACCACGAGCCGACCGTCGTCAACAACGTTGAGACCATGTCGAACGTGCCGTGGATCATCCTCAACGGCGGGGCCGCCTTCGCCGCCCTGGGGGAGGGGGCGTCGACCGGCACCCGGCTGTTCGCCCTGTCGGGCCACGTCCGGCGTCCGGGCGCCTACGAGGTCGAGATGGCCAAGACGACCTTCCGCGACCTGGTCGAGCACCCCGACCTCGGCGGGGGGGTGCGCAACGGCCGCAAGGTGAAGGCGTTCATCCCCGGTGGGGCGTCCTCGCCGTGGTTCGGCCCCGACAAGCTCGACCTGGCCCTGTCCCAGGAGGGTGTGCAGGCCAACGGGTCGATGCTGGGCTCCGGCTCGGTCGTGATCATGGACGACACCACCTGCATGGTGCGGGCGGCGTGGAGGATCGTCCGCTTCTTCCAGCGCGAGTCGTGCGGCCAGTGCACCCCGTGTCGCGAGGGTTCCGGTTGGCTGGAGAAGATCATGCGGCGCATCGAGGCGGGGGCCGGGCGCGAGGAGGACCTCGACCTGCTCCTCGACGTGTGCGACAACATCTCACCGGAGCTGGTGTGGCCGCCGCAGCAGACGACGATCTGCCCGTTGGGGCCGTCCATCCCGCCGCCCATCTACTCGTCGCTGCGCATGTTCCGCGACGAGTTCCTCGTGCACATCAAGGAAGGTGGCTGCCCGTATGGCTGAGCCGACCCCGGCCGCCGACGCCGTCACCATCAACCTCGACGGCCGCCAGGTCAAGGCCCGCCCCGGCGAGATGATCATCGCCGCCGCCGAGCGGGCCGGCACCTACATCCCCCGCTTCTGCTACCACCCCCGGATGAAGCCGGTCGGCATGTGCCGCATGTGTCTGGTCGAGGTGAAAGGACCCCGGGGCTTCAGCCTGCAGCCGGCGTGCTTCGTGCCGGTGGCGGAGGGCCAGGAGGTGGTGACCGACTCGGAGAAGGTGAAGAAGGCCCAAGACGGGGTCCTCGAGTTCCTGCTCATCAACCACCCGCTCGACTGCCCGGTGTGCGACAAGGGCGGGGAGTGCCCCCTGCAGGACCAGACCATCTCCTTCGGGCCCGGCGAGACCCGCTTCGTGGAGGAGAAGCGGCACTGGGCCAAGCCCATCGCCATCAGCGATCTGGTCTACCTCGACCGCGAGCGCTGCATTCAATGCGCCCGCTGCACCCGCTTCGCCGAGGAGATCGCCGGGGACCCCCTCATCGACTTCCAGGGCCGGGGCGAGATCACCGAGGTGAACACCTACCCCGATCACCCGTTCGCCTCGTACTTCAGCGGCAACACCGTGCAGATCTGCCCGGTGGGCGCCCTGACGGCCACGCCTTACCGTTTCCGGGCCCGCCCCTGGGATCTGGAGCAGGTCGAGAGCACGTGCACCACCTGCTCGGTCGGCTGCCTGGTCAGCGTGCAGTCCTCTTCCAACCGCATCACCCGCTACCTCGGCATCGACTCCGAGCCGGTCAACCAGTCCTGGATGTGCGACCGGGGCCGCTTCGACTTCGAGGCGGTGAACAGCGAGGAGCGCCTGTCCCAGCCCCTCGTGCGGCGCGACGGCGAGCTGGTGCCGGTCACCTGGTCGGAGGCGCTGGCCGCCGCCGCCACCGGCATCGACGGGGTGCGCAAGCTGCACGGGCCCACGTCCGTCGCCGTGCTCGGGGGCGCCCGCCTGCCCAACGAGGACGCCTACGCCTGGGCCAAGCTGGCCAAGGCGGTCATCGGCACCGACTCGGTGGACGCCCAGATCGGCGACGGGCTCCCCGCCGGGCTGGTCCTCGGCCTGCCCCGGGCGACCATCGAGGAGGCCTGCTCGGCCGACGCCGTCGTGCTGCTCGGCCCCGACCTCAAAGAGGAGCTGCCGGTTCTCTACCTGAGGCTGCGCGACGCCGCCGTCGAGCGCCACCTGCCGGTCGTTGAGCTGTGCCAGTCGGCCAGCGGCATGACCCCGTACGCCACGGTGAGCCTCGGCTACCGACCCGGGGAGGCGGGCGCCCTGGCCGCCGCCCTCGTCGCCGACTCCGATCCCACCTCCGAGGTCGCCGGCGTCGCCGCCTCGGCGGTCGCCGAGGCCCGGCGGGTCCTGTCCGGGGCGAGCCGGGTGGTCGTGGTGCTGGGCCGGCCGTCGCTGGCCGAGTCGGCCGCCTCGGTGGCCCGGGCGGCGGTGACCCTGGCCGACGGTCTGTCCGGCGTCCGCTTCCTTTCCGCTCTGCGGAGGGGGAACGTGCACGGCGCCCTCGACATGGGCCTCGCCCCCGGCCTGCTGCCCGGGCGGGTCTCCCTCGACGGGGGCCGGGCCTGGTTCTCCCAGGCGTGGGGGGCGGTGCCCGACTCGGCCGGACTGGACGCCGCCGGCATGCTGTCGGCTGCGGCCGAGGGGCGGGTGCAGGCCCTGATCCTGCTCGGCTCCGACCCGGTCAGCGACTTCCCCGACCGCCAGCTGGCCGAGCGGGCCATGGCCGGGGCCGGCTTCGTCGTCGCCGTCGATGCCTTCCTCACCGAGTCGAGCCGGCGGGCCGACGTGGTGCTGCCCGCCGCCGTCTACGCCGAACGGCGGGGGACCACCACCAACATCGAGGGTCGGGTCACCCACCTGAGCCAGAAGGTCGTGCCTCCCGGCGTGGCCTGGCCGGACTGGATGATCGCGGTGGAGCTGGCCGACCGCCTCGGCGGCGACCTCCAGGTGACCAGCCTCGAGGACATTTGGGAGGAGATCGAGGCCTTCGCCCCCAGCCACGCCGGCCTGACCCGGGCCGTGGTGTGGGAGCCGGCCAACCGCGACGGCCTCGTCGTGCCCCTCGGGGGGCGCCAACTGGTGGCCGCCGGTGCCGGTCGGCCCGGTGGGGCCGGCGCCGCCGTGGGTCGGGGCATCGACACCGGCGCCGGGTCCACCCAGCCGGTGCCTGCACCGATAGACCCGATGTCCGACCCCGGCATCGGCGCGGTGGAGATCCACGGGGTCAAGGCCACGGCCGTGGCGCCCATGCCGGTGGGGCTGCCCCACCGGACGGTCGAGCGCCCCGCCGGCCAGCCCCCGGCGACGGTGGCCGCCCCCCGCCCGGGGTCGACCGAGTCCCTGCCGCCGCTCGACTCGTACTCGCTGCGGCTGGTGTCGTCGCGCCGGCTGTACGACGGGGCGGTGCTGACCCAGCGCTCGCCGTCGCTGGCCGGCCTGGCCGAAGGGCCGGTGGTTCGGGCCAACCCCTACGACCTCGACCGCCTCGGCGTCACCACCGGTGACCAGGTGCGGGTCACCTCGGCCCGGGCGTCCGCCGTCCTGCTCGCCGAGGCCGACCCGGGCGTGCCCAAGGGAACGGCGTGGATGGCGTTCAACCCGGCCGGGGCGCCGGGGGCGGCCGCCTTCATCGACGCCGCCCAGCCCGTCACCGACGTCCGCCTGGAGAATCCCTGATGGTCCTGGCCCAGGGCGACCCCCTGTTCGTGCACGGCATCACCCTCGCCGTGGTGCTCATCGTCCTCGTCAAGGTGCTGGTGGCCTTCGGGGCGCTGCTGGTGTCGGTGCTGCTGCTGATCTGGGGCGAGCGCAAGATCCTCTCGGACATGCAGAACCGGGTGGGCCCCGACCGGGCCGGACCGTTCGGCGTGCTCCAGAGCGTCGCCGACGGGGTGAAGCTGTTCTTCAAGGAGGACCTGCTGCCCGAGCGGGCCGACCGGCGGATCTTCCGCCTCGCCCCCTACCTGTCGGCGGTGCCGGCCTTCCTCGCCTTCGCCATCGTGCCCATCGGGGGGACCATCACCATCGCCCACCACACCACCGAGCTGCAGGTGGCCGACCCGCCCATGGGCATCCTGTTCCTGCTGGCCATGTCGGCGGTGGCCGTGTACGGCGTCATGCTCGCCGGCTGGTCCTCGGGGTCGAAGTACCCGCTGCTCGGGTCGGTGCGGGCGTCGGCCCAGATGGTCTCCTACGAGGCCGCCCTCGGCCTTTCCATCGCCTCGGTGGTGTTGATCAGCCACGCCCTGTCGACCCGCGACATCGTCAACGCCCAGAACAACGTCATCTACAGCGTCATCCCGAACTGGAACGTCTTCCGGCTCGGGTTCGTGCCCTTCTTCATCTTCCTGATGGCGGCCACCGCCGAGCTGAACCGGCCCCCCTTCGACCTGGTGGAGGCCGAGCAGGAGCTGGTCGGCGGGTTCCACACCGAGTACTCCTCGATCCGCTTCGCCCTGTTCTTCCTCGCCGAGTTCATGAACACGATCACCATGTCGGCCATCGTGGTGACCCTCTTCCTCGGCGGGCCCGACGGGCCCGGCTTCCACTTCCTCCGGTGGCTGTGGCCGATCCTGTGGTTCGTCGGCAAGACCTTCCTGTTCATCTTCGTCTACATCTGGCTGCGGGCCACCCTGCCCCGGTTCCGCTACGACCAGCTGATGGACCTCGGGTGGAAGCGGCTGATCCCCGCCGCCCTGGTGTGGCTGCTGGTCCTCGGCGGCATGCTGGTCAACGTCCGCTGGGGCTTCGCCGTGTTCGGCGGCTGTGTGGTCTTCGGCGCCCTCCTCTTCCGGGCCACCCGGGTTGCGGCCGAGAGGCGCGAGGCCGAGGAAGCGGCTGCCGGGCCCCCGTTCCGGGAGGTGACGACCTGATGGGCTACCTCGACGGCTTCAAGGTAACGCTCAGCCAGATGCTGCCGACGCGGCGGGTCACCACCAAGTATCCGAAGGTCAAGCGACCGAAGCCCGAGCGCTTCCACGGCCGCCACGTGCTCAACCGCTACGAGGACGGCATGGAGAAGTGCATCGGGTGCGAGCTGTGCGCCGGGGTGTGCCCGGCTCGCTGCATCTACGTGCGCGGACGCGACAATCCCCCCGACGCCCCCGTCTCCCCCGGGGAGCGCTACGGGTTCGTGTACGAGATCAACTACCTGCGTTGCATCCACTGCGACCTGTGCGTGGAGGCGTGCCCGACGGAGGCGATCACCGAGAGCAAGGTCTTCGAGTTCTCGTTCACTGACCGGCGCGACGCCATCTACACCCGCGAGGAGCTCCTGGTCGGCGACGACGGTCGCCCGAAGCAGCTGCCGTGGGAGGACTGGCGGCCGGGCGACGACGCCCACACCTCGGCGTGGATGCGGGCCACCGCCCCCGGCGGGGCCGCCGACCAGGAGGGCATCCGGCACTGGTCGGGCGAGCTCGGCTACGGCCGACGTAAGCCCGAGGCCGGCCAGCCCGGGGGGCAGGCCTGATGTTCGCTCCGATCCTGGCGGCGGCGCCGATCGACCTGGCCGTCTTCGCCGCCTGCGCCCTCATCGTGCTGGCCGGAGCCCTGGGGGTGGTGCTCTCGCGCAACCCGGTCTACGCCGCCCTGTCGCTGGTCCTGACCCTGTTCGGCGTGGCCATCCTCTTCGTCGAGCAGGACGCCCAGTTCCTCGCCGCCGTTCAGGTGATCGTGTACGCCGGCGCCATCGTGGTGCTGTTCCTGTT
>JAJPHE010000083.1 GCA_021325435.1 Actinomycetota bacterium | reverse complement strand
GCCGAGGAGACGATCTGGCACGCGCTGGGCGCCATGGGGGACCTGCTGACTCCGGGCAGCCACCGGTCGCGGGGTCGTCCCCGCCGCACCGTCCGCAACTGATCGGCGCCGGCTCCCCGCCGGCCGCCTCGTACTAGCCGTCTCCGCCTGGTCCCGGCCCTGGCGCGGGAGCCGCCCCGGGCCCCGAATGATCGCCGTGGTGGCCGTGGTGGGGGGGCGGCGGCGCCAGCGTGGTCGTCGTGGCCAACGTCGTCGGCACCGTATCGGCGACCGTGGTGGTCGTCGTAGCGCGGGTGGATGCCGGGGCCCGGTGATGGCCGGCGGTGGCGGCCAATAGGACGATCACGATGACGGCGACCAGAGCGGCCAGCCACGTCCGCAGGCCGGGACGGCGACGTTCGTCCTCGGGGTCGGCCCACGGCCGGGGCAGGCGGTAGGCCGGCAGCAGCCGGGTGCGGCGGGGGCCGGCGGCCGCCGCCGGCGGGGCGGGCACGGCCGCCATCACCTGGGTGGTGCCGGCGACGGCGGCACCGGTCGCCAGGGCCTGGGTGGCGGCCGCGTCCCCGGCGACCGGAGCTCCGAGGGCGGCCGCCATCGCCCCGGCGGTGGGGAAGCGGTCGGCGGGGTCCTTGGCCAGGGCCCGGTCGACGGAGGCGGCGAGGCCCTCGGGCACGTCTGGCCGCAGCGACCGGATCGGCGGGGGGTCGTCGGCCCGCACGGCGGCGGCGATGGCGAGCGGGGTGTCGCCGGCGAACGGCTTGACGCCGGTGACGGCCTCGAACAGCACGGCGCCGAGGCTGAAGATGTCGCTGGCCCCGGTGGCCGGCCGGCCGTCGACCCGCTCGGGCGCCAGGTACGCCGGGGTGCCGACCAGCAGGCCGGTGGCGGTCAGGTCCCCGGCCTCGGCGACGCTCTTGGCGATTCCGAAGTCCCCGACCTTCCATCCTCCATCGGCCGAGCGCAGGATGTTGCCGGGCTTGACGTCGCGGTGCACCAGGCCCTGGGCGTGGGCCGCCTCGAGGGCGGCGAGGACCTGTACCGCCATGGACCGGGCCGCCTCGGCGCCGAGAGGGCCGCGGCCTATCTCGTCGGCCAGGGTCTTTCCGTCGAGCAGCTCCATGACCAGAAGAGCCCGGCCGTCGTGTTCGCCGGCGTCGAACACCGACACCACGTTGGGGTGGTTGAGCCGGGCGGCGGCCCGGGCCTCGGACTCGAAGCGGAGGCGGACGGCGGGGTCACCGGTGAGCTCCGGCCGGAGCAGCTTGACCGCCACCCGGCGGTCGAGGCGCAAGTCGTCGGCGGCCCACACCTCGCCGACGCCGCCCCGCCCGACCGGCTCGACCAGCCGGTAGCGCCCGCAGAGCACCTCGCCGGGATCAGCGGCCACCGCCTGGTCAGCTCGCGAAGCCACCTACGTCCTCCGGGGCACTAGCCGGATCGGGCACCAATCAATGGCCCGAGCGGAGCATGGCACGCATCGTCCCCTACCCGCATACTCCCACTCACAACCTACGAAGCGTGAATCGCCACCTACTGACAGTGAGGTAATTGGTGCGGAGTATCCGGATCCTGAGGAAGGCGCCGCCCTCCTAGAAGGCCAAGCTCGCCGCCGTCCGGCAGCGGTGCCCTGCCGGTTGCCGGACGGCGGTACCAGTGATCGTTGCCCGCCGGAGGGTGCCCGCTCCGGCCGGGCGACGGTCCTGGTCCAGGGACGTGTGGTGGCGCCGGCCCCGCCCGCCGTCGGCGCCGCCGCACCTCCCCTACCCCTCAGTTCCGCCCGTCGACCAGCGCTCCGTCCCACAGGTCCTTGAACCGCTCGAGGTCCTCGGCCCGCTCGTCGTCCAGGCCCCGCAGCCGGCCCCGCTCGCCCAGGTGGTCTCGGGCGTAGAGCCGGGCCACGACCGCCTTGCGGTCGGTGCCGGCCTGCCGGGCCTCGAACCCGGCCTGCTCCACCAGGAGGGCGGCGGACAGCACGTCGCACATGAGCTGGGACAGGGTGAACAGCCGGGCCTCGCCGGTCACCGGGTCGAGGCGCGACCAGGCCGCCACCGCCGCCTCCAGGTCGTCGGCGGCCCGCTCGACCACCCCGACGGTCGGATCGCCCTCCGGCCCCCGCGACGCCGCCCGGCGAATGTGGTCGAGCAGCGGCACGTGGGCGGACTCGCGCTGGATGGCCCGGCGCACGTCGAGGCAGAGGATGTTGTCGGGTCCCTCCCAGATCGGGTTCACCTGGGCGTCGCGCAGCAGCCGGGCGACGGGCCACGTCTCGCAGTAGCCGTTGCCGCCGTGGATCTCGATGGCGTCGCTGGCGGCGGTGATGCCGAGCCGGCTGGCCCGCAGCTTGGCCAGCGGCGCGGTGAGGCGCAGGCGCCGGGTCCAGCCGTCGAACACCAGGGCCTGGGCCGCCTCGACCTCGACGATCAGCTCGGCCAGCTTGCGCTGCATGAGGGGCTGGTCGCGCAGCGCCTTTCCGAACGCGTCGCGCGCCGACGCGTACAGCAGCGACTCGACCAGGGCCCGGCGGGCGCAGCCGAGTCCCATCATGGCGATGCCGAGGCGGGCCCCGTTGGTTAGGTCCATCATGCGGGCCAGGCCCCGCCCGTCGCCGGCGGAGTCGGGCCCGGCCGCCGAGGCCGGATCGGCGAGAAGGAAGGCCTCGGCGTCGACGAACTCCACCTCGGCGGAGGCGACGGCCTTGGTGCCCAGCTTGTCCTTGAGCCGGCGGATGCGGATGCCGTTGCGGGTGCCGTCGCGCCGCTCGGTGAGCACCAGGAAGTTGCAGATCCCCCGGCTGGTGTCGGGGGCCCCCTCCGGCTTGGCCAGCACCACCCAGGCGTGGCCGTTGGCGTTGGACACGAACCACTTGAACCCGTTGAGCCTCCAGGCGTCGCCGTCGGGGGTGGCGGTCGTCTCGATGGCGGCCAGGTCCGAGCCGCCGGTGCGCTCGGTGAGGGACTGGGCGGTGTCGCCCAGCCATTCGCCCGACGCCAGCTTGGGCAGCACCCGCTCCTTCACGTCGTCGGGGGCGTAACGCTCGACCAGGCGGTGGACCATGTCGCCGCCGGTGCCGAGAGCGCAGGCCATGCCGATCTCGGCCTGGTCGAGCATGTAGCTGTAGGCGGCCGACGGCACGGACAGGTCGACGCCCGCCCGGGCGGCCTCGTCGCGCACGGAGGGGAGGGCGAAGCCGTTGTCGAGCAGGTCGCGCTTGGAGTCCTCGAAGGTGGCCGGCATGACGACCCGGCTCACGTCGTGACCCCACCGGTCGTAGCGCTCGAGGCGGGGCGGGTGGCGGTCGGTCTCCTCGGCCCGCTCGGACACCGGCCCCCCGATGATCTCGCCCAACCGCTCGAGCCGGGGCCGGGCCCACTCGAGGGCTGGGGGCTCCATCAGCCACTGGGTGGTGAGCTGCAGGGTGGGGTCGCAGCTCCACCAGTTCAGCCCGGTGGCCCCCAGGTAACGCGAGGTGTCGTAGCGGCGGGCCTTCTCGGGCGTCGAGAACGGCAGCTGCTCGGTGCGGTCCGGGCCGGGCCGGGGCTCGTCGATGGGCATCGTCGACCTCCTGTTGCGTCTCCGAGCGTACGCCCCGGGCGGCCGGCGGCCGGCGGCCGGCGGTGAGGGTCTGCCAGGCTGGCCCCCGTGAAACTCGACCTGATGGTCACGCCCCTGCCGCTGCGCCGGGCCCAGGATCTCGCCCGTGACGCAGCCGCTGCCGGTTTCTCCGGCCTGGTGTTCACCGAGGCCGGGCGCACCGCCTACCTCTCCTGCGCGGCGGCGGCCCTCGCCGCCGAGATCGACCTGGCCACCGGCATCGCCGTCGCCTTCCCCCGCAGCCCCATGGTCACCGCCCAGATCGCCTGGGAGCTCGCCGACGCCACGGGCGGACGGTTCCGGCTGGGACTGGGAACCCAGGTGCGCGCCCACATCGAACGGCGGTACGCGGCCCCCTTCGATCCGCCCGGCCCCAGGTTGCGCGAGTACGTGCTGGCCGTGAAGGCCGCTTTCCGCGCCTTCCGGGGCGAGGAGAAGCTGGGCTTCGACGGCGACTTCTACCAGCTGAGCCTCCTGCCCGGGCAGTGGTCCCCTGGGCCGATCGCCGCCGCCGACCCCCCGGTGGACGTCGCCGCCGTCAATCCCTGGATGCTGCGGATGGCGGGGGAGGTGGCCGACGGAGTCCACGTCCACCCCCTCAACAACCCGGTCTACCTCGACACCACCGTGCTGCCGTCGCTTACCGAGGGCGCCGCCCGGGCGGGGCGCGACCGGACCGAACTCACCGTGTCGGTGCCCGTCTTCACGGTCGTCGGCGACGATGAGGAGGAGCGGTCATTCTGGCGCGAGCTGGCCCGGACTCAGGTCGCCTTCTACGGCTCGACCCCCAACTACGGGTTCATCTTCGACCAGCTGGGCTTCGAGGGCCTGACCGGCCGCATCCGCGAACGTCAGAAGGCCGGGGACCTGGCCGGCATGGCGGCGGCGGTGGACGACCAGGTGCTGTCCCATTTCACCGTCGAGTGCCCGTGGGACGAGCTCGGTGACCGCCTGGTCGATCGGTGCCGCGGGCGGGCCGACCGGGTGATCCTCTATTTCGCCGCCCTGGCGTGGATGCGCGACCGTTCCAGCCTGGCCCGCTGGGGCGAGGCGCTGGCCGGCGTCACCGGCCAGACCTGAGGGGACCCGCCGCCTACAGGTGGACGACCGAGTCGTCGCCGCCGAAGCCGTTCGGGGCGTACTCGTCGGCTGACCAGTCGTTCTCCCAGCGCTCACCGTCCACGAGGTAGCGGTAGCGGTAGGCACGCCCGACCGGCAGGGTGACGGTGGCGCTGAAGCCGCCGTCCTTGCGGGGCTTCAGGGGGTGCATCTCCGGGGACCAGTCGTTGAACTCGCCGCACACGCTGGCCGAGCGGGCGCCGACCTGGGGCGGCAGCTCGAAGGTGACACGGGCGGTCTTGCCGGCCTTGTTGGGGGTTCTCCTGACCACTTCTTCCTCCAGCGAATCGCGTGGGACCAATGAGACACATCGGCACACTTGCCCCGCCCTTGAGCGGTCTTTCTCGCATTACCGGTTATTGACAGAACGCTTGGGCCGGGCCACTTTGAGGGCCGGAGACCCTGATCCCGATTCCGGATTGCGCTCGGTACGCTCCTTCCGGCTACAGGAAGCGGGCATGGCAGAAGAGTTGCAGTCGAGAGTTCGCTCCGGGGACGTCGCCGCTCCCAACACGCCGGGTGCCGACGAACTCGACTCCGCCGTTCTGTGGGGCCTCGTCGAGGCCGCCCCCGACGGCATGGTGGTGGCGGACGAGGCCGGCACGATCCTGTTGGTCAACCGGCAGACCGAGGATCTGTTCGGCTACAAGCGCGACGAGCTGATCGGCATGTCGGTGGAGGAGCTGCTGCCCGAGCAGATGCGCCGGGCCCACCGGGCCCACCGGACCCGTTACCGGGCTGAGCCCCGCACCCGCCCCATGGGAGCCGGCCTGTCCCTGCTGGGCAAGCGGCGCGACGGAACCACCTTCCCGGTCGAGATCAGCTTGAGCCCCATGCACAGCGCCTCCGGCCTCCGGGTCATCGCGTCGGTGCGCGACATCAGCGAGCGCATGGCCGCCGAGGCCTACGCCCGCGAGGTCCGTCTCGTGCTCGACGGGCTGAAGGACGCCGTGTTCATGTTCGACCGCGACAGCCTGGTGTTCACCTACGTCAACCACGGCGCGGTCGAGCAGGTCGGTTACCGGCGCGACGAGCTGCTCGAGATGACCCCCCTGCACATCGCCCCCCACCTCACCCGCGACGAGCTCGGCCGGATGCTGGCCGAGCTCGAAGCCGGCGAGGCAACGTCGCGCACCATCAACACCGTCCACCGCCGCCGCGACGGTGACGACGTGCCGGTGGAGGTGGTGCTGCAGGCTCCGCCCCCCGACCCCCAGGGAGGGCGACCGCCGTTCGTAGCCCTAGTCCGCGACATCCGCGAGCGGCTGGAGACCGAGGCCCGGCTGATGGAGGCGGAGCTCGCCGTGGCGACGCTGGAGGACCGCGAGCGGATCGCCCGCGAGCTGCACGACACCGTCATCCAGCGCCTCTTCGCCATCGGCCTCGGCCTGCAGGCGACCTCCGGCCGCTTCCGTGACGAGCTCGTCGCCGACCGGGTGAGCCAGGCCATCGAAGACCTCGACCAGACGATCCGCGAGGTGCGAGGGGCGATCTTCGGGCTGGAGACCGGCCACGCGCCGGGCGCCGGGGCCCGGCGTGAGGTGCTGCGGGTGGTCGCCGAGTTCGAGCGGGCCCTGGGCCACCGCCCCCGCCTGTCCTTCGAGGGGGCGGTGGAGTCTCTGCCCCCGGATGTCGTGGCCCAGCTGGTTCCCGTCCTGCGTGAGGCGCTTTCGAACGTGGTGCGCCACGCCGCCGCCACTGAGGTCAGGGTCCTGGTGACCGTGTCCGGAGTGGAGGCCGAGGTGCGGGTGGAGGACAACGGGGTGGGGCTGGCCGCGGAGGAAACCGGCGTCGGCAACGGCCTGCGCAACCTGGCCGCCCGGGCCTCCGCCCTCGGCGGCCGGTGCGAGGTCGGGCCCGGGCCCGGCGGGGGAACCGTCGTCGCCTGGAGGGTGCCGCTCGGCTAGCCCCCCGGGCCGATCAGCCGTTGGCGGGGGTCAGGTTCTGGACGGTGCCCGCCAGACCCGAGCCCACGGACAGATGGCCGCTCGGCACGTGGCCGCCGAAGGGCGTTCCGCCGTTGGCGGAGCCGAGGTCTCCGAACACGGCGGAGAGCACGCCTTGCAGATCGATGGGCGTCGACTGGGCCGGCCCGTCGGGGACCTGGGTCGTGGGGGTGACGTCGAGCTCGAGGTAGACCGGGCCTCCGGCCGCCGCCGCCAGCTTCGAGTCGAACTGGGTGACGTCGAGGCGCAGGGCCCGGAGCACGCCGCTCTTGACGAAGACCTCGGCTGACACCGTCCGGTCAGGGACCTGGGAGCCGACCTTGGACACCGGGGCCTGGAACATCTGGGGCAGCAGTCCCGACACCGATCCGGCCAGGTCGGTCACCAGCTGGCGGGCCGGGGCGCTGACCACGAAGCGGTCACCGAGCTGGGGGTCGGTGCCGGTGTGGCGGACGGTCAGATCGCGGTCGAACGCCGAGGTGATGGC
>JAJPHE010000126.1 GCA_021325435.1 Actinomycetota bacterium | reverse complement strand
CGTTGCGGGCGAACGGGCAGCGGTAGTCCCAGTTGACGGCGAACTCAGTGGTGGCCATGTGCCCCGAAACGTTCCTCATCCCCCGGGAATTCCCGAATCGGCCGGAGAGGAACCGCCCGGCGGAACACCCGACCCAGCAGGGCCCCGACCACCACCCCGGCCGCGACATCCGAGGCGTGGTGAACCTTCACGTACACCCGGCTGTAGGCGACCACGGCGGCGGTGACGTAGTAGAGCGGCGCCAGGGGGTCGTCCTCGGACAGGAGGGCGGCGGCGCAGAACGCCGAGGTGGCGTGGCCGCTCGGGAAACTGCTGGTCCGGGGGCGCCGGAGGCGGTGGGCCGGCTGGCCGGACCAGGCCGGGCGCACCCGGCGGAACAGCGACTTGATGCCGAGGTTGACGATCGCCGACTCGATGCCCACTCCGCCGGCCGCCCGCAGGGCCGCCCGCAGGTGGCGGTCGGAGCGCAGGCCCCTCAGGGCGGCGAGGATCAGCCAGATGAGCCCGTGGTCGCCGAGGGCGGACGCCGTATAGAAGACCCGGTCCCAGCCGGGCCGGCCCCGGAGAGCGTCGGTGGCGGTGTCGACCCGACGGTCGAAGGCGGCGACCGCCCGGCGGCCGGCGGCCCGCACGGCGGGTCAGACGGCCGAGGCCACCGGGGCGACGGTCGGCCCGAACGGCAGGGCGGGTGTCAGGTCCGCCCGGGCCCCGATGGTGGGTCGGGCGACCGCCGGGTCGCCACCAAAGGCCGGGCAGTAGGCCTTGAACGCGCAGTAGTCGCACAGCGCCGACACCCGGGGCCGGAAGTCCTCGGTCCGGCAGGCCCGTTCCACCGCCGCCCAGACCGCCCCCGCCCTGACCTGCAGGCCCCGGATGGACTGCTCGGACGGAACGGTCGAGATGGCGACCGGGTCGGCGAGGTAGAGCAGCTGGACCCGGCTGGGCCGTTCCCCGAGCGCCCGCTCGCAGAGGAAGGCGTAGAAGTGGACCCCCCCGAGCCGTGCGTTCTCGCGCCGGGCGTCGGGCACCTTGCCGGTCTTGTAGTCCGTGACGACCAGGCCGCCGTCGGGGTCGCGTTCCAGCCGGTCGATGATGCCCCGGAGGCGGAGGCCTCCAAGGTCGGCCTCCAGCCGGAGCTCGGTGCCCATGACCCGCACCGAGTCCGGGTCCTCCAGCTCGAAGTAGCGGCTGACCAGCTGGGCCGCCTCGGCCCGGAACCCGGCCGCCTCCTCCTCGCTCAGGCCGAGCCCGGCGAACTCCGGGTCTTCCTGGATCTCCTCCCAGGCGACCTCGAGGCACCGGGAGGCGGCGTCCGGTGTCCGGGCCCCGGCCGGATGCCGCCAGAACAAGAGCTCGAGGGCCCGATGCACGAGGGTCCCCTTGGTGGCCCAGGGTGACGGCGGCTCGGGCAGGCGGTCGATGGCCGAGAAGCGGAAGGCCAGGGCGCAGTCCTTGAAGGAGGCGACCTTGGAAGGCGACAGGCCGGTCGGCAGGGGCAGGCTCACGGTGTCCCCAACGCTACGCAGGCGGTGTGACAGCGGGGCGGACCCCGGGACGGGTGGGCCCGGCAGGGCGCCGTCAGCCCTCGGGGCGGAAGGCGCCGGCCACGGCGGCGGCCACCCGATCCGGGTCGGACATCGGCCCGAAATGCCCGAGCCCGGCGAGGGGCGCCACGGTGGAGCGGGGCAGCCGGGCGTGAAGCGCCTCCATTACCGGCAGACCGTAGGAGTCGGTCTCCTCCCCGCAGGCCAGGGTGACGGGGCACGACACCAGGGCGAGGCGCGAGTAGGCGTCGTGGGAGGAGGAGTGGGCGAAGACGGCGGCCTCCACCTCCGGGGGGCACTTGAGGGTCACGGCGCCGTCGGGCTGGACGGCGAAGCCGTGGTCCACGTAGGCGGCGAGGGCGTCGGGCACGAAAGCCATCAGGGGGGCTTTGGAGGCGAAGTTGTCGTAGGCGGCGTCCCGCGAGACGAAGGAGCGCCGGCGGCGACGGCTGAGCACGGCCAGGTGGTTCGCCGGGTCGGGCCCGGGGGGCGGCTCGACGGGCATCACGATCGGCTCGTATAGGAAGAGGGCCCGGAAGGTGCGGGGCGCGGCCTGCTCGGCCAGCAGCAGTGAAGCCCCCCCACAGGAATGGCCCACGGCGAAGGGCCGGCCCAGATCCAGCCCGTCGACCACCGCCAACAGGTCGCGGGCGAAGCCCGACCAGTGGTAATCGGCGCCTGGTGCCGGTCCCGAGTCGCCGTGGCCCCGGAAGTCGAGGGCGACGCACCGGAAGCGGTCCGTCAGCAGGCGGGCCAGCGGACGCCATACCAGGCTGTGGAACCCGGTGGCGTGGGCCAGAACCAGAGGGGGCCCGGAGCCTCCGAAGTCGGTGACGGCGATCGACACCCCGTCGGAGGTGGTCACCACGGGCATCGGGCCACCCTATAGCGGGTACCTTGCCGCCATCGGCGACGCAGACTCCGTCCAAGCGGCGAACCGCGCCTTCTACGACGCCTTCGAACGGCGCGACCTCGACGCCATGTCGGACCTCTGGGAGCACTCCGAGCGGGTGCTGTGCACCCACCCGGGCTGGGCGACGCTGCGGGGCTGGCCGGCGGTGGCGTCCTCGTTCTTCGCTCTCTTCCAGGGCCAGGGCCAGCTCCAGTTCCTGCTCACCGGCGAGCACGTCGAGGTGGCCGGCGAGATGGCGTGGGTGTCGGTGGAGGAGAACCTGCTTGGGGACCACGGCGGCGCCACCGTGGCCGCTCTCAACCTGTTCACCCGCGAGGGCGGGGGCGGTTGGCGGGTCCTCGCCCACCACGGTTCGTCCGTGGTGGCGCCGCCGGCCTTGGTGGAGTGAGCCCCGACCCCGGGGCCTGGGGGATCGAGCCCGGGTACCACGACGTGGCCGGCCGCTGGAGGCCCGCCTCCCCCGACACCGTCGACGCCGTGCTGGCCGCCATGGGAGCCGACACCGACGCCCCACCAGGCACCGGCGACGACAGTCGGGTGTGGGTGGTTCCCGCCGGCCAGCCCGTCGCCGCCGAAGGCCGATGGGAACTCACCACCGAGCAGGGACAGCGGCTCGAGGTGGAAGGGTCGATCGCCGACCTGCCGACCGGATACCACCGCCTGGTTGGCCTGGCCGACGGACGCCGGGTCACCCTCGTGGTCACCCCGGGCCGCTGCCACCTTCCCGACGGGCTGCGCACGTGGGGGTGGGCGGCCCAGCTGCCGGGGGTGCGCAGCGAGGCCAGCTGGGGCATCGGGGACCTGGCCGACCTGCGCCGGCTGAACGACTGGTCCGCCCAACGGGGTGCGGGGTTCACCCTGCTCAACCCGTTGCACGCCCCCCTGCCCGGCCTGCCCCAGGAGCCCAGCCCCTACTTCGCCAGCAGCCGCTCCTACCGCAACCCCATCTACCTGCGGGTGGAGGACGTGCCCGGGGCGGCCGGATCACCCCTGCTGGAGCAGGCGGCCCGGGCGGGGCGCGACCTCAACCGCTCGCGCCTGGTCCGGCGCGACGAGGTCTGGCGGCTGAAGGTGGCCGTGCTGGAGGACGCGTGGGAGCGCTTCGCGTCGGCACCCGAGCGGCGCCACTTCGAGAGCTGGTGCGCGGCGGCGGGGCCGACCCTGCGTCGCTACGCCATCTTCTGTGTCCTCAACGAGATCGAGGGAAGAGGCTGGCGTTCCTGGCCCGAGGCGCTGCGCCGGGCTGACTCGGCCGAGGTCGCCGCGGTGGGAGAGCGGAGCGGGGCCCGGGTGGGGTTCCACATGTGGCTGCAGTGGTTGGTCGACCGGCAGATGGCCGAGGCGGCCACTGTCGGCCTGGTGCAGGACCTGGCGATCGGCGCCGACCCCGCCGGCGCTGACGCCTGGCTGTGGCAGGACTGCTTCGCCCTCGACGCCCGGGTGGGCGCCCCTCCGGACGACTTCAACGCCTCCGGCCAGGACTGGGGCTTCCCCCCCCTCGACCCGTGGCGCCTGCGCCAGGCCGGGTTCGAGCCGTTCGCCGCCGTGGTCCGCTCGGCCCTGGCCCACGCCGCCGGGCTGCGCATCGACCACGTCGCCGGTCTCTTCCGCTTGTTCTGGATCCCCGAGGGCGCCGACCCGTCCGAAGGGGTCTACGTCCGCTATCCCTGGGCCGAGCTGCTGGGGGTCCTCAGCCTCGAGAGCCAGCGGGCCGCGGCCTGGGTGGTGGGGGAGGACCTGGGAACGGTGGAACCGTTCGTGCGCGACGAGCTGCAGCGACGCCGCATCCTGTCCACCCGCCTTCTCTGGTTCGAGCCGGAGCCGCCGGCGTCGTACCCGACTGCCTCGCTGGCCGCGGTGACGACCCACGACCTGCCGACGGTGGCCGGCCTGTGGTCCGGATCCGACGCAGCCGAGCAGGAGATGCTCGGCCTCGACCCCCAGGCTGAGTCCATCGCGGCCATCCGCCAGCGGGTGCAGGACTGGACGGGGCTGCCCCCCGATACCGCCCTCGGCGACGTGGTGGAGGCGACCTACCGGCTCCTGTCCGACGCCCCGAGCGTGGCGGTCGTTGTGACCCTCGAGGACGCGGTGGCCAGCCACGAGCGACCGAACCTGCCCGGCACGACCGACGAGCGGCCCAACTGGTCGCTCGCCCTGCCCGTGACCCTCGACGAGCTGGTGGCGGATCCCTTGGCCAACCGGGTGGCCGACGCCGCCAGCGCCGGACGGGGACAGCCCTAGCCGGCGACCCGGGCCACGGCCTCCTCGCGCAACCGCTTGTAGTCCACCTTGCCGTTGGGCGCCCGGCCCACCGTGGCGATGGTGAGCACCCGCCTCGGAGCCTTGTAACCGGCCAGGCGGGCCTTCACGTGGGCGATCACGTCCGCCTCGTCGACCTCGGCCCCGGGGCGGGGCTCGACCAGGGCGCAGATCGCCTCGCCGAAACGGTCGTCGGGAATTCCCACGGCGACGGCGTCGGCCACGGAAGGATGCTCCTTGATGGCCTCCTCGACCTCCTCGGGGTAGACCTTCTCCCCCCCGGTGTTTATGCACACCGAGCCCCGGCCCAGCAGCCGGAGGGTGCCGTCCGCCTCCACCGTGGCGTAGTCGCCGGGTATGGAATAGCGCTCGCCGTCGATCACCCGGAACGTCTTGGCCGACTTCTCCGGATCCTTGTAATAGCCGAGCGGCACACCCCGGCCCTTGACCGCGACCATCCCGATCTCACCGCTGCCCGGCGCCACGTCCTTGCCGTCCTCGGTGATCACCCGGGCGTTCTCGCCCAGGGCGAACTTGGCGGTGCGGGTGGCCGACCCGCCGGTCGACACCGACGTTCCCATCCCCAGCGCCTCCGAGGAGGAAAAGGCGTCAGCGAGGATCATGCCCGGGTGATGACGGAGGAGTCCCTGCTTGGTGGCTTCGCTCCACATGACCCCCGAGGAGGCGACCAGGACCAGCGAGGAGATGTCCCAGTGACCGGGGTTGGCGTCGAGGGCGGCGAGCATGGGCTTGGCGAAGGCGTCGCCCACGATGGCCATGGTGTTGACCTTCTCGCCCTGGATGGTGTCGAGCAGCTCTTCCACGTCGAAGGCCCTACCGGCCAGGGTGACGATCGACCCACCCGCGCCCAGCGCCGCGAACGACGTGAAAGCGCCGGTGCCGTGCATGAGCGGGCAGGCCGGAAGCTGCACCGGGCCCGGGTCGGTAAGGGCGGCGCGCACGTCGTCGAGGTCCCCGTCGGCGGGGTAGCGGCGGAGGGCGCCGGCGTTCATGTTGAGGAACAGGTCCTCCTGGCGCCACATGACGCCCTTCGGCATGCCCGTCGTGCCGCCCGTGTAGAGGAGATACAGGTCGTCGCCCGTGCGACCCCAGGACGCCTCGACCCGCTCGGGATGGGAGGCGGCCGCCTCCTCATAGGGAGTCGCCCAGTCGGGGCAGGGGCCGGATCCGTCGTCCACCCAGATCCAACCTTTGATGGCGGGCAGGCGGGGCCGGAGTCGCTCGATCCGCTCGGCGAAGGCCCCGTGGAAGACGACGGCCACGGCGTCGGCGTTGTCCCACAGGTAGAGCAGCTCGTCGTCGGCATAGCGGTAGTTGGTGTTGACCGGCACCAGCCCGGCCTTGTACATGCCGAACATCGATTCGAGGTACTCGGGGCAGTTGTAGAGATAGTGGACGACCTTGTCCTGTTGCTCGACCCCGAGGCCCAACAGCGCCGAGGCGATGCCGTTGGCCCGCCGGTCCATCTCCCCCCAGGTGAACCGGCGGTCCCCCTGGACCTGAGCCTGGGCGTCCGGCAGCGTCTCGGCCACGATCTCCCACACGTCCGCGAAGTTCCAGCCCTTCATGTCGTCTCCTCGTCGCCTAGGCGCCGGCCCCCAGCGGCCCTGACGCCCGCGTGAGGACGCAGAATACGCTGGCCGTTATGGACTTCGATCTTCCCGGGGATTCCGACCCCCGCCGGGCCGAGGTGCGGGCCTGGCTCGACCAGAATCCCCGGCCCACCGGTCGTCAGCTGGCCGAGGCCGGCTACGTGGCCCCGCACTGGCCCCGACCGTGGGGCCTCGACGCCGATCCCGTCCACCAGCTGATCATCGACGAGGAGCTCAAGCGGGCCAAGGTCGCTCGCCCGGCCAACGTCATCGGAATCGGATGGGCGGGCCCGACGATCATCCACGCCGGCACCGACGAGCAGAAGAAGCGCTACCTGCTGCCGATCCTGTCGGGTGAGGAGATCTGGTGCCAGCTCTTCTCCGAGCCCGACGCCGGCTCCGACCTGGCCGGCCTGTCCACCCGAGCGGTGCGCGACGGCGACGTGTACGTGGTCAACGGCCAGAAGATCTGGACGTCGATGGGCCACTTCGCCAAATTCGGCATCCTCGTGGCCCGCACCGACCCCGACGCCCCCAAGCACCGGGGCATCTCCTACTTCGTCTGCCCGATGGACACCCCCGGAATCACGATCCGTCCCATCCCCGACATGACCGGGGTCCACGCCTTCAACGAAGTGTTCTTCGACGAGGTCCGCATTCCGGCGGAGAACCGCGTCGGCGACGAGAACGGCGGCTGGGCGCTGGCCAAGGTGACGCTCGGCAACGAGCGGGTCTCGTTGTCCGGCGAAGGGGCGCTGTGGGGCCGGGGCCCGACTGCCGGAGACCTCCTGGCCCTGGTGAGGTCGCGGGGCGGCGTGCGCGACCCAATCATGCGCCAGCGGCTGGCCCGGCTACACATCGAGTCGGAGATCCTGCGCCTCATCCGGCTGCGGACCGTCACCGCCGCCGTGCAGGGGCGACCGCCCGGCCCGGAAGCGTCGGTGCGCAAGGCGCTGGCCGACGAGCACGGCAAGCACATCATGGGCCTGGCCAAGGACCTGGCCGGTACGGCCGGCGTGCTGTCGGCGTCCGGGCCGCTCGGGTCCAACGACGGCGAGTGGTCGTTTGGCTATCTGTTCTCGCCGGCGCTGACCATCGGCGGCGGAACGTCCGAGGTGCAGCGCAACATCATCGCCGAGCGGGTTCTCGGCCTGCCCCACGACATCGACGTCGAGGCCGGCCGCACCTGGGCCGAAGCCCGGTCGGCAGTGCGGAGCTGAGTCAGCCCGGGTAGGCGGGCGGCCCGGCGAGCGCCCCCCGCCGCCACCTCCACGGGGTGAGGGCGAGGGCCCGGGGGTAGTCCTCGAACATCCACCGGACGAAGTTGTCGCGGGACCACCGGCTCGCCCCGGCCGCCCGCAGCGCCCCGCGCGCCCCCCGCTCGCTGGCCAACAGCCGCGACAGCCCGGCGGCCAAGCGATGGTCGACCGAAAGGCCGCGGGCTACCGCGCCGCGGTAGCGCCTGGCGGCACGACGGGGGGCGGACGGGCCGGCGGCGGCGAGGGCCGTCACTGCCAGCTCGGCCGTCTCGATCGCCTGGCCGACGCCCTCCCCGGTGAGCGGGTCGGCTGCCCGGGCCGCATCCCCGACGAACAAAACGCGGCCGCCCGCGGCCGAGAGGTTGTCGCCCGCCAGCCGAGCGGGGATCGGCCAGGCCCGCACCGCCGCCTCCGGGCCCGCACCCGGTCCCAGGACGGCGGCCACGTGGGGGCGGCGGAGGACGTCTTCGAACAACCGGCCGAGCCGGCCCACGGGCTGGCCCGGTCGTCGGGGGAGCCCGATGCCCACGTTGGCCCGGCCGTCGGGCAGGGGAAAGGACCAGGCGTAACCCGGCAGCAGGTCGGGCTCGAACCAGACCCACAGCTGGCCGGCGCCCGGCCCGGTGACGCCGGAGAAGTACTGCCGCAGGGCGTGCCAGTCGCCCAAGTACGCCTCCGTGGCTGGCCCCCCCGACAGCAGCTTGCGCACCGGAGACCAGGCTCCGTCGGCCGCGATTACATACGGCGCCTCCAGCTCCTCGCCCCCCTGCAGCTGGAGCCGCACGGACGCGGCGTCCGCCTCAACGCCCACCACCCGGCAGCCTTCACGCACCTCGGCGCCTGCCGTGCGGGCCGCGTCCACCAGGGCGGCGTCCAGGTCAGCACGCCGGGCAACCGTGGCGTAGGTGCCGCCACCGGGGAGGGACAGTTCCACCCTCCGGCCGGACGGCGACCGCAGCCGGATCTCGGTCACCGGTTGCCATGAAGCGACGTCGCCGGGCGCGACCCCCAGCCGCCGGATGCGCCGAAGGGCGTCGGTGGTCAGCCCGTCGCCACAGCACTTGTCGCGGGGGAAGCCCGACCGGTCCACCGCCACCACCCGCATTCCCCGTCGGGCCAGGTGGATGGAAGCGGCGGCGCCGGCGGGGCCGAGCCCGGCGACCACCACGTCGTGGCGGCTCAGGGGGCGGCCTCCAGCCGGTCGTCAGCCAGGGCGGCCGGCAAGGCGGATTCGATGTCGGGGTGGGCGAAGCCGAACCCGGAAGAGGAGAGCCGGGCGGGGACGGCCCGTTGGTCGGCGAGAATCACCTGCTCGACCAGCTCCGATCCGAGGGCGAGGCGGAGGGCGGGCCGGGGCACGGCGAGGCGGGCGGGACGGCGCAGCACCCTGCCGAGGGCGGCGGTGAACTCGGCGTTGGTGACCGGGTTCGGCGCGCAGAGGTTCACTGGTCCGGAGATGTCGCCGGCTATGAGATGGATGATGGCGCCGGCCACGTCGCGCCGACTGATCCACGTGAGGTGCTGGCTCCCCGAGCCCAGGCGACCGCCGAGGCCGAGCCGGAAGAGGGGCAGCTGGCGGCCGAGGGCCCCTCCGGCCGCGCTGAGCACCACTCCGTTGCGCATATGCACCACCCGGGCACCGGCGTCGGCGGCCGGGGTGGTGGCCTCCTCCCACCGTCGGCACACCTCGGCCAGGAAACCGCTTCCGGCCGAGGAGTCCTCGGTCAGGGTCTCGTCGCCCCGGGCACTGCCGTACCAGCCGACAGCCGAGGCGCTGATCAGGGCCGGCCTGGGCTCGGCCGCCGTCGCCACCGCCCGGGCTACGGCCCGGGTGCCGGTCACCCGGCTGTCGAGGATCTCCGCCTTGTAGGCCGGACTCCACCGGTGGTCACCGATGCCGGCCCCGGCGAGGTGGACAACGGCGGTGGCTCCGTCGACCGCGGCGGGGTCGACCACTCCGCTGGCCGGGTCCCATCTGGCCTCTCCGGGGCCCGGTCGCGACCGGACGAGCCGGACCACATCGTGGTCGTCGGCCCGCAGACGGGCCACCACGGCGGAGCCGATCAACCCGTGGGAGCCGGTCACCACCACCTTCATGCGCTCATGCTCGCGCCCACCCGCCGGCCCCGGCGAAGCGCCCTCAGAGCTGGCCGATGAGCTTGTGGGTCTGCGGGACCACTCGGACGTCGCCGTGGCGGGCCAGGCACAGCTCCTGCCAGCCCAGCACCTGCTCGGGGGTCGGACCGGCGGTCACAGCGCCGAACGGGGTCACCGGCTGGAGGTACACGGTCGACCGGGGGGCGACCTCGGCGACCATGGTTGTCGCCTGCTCGAGCTGGCGGTCGTCGGTGCCCGCGCCGACCACGATCTTCACCGTCGTGGGACGGGTGGCGGCCAGCTCGAGGAAGCGGCGCTGGATCGATGGCCGGACCCGTTCTCCGTCCACGCTCGGCAGCTTCAGGTCCATGCTCACCTCGTCGACCCACTCGATCACCTGTGCCAGCCCGGCCGGCAGCGTGCCGTTCGTCTCCAGGCAGACGGGCAGGTCAGCGAGCAGGGGGAGCAGCTGGGTCAGCCGGCCGGCCTGCATGAGCGGTTCCCCGCCGGTGAGACTCACCGCATGGTGGGGCAGCTGCCCCCACAGTCGGGTCACCGCCTCTGCCACCTCGTCCACCGCCAGGGGGCTCGACCGCTGCTCCCAGTCGCGCCGCCCGGCGGTGCGCTCGACCCGGCACGGCCCCGGCGCCAGCTCGAGGGCCTCGGGCTGGTCGCAGTAGTCGCACCGGATGTTGCAGCCGGCGAGGCGCAGGAACACCTGCCGGCGGCCCACGTTGGCCCCCTCCCCCTGGATGGCGGAGAACACCTCGCTGACGAGGAGGGACCGGCTCACCGGTCATCCGCCCCAGCCAGGGCCGGGTCGTCCACCCCGGCCGCGGCAAAGCCCGCCGCCCGGAGCCGGCAGGCGTCACAGGTGCCGCAGGGCCGAGGCCCCGGCAGATAGCAGGACCACGTCAACTCGAGCGGGGCGCCGAGCTCCACGCCCTGGCGGACGATGTCGGCCTTGGACGCCTCGATGAGCGGGGCCACGACCTCGACCGGCCGCCCTTCGACCCCGCGCTTCTGTCCCACCGCCGCCACCAGGCGGAAGGCCTCGATGAACTCGGGTCGGCAGTCCGGGTACCCGCTGTAGTCGACGGCGTTCACCCCGATGTGAACGGCATCGGCCTGGCGGGCTTCGGCGATGCCGAGAGCCACGGCGAGGAAGATGATGTTGCGGGCGGGCACGTAGGTGGCCGGTATCCCGTCGGACGGGCCGGTGCTCGGCACCTCGACGCTCGGGTCGGTGAGCGCGGAGCCACCCCACTTCGACGCGTCGAGCTCGACGACCAAGTTCTCCGCGCCGTACCAGCGGGCCACGGAGGCGGCGGAGTCCAGCTCGCGCCGGTGGCGCTGGCCGTAGTCGAAGGTGACGGTGAGGGGAGGGGTTCGGGCGTCCCGGGCCGCCAGGGCGAGGCAGACGGTGGAGTCCAGCCCACCGGACAGGATGACGAGATCGGCGCTCCGGGGGTTCACCCCGGCAGGAGCTCAACCCACGAATCGGGCGTCTCCCACAGGCGGATGCCGGCCACGGTCAGGCCGCCGGCCTCCACCATCTTCCAGACCTCCGCCGCCACCAGCTCGGCGGTGGGGTTGTCGATGAAGTCGTTGAGCAGGCGGTGGTCGAAACGGTCGACCACGTCACGCTCCACGACCTGCTTGATTCGGTCGAAGTCCACGACCATCCCGTCCGGCCCGACGGGGCCCTCGACGGTCACCTCGAGGCGGTAGTGGTGGCCGTGCAGCCGCCGGCAACGCCCGGGGTGCCATGGCAGGTGGTGGGCGGCCTCGAAGCTGAAGGCCCTGGTTACCCGGGCTCGCACGGGGGCGAGCCTAATTGGCGAGGAGACCCCGACCGGTTAGGCGGCGGGGCCGTGCGGTTCCCCGGCCTCGAAGTAGCAGGCCTCGTGGAAGTGCTCCACCCGGTCCCAGGTGCCGCCCACGTAGACGTTGGCGATCACCTGCTTGAGCTGGGAGCGGGCCACGAACTTCACGGCGGCGCCGCAGTGGGCGCAGGCAGCGGTGTTGCCCGGCTCGATGGTGCGGACGACCGCACGGCTTCGGTTGGTCACGGCATTGGCCACGTAGTGGGTGTCGGCCGGGCGCGAGGCGATCTGAGCCTTTTTGGGCCACTTCGCGGGACATATGCGGACAACTGGCACTGACTGGCATTGACGACCGGACCGAAAGCTGTGATTGTTTCGAAGCGCCGGGGAACGGGTGCGTCCGCCGTGCACCCGCCCCCGGCGTTTGCGCGTCCCGGGCTCACCGGGTGAGGGGCCGGTACCGGATCCGATGGGGTTGGTCGGCGGCGGCGCCCAACCGCTTGTGGCGGTCCGCCTCGTAGTCACTGAACCCGCCCTCGAACCAGCTGACCTGCGACTCTCCCTCGAAGGCGAGGATGTGGGTGGCGACCCGGTCGAGGAACCAACGGTCATGGCTGATGACCATCACGCATCCGGCGAAGGCCTCGAGCCCGTCCTCCAGGGCGCGCAGGGTGTCGACGTCGAGGTCGTTGCTGGGCTCGTCGAGCAGCAGCAGGTTGCCGCCGGAGCGCAGGACCTTCGCCAGGTGGACGCGGTTGCGCTCCCCGCCCGACAGCTGGCCCACCAGCTTCTGCTGGTCGGAGCCGGTGAAGTTGAAGCTGGCCACGTAGGCCCGGCCGTGGATCTCGCGTCCGCCGACCTCGAACCGGTCGCGCCCGTCGGTGACCTCCTCGTAGACGGTCCGATCGGCCGACAGGGTGTCGCGGGACTGGTCGACATAGGCCAGGGCCACGGTCGGGCCGACCCGCAGGTCACCTTGGTCAGGGCTCTCCTGGCCGGCGATCATCCGGAACAAGGTGGTCTTGCCGGCGCCGTTGGGGCCGATGACGCCGACGATGGCGGCCGGCGGAACGGAGAACGACAGCCCCTCGAAGAGCAGTCGGTTGCCGTAGGCCTTGCGCAGCCCGTCGGCCTCCACGACCAGGTCCCCGAGTCGGGGCCCCGGAGGTATCGAGATCTCGAGCCGGTCCCCCCGGTCGGGCGCCGACTGTGCCTCCGAGAGCAGCCGTTCGTAGGCGTTGAGCCGGGCCTTGCCCTTGGCCTGGCGGGCCTTGGGGGCCATCCTGATCCACTCCAGCTCGCGCTCAAGGGTGCGCCGCCGGGCCGAATCGGCCTTCTCCTCCTGGGCCAGACGGGCCTGTTTCTGGTCCAGCCACGACGAGTAGTTCCCCTCCCACGGGATGCCGTGGCCCCGGTCGAGCTCGAGGATCCAGCCAGCCACGTTGTCCAGGAAGTAGCGGTCGTGGGTGACGGCGACGACGGTTCCGGGGTACTCCTGCAGGAACCGCTCCAGCCAGGCGACCGATTCGGCGTCGAGGTGGTTGGTGGGCTCGTCCAGCAGGAGCAGGTCCGGGCGCGACAGCAACAGCCGGCACAGAGCCACCCGTCGGCGCTCGCCGCCCGAAAGGGTTGCAACCTCGGCGTCTCCGGCCGGCAGCCGCAGAGCATCCATGGCCATCTCGATGGTTCGATCGAGCTCCCAGAGATTCGCCGCCTCGATGCGGTCCTGGAGCTCCCCGTACTCCTCGAGGAGTTTCTCCATGTCATCGGGTGACGCCGTGCCGAGCCGGGCCCCGATGTCGTCGAAACGGGCCAGCAGGTCTCGGGCCGGCGCCACGCCGTCGTAGACGTTGCCGACAACGTCCTTGTCGGTGTCCAGCCTCGGCTCCTGGGGAAGGTGGCCGACGGTGAAACCCGGGGTGAGGCGGGCCTCGCCGTCGTAACCGTCGTCCTCGCCGGCCATTATTCGCAGCAGCGACGACTTGCCGGAGCCGTTGGCACCGATGACGCCGATCTTGGCGCCCGGATAGAAGGCGAGGTTGATCCCACGCAGAACCTCGCGGTCAGGTGGGTAGAACCTGCGGAGGCCCCGCATGGTGTAGATGAACTGCGCCGGCATCCACCGGAAGGTATCGCCTACCGGGACGCAAGGGACCTCCGAGTCGTTAGGATCGAGTCACCGATGCCAGAGGAAGTGACCAGCGCCGCCTTCGGCCCGAACGCCTGGCTTGTCGACGAGATGTACGAGCGGTACCGGCAGGACCCCTCGTCGGTCAGCGAGAGCTGGCGCGAGTTCTTCGCCGACTATCGGCGGGGCGACGAGCCGTCCGAGGCGCAGCCGCCCGTGGCCGAGGGTGACGGCATCGGCCCCATCGCCACCCCGTCGACCAATGGCGCGCCGGCGCCGGCCCCGGCCGCCGCAGACCGGGTGGCGGAGCCGGCTGGTGACCAGGGCGCCAAGGGGGTTGCCGAGCAGGAGGCGGCAGAGGAGGGTCCGGCCGAGGAGGATCAGGACCGGCCTGAGCCGCTTCGGGGCGCGGCGGCGAGGGTGGCGGCCAACATGCGGGCGAGTCTCGAGGTGCCCACGGCCACCAGCGTGCGCGAGGTGCCCGCCCGTCTCCTCGAGGTGAATCGAAAGATCATCAACAATCACCTGGCTCGCGGGCGGGGAGGCAAGGTCAGCTTCACCCACCTGATCGCCTACGCGGTGGTGAAGGCACTCGCCCACGTGCCCGCCATGAACTCGCAGTTCATCGAGTCGATAGATGAGAAGGGCACTCCCGGCGTCGTGCGCCACCACCACGCCGCCCTCGGCATCGCCGTCGACCACACCCGGCCCGACGGCAGCCGGACGCTGCTCGTGCCGGTGATCAAGAACGCCGACACCCTGGCTTTCCGGGCCTTCTGGCTGGCCTATGAGGACCTGATCCGCAAGGTCCGCAATAACAAGGTCAGCGCCGACGACCTGTCGGGAGCCACCCTCAGCATCACCAACCCGGGGACGATCGGCACTGTCCACTCGGTTCCCCGGCTGATGCCGGGCCAAGGAGTCATCGTCGGAGTGGGGGCGATCGAGCATCCGGCCGCCTACCAGGCGGCCGACCGGCGGATGCTCGCCGAGCTCGGAGTCGGCAAGGTCGTAACCCTCACCTCCACCTACGACCACCGCATCATCCAGGGCGCCGAGTCCGGTGAGTTCCTCGCCCGCGTCCACGCTCTGCTGCTGGGCGAGCACGGCTTCTATGACGACATCTTCCGCTCCGTAGGTGTCCCCTACGAGCCGGTCCGGTGGCGGCCCGACGTCAACCCTGTCGATCACGACGGCACCCGCCTCGAGAAGCAGGTGCACGTACAGACGATCATCAACATGTACCGGGTGCGGGGCCATCTGATCGCCGACCTCGACCCCCTGGCGATCCACGAGCCCCGCATGCACCCCGAGCTCGATCCGGCCACGTACGGTCTGACGCTCTGGGACCTCGAGCGCGAGTTCCTGACCGACGGGTTGGCGGGGCGCGAGACGATGACCCTCGGGGACATCCTCGGCATCCTGCGTGACGCCTACTGCCGCACCGTCGGCGTCGAGTACATGCACATCCAGGATCCCGACCAGAAGCGCTGGATCCAGGAGCACGTCGAAGGGGTGCCCGCCAACCTGTCTGCCGAGGAGCAGCGCCACATTCTGTTCCGGCTCAACGCGGCGGAGGCCTTCGAGCGGTTCCTGCACACCAAGTATGTGGGACAGAAGCGCTTCGGGCTCGAAGGCGGCGAGTCGGCCATCGCCCTCATCGACGCCGCCCTCGACGAGGCGGCCCGGGCCGGGCTGTCCGAAGCGGTGATGGGCATGGCCCACCGGGGACGGCTGAACGTCCTGGCCAACATCGTGGGAAAGTCGTACGAGGAGCTGTTCCGCGAGTTCGAAGGCGACATCGACCCCAACACCGTCCAGGGCTCCGGCGACGTGAAGTACCACAAGGGGGCCAGCGGCAAGTTCGTCGGCCTGACCGGCGTGGAGATACCGGTGACCCTTGCGTCGAACCCGTCCCACCTCGAAGCGGTCGACCCGGTGGTGGAGGGCATGACCAGGGCCAAGCAGGACCTGCTCGACAGCCCCGGTCGCTTTCCGGTGCTGTCCCTCCTCATCCACGGGGACGCTGCCTTTGCCGGCCAGGGGGTGGTGGCCGAGACCTTCAACCTCTCGCAGCTGCGCGGCTACCGCACCGGCGGGACCATCCACCTGGTGATCAACAACCAGCTGGGCTTCACCACCTCGCCCGAGTCCGCCCGCTCGTCGGTGTACGCGACCGACGTGGCCAAGATGGTCCAGGCCCCCATCTTCCACGTGAACGGTGACGACCCCGAGGCCTGCGTCAGGGTGGCCCGGCTGGCCATGAAGTTTCGCCAGACCTTCTACAAAGACGTCGTCATCGACATGGTCTGCTACCGCCGGTACGGCCACAATGAAGGCGACGAGCCGAGCTACACCCAGCCCCAGATGTACGAGAGGATCGATCGGCACCGCTCGGTCCGCAAGCTGTACACCGAGGCCCTGGTCAGGCGGGGTGACATCACCCTCGAAGAGGCGGAGAAGGCGCTGGAGGACTTCTCCCAGCGTCTGCAGGTGGCCCTGGATGAGACCAGATCCTCGGCTCCGCCCCGGCCCACGAGCCTGCCCGTGGTCGTGCGCGATCCCCGTCCGTTGCCGCCGGTGGAGACGAGGGTCGCCCGCTCGGTGCTCGACTTGGTAGCCGAGGCGGTGGTGCGGCCGTCCCGTGGCTTCACCGTGCACCCGAAGCTGGAGCGACAGCTCAAGGCCCACGCTGATCTGTACGCGGCGGGGGAGGTGGACTGGGCCCTCGCCGAGTCGATGGCCTTCGGGTCCCTGCTGATGGAAGGCACCGACGTCCGGCTGTCCGGACAGGACACCCGCCGGGGAACCTTCAGCCAGCGCCATGCCGTGCTCGTGGACTACCACACCGGCGAGGAGCGGGTGCCCCTCGCCGTGTTGTCGGGGCCCGACGGCCAGCGGGGACGCTTCTTCATCTACGACTCGCTGTTGTCGGAGTACGCCGCGGCCGGGTTCGAGTACGGGTACTCGGTGGTGCACAGGGACGCCTTGGTGGCCTGGGAGGCGCAGTTCGGGGACTTCGTCAACGGTGCTCAGGTCGTGATCGACCAGTTCATCGTGGCGGCCGAGGACAAGTGGGGCCAGAGCTCGGGTCTGGTCCTGCTCCTGCCCCACGGCTACGAGGGGCAGGGCCCGGAGCACTCCTCGGCCCGGCTCGAGAGGTTCCTGACCCTGGCGGCGGGGGGCAACATCTCGGTGGCGAACTGCACGACGTCGGCCCAGTACTTCCACCTGCTGCGGTCCCAGGCTCGCCGACCGGTGAAGGTGCCGCTGGTGGTCATGACCCCGAAGTCACTCCTCCGGGCCCGGGCGTCGCGCTCGCCGATCGCCGATCTGACCGACGGCTGCTTCTCCATGGTCCTGGACGACAGGGACGTGCCCGACCCCGAGGCGGTCGAGCGGGTCATCCTGTGCTCGGGAAAGGTCGCCTACGACGTAATGGCCCGGCGCGACGCAACAGGTGGCAAGGCGGCGGTGGTGCGGGTGGAGCAGCTGTATCCCTGGCCGGAAGCGGAAGTGGCTGCAGCCCTCGACCGCTACCCGAATGCCAAGGACGTCTACTGGGTGCAGGAGGAACCGGAGAACATGGGCGCCTGGTCCTTCGTCCACGGGCGCCTGCACCGGCTCCTGCGCGACCGCTTCGCCCTCACCCACGTCAGCCGGGGCGAGGCCGCCAGCCCGGCGACCGGCAGTACCGCCATCCACCAGCTCGAGAGCGACGACCTCCTGAACCGCGCTCTGGCCGGCCTGTAGTCGGGCTAGTCGCGCAAGGGGAGCCCCAACACCGCCTCCAGCTCGGTGAGGGCCTGGTCGGGCTCGTCGACCTTTATGGTCGTCATTCCCATCGCCCGGGCTGGTTTGAGGTTCACGCCGAGGTCATCGAGGAACACCGCTTCCCGCGGCTCGATGCCGAGCTCGTCGCAGGCGATGCGGTAGAACCGGGGATCGGGTTTGCGCACGCCTACCCGGCTCGACTCGACGACCACGTCGAACAGCTCGAGCACTCCGAGGGTGTCGGAGCTGCGTTCCCCCGCCACGAAGTTGTTGGTGAGGCAGGCCGTCTTGAACAGCCGGCGGCAGCGGCGGACCGCCTCGACCATCGCCGGGCGGATCTCGCCGGCCAGCAAGGTGATCACGTCGCGGGCGTCGAGGGTGTGGCCGGCGGCCTTGGCCTCGGCCTCGAACAGGTCACAGAACTCTTCGATGCCGACCTCACTGCGCTCGAGCCGGGCCCAAGCGTTGGCGTCGGGGTTGGTGGCGTTCAGCCGGCGGATGAAGCCGGAGGGCAGACCCTGTTCGGCTTCGTAGCGGGCGAAGGCCTCGAACGGACTCGACAGGATGACGCCGCCGAAGTCCCACAGCACCGCCTTGACCTCGGTCAACTGAGGAAGTCCTGGGCCAGGGCCTGCCACATCTCGGTGGAGAGCCGCAGCGACTCGACGTCGACGCGCTCGTCGTCCCCGTGGAACATGGCGCTGAACTGGTCGAAGGACATGCGGGTGCTGAAGAGGCCGAAACCGTAGGAAGGGACGCCGAGGCGGCGGAAGAAACGGGCGTCGGTCGCGCCCGCGGTCAGGAAGGGAATGGTCTGGGCCCCCGGGTGGAAGGCGGCCGCCACCCTCTGGAGGGCGTCCCAGAGCGGCGTCTCGATGGGCGACTCGGTGGAAGGGTCGTGGGAGAGGGGGTCCACGGTCACCTCTCCGGAGAGGTCACCTAGCGCTTCTTGGATCATCGCTCTAACCTCCTCGGCGCTCTGACCCGGCAGGGTCCGGATGTCGAGCTCCAGCTCCACCCGATCGGGGATGACGTTCGTCTTGGTTCCACCGTGCACGACGGTCGGGGCGAAGGTCGTGTGGGTGCAAGCGTGGGCCTGCCGGGCGAGGCCCAGAGCGGGAAGGGTCTCGCACAGCTCCGTCACCCGGCCCGGGTCGACCAGGGGAGCGGACAGCTCGGGTGGCAGGCCGAGACCTTCGACGAAACGCCTCCAGGCGTCGTGGATGCGGGCCTGCGGGCGGTATGCGGAGACGCGTCGGACGACTTCCGCCGCCTTGATCAGTGCGTTGTCGGTCCGCAGCGGCTGCGACGCGTGCCCCGGGGTGCCGCGCACGGTGAGGCGGCACCAGAAGGTCCCCTTCTCGCCCACCACTACCGGCAGGCGGGGGCCGGCCGGGGTCGGGATGGGGATACCGCCCGACTCGGTGATGACGTAGTCGGCGGCCACGGCGTCGGAACGGCTCTCCGTCAGCCACTCGGCCCCGTAGGTTCCGAGGGCCTCCTCGTCGGCCACGGCGAGGTACACCAGCCCGCCCCGGGGTCGGAAGCCGCTCGAGGCCAGCCGGCGGAAGGCCACGGCCATGGAGGCGGTGAGGTTGAGCATGTCCACCGCCCCCCGCCCCCATACCTCCCCGTCGACGAGCTCCCCGCCGAAGGGATCGCGACTCCAGCCGTCGAGGGAGACCGGCACGACGTCGGTGTGGCCCATGAGCATCAGGGTGGGGGCCGAGCGGTCGCTTCCCTCGATCCGGGCGACCAGGGAGGACCGGCCCGGCCGGGCCTCGTGGACCTCGAGCTCGAAGCCGCCCGAGCCCAGATAGGAGCTGAGGGTGTCGACGCTGCGGCTCTCGTCTCCGGAATCGGGGGTGCCGTCGTTGACGCAGCGGTTCCGGATCAGCTGCTGCAGGAGCTCCACCACCTCGCCGGTCGGTTCCATGAGCCCATGCTATGGCCGCCGGGGCGGTCGCCCACGGGGGTGGCGACCGGATGCTTGACTACTCGGCGTCATGCCGCCCTTCACCCACGTCGTCGTCGACGGCTCCAACATCGCCACTGAGGGGCGGTCGGTTCCCAGCCTGGCCCAGCTCGACGACGCCGTCCGCGAGTTCCAGCGGGAGCACCCGGACGTGGAGATAACGGTCGTGGTCGACGCCACCTTCGGCCACCGGATCGAGGAGAAGGAACGAGAGGCGTTCCAGGAGGCCCAGTCCCACGGCGAACTGGTGTCACCTCCCGCTGGGGCCATCGGACGGGGCGATGCCTTCCTGTTGCGTATCGCCGACAAGTCCGGGGCGACCGTGCTCTCGAACGACTCCTTCCAGGAGTTCCACGGTGAGTACGACTGGCTTTTCGACAAGGGCCGGCTCATCGGGGGCAAGCCCGTCCCTGGGATTGGTTGGATCTTCACGCCCCGCAACCCGGTGAGAGGCCCCAAGAGTCGTGAGGCGGTTCGCGAGGCCCGTCGCCAGAACGTGAGGATCGGGTCGAAGGACGCCTCTCAGCCCATGCCGGTTCCGAAGGCGCCGCCCCCTCGAGGGCGCAGCCGAGAACAGAGGGGAACCGTTCAGGAGGCGATCGCCACCGCCACCGAGGAAGTCACCTCCTCTTCTTCCCCCCGCCGCAAGAGGGCGGGTCCTCCTCCGGAGGCGGTGAACGAACCCCTTACTTTCATCACCTTCGTCGCCGCCCACCCGCTGGGCGATGAGTTGGAGGGGGAGGTCGACAGCTTCTCCTCCCACGGCGCCTTCGTCGTCGTCGAGGACGCCCGCTGCTACATCCCGCTGTCGGCGATGGGCGACCCCCCGCCCCGCAGCGCCCGAGAGGTCCTGCGCAAAGGCGAGACCCGCCGCTTCGTGCTCCAGGCGCTGGATCCTCAGCGGCGGGGGATCGAACTGGCCCTGCCTGGACACGTCCACGTGTCGGGTTCACCCCAGGAGGAGACGGTCGAGGCCGAGATCGCATCGACCGAGTCGGCCAGCCGCCGCCGGTCGCGCCGCCGGGGAGGACGTCGTCGCCGTCGCGGGGCGGTGGCGACCGATGGCCTTGGTCCCGAGGCCGGCGGCATCACAGCCGATTCCACCCCCGGCGACGGAAGGGATGAGACAAGCAGGCGTGAGTCGACCCGGAAGGCGGCAGCCGCCGAGGCGGCTGTCCCCGCCAGGGGAGCGGGCAAGGCGGGGGCCACCAAGAAGGTCGCCCGCCGGGCGAGCAAGACGTCGGCAGTCGTAGAGGACGCCGCTACTACGAAGAAGGCCGCCACCACCAAGGCGGTGGCGAAGAAGGCGGCGGCGCCGAAGAAGACAGCCACGACGAAGAAGGCCGCCGCGACGAAGAAGGCCGCCGCGACGAAGAAGGCCGCCGCGACGAAGAAGGCCGCTACGACGAAGAAGGCCGCTACGACGAAGACAGCGGCGAAAGAGGCCACCACTACGAAGAAGGCGGCGGCGACGAAGACCGCGTCCAAGAAGCCGGTGGCGGCGAAGAAGACGACGGCCCCGACGAAGAAGGCGGTCACGGCGAAGAAGACGGCGACGACGAAGAAGACCGCCACGGCGAAGAAGACGGCGACGACGAAGAGGGCGTCGACGGCCAAGAAGACGACCAAGAAGGCGCCCGACACAGCCGCCAAGACGGGCGCAAAGAAGGCCGAATCGTCGAAGACGACCGCCGCAGCCAAGAAGACACCAGCCAAGAAGGCACCGGCCAAGAAGACGTCCGCCCGCAAGACGGCGGGCTGACCTTCAGCCGTGTCTGGAGCTGAGCCTCCGCACCACCCGTTCGAACAGGTCGCGAGGTTGAGCTCCTGGGATGAGCAGTGACCCGTTGAGGAGCCAAGCCGGGGTGCCGGTCACGTCCGCCTCGCGGGCGGCTGCCATGGAGGAATCGACCATCCGACGCCCCTCCCCGATCTGGCGCCGGCTCCGAATCTCCTCCGGATCGGCCCCCGCCTCCTCGACCAGCGAGTAGACGACCGTCGGATCGCCGATGTCGCCTCCCTCGACGAAGTGGGCCTCGAAGAGCGAGCGATTCAGCTGCTCGAATGCCGCCGGATACCGGAGGCGCACCAGTTCGGCTGCCTCGAGGGCGAGGCGGGTGTTGGGGACCCTCTGAGGAGGGTTGAAGGCCAGGGCCGCCCTGGCGCACTCGTCCGCTATGCGGGCGTACGACTCCGGGCCTCGGCGCCGGACGACGCCGCCCCGCGGTATCTCAGGATGAAGCTCGAAGGGAAGCTGGACGACCGCCACCCCCAGCTCGACCAACCGGGCCGACCGATCCAGGCCGACGTAACACCAGGGTCAGAGATAGTCGCTCCAGACCACGGCCTCCACGACCGGCAGCCTACGGGGCGGTCCGCCAGCCCCTCCCGCTCGGCTAGAACGTGTGGGTGGAGCAGAGTTGGCGGCCGCCCGGAACCCTCCGCATCGCCACCTGGAACGTCAACTCGCTACGGGCCCGCATGCCCCGGGTCGAGGAGTGGCTGCAGTACGCCCGGCCGGACGTCCTGTGCATGCAGGAGACCAAGGTCTCCGATGCCGCCTTCCCGGCGATGGCCTTCTCAGCTCTGGGATACGACAGCGCCCATCACGGGGGCGCCGGTCGGTGGAACGGCGTCGCCATTCTCTCCCGCGTCGGCTTGGAGGCGGTTGTGGCCGGCTTCGACACCGACTCGGAAGAGGCGGAGAGCCGCTTCATCGCCGCCACCTGCGCTGGAGTCCGGGTCTGCTCCGTGTACGTGCCCAACGGGCGCAGCGTGGGCAGCGAGCACTACGTGGCCAAGCTCGACTGGCTCGAGGAGCTGAGGCTTCACCTCGAGGCATCGTGCGACCCGAAGGGGGACGTGGTGGTCTGCGGCGACTTCAACGTCGCCCCCGAGGACCGCGACGTGTGGGATCCGGCGGCATTCGTCGGGGCCACCCATGTCAGCGACGCAGAGCGCAAGGCTCTGCGGGCCATCCTCGAGTGGGGCCTGGTCGACACGTTCCGTGAGGTGCGGGGCGAGGACCGGCTGTTCACCTGGTGGGACTACCGGGCCGGCGACTTCCACCAGCACCGGGGAATGCGTATCGACCTGGTGCTGGCGACCCCCGGGCTGGCCGCCCGGGCCCAGTGGGCTCTGATCGACCGCAACGCTCGCAAGGGCAAGCTGCCCTCCGACCATGCGCCGCTCGTGATCGACTTCAGGACCGATGACTGAGCCGGCCAAGGGGAGCTTCAACGAGGAGTGGGCCGAGCGGATGCGAGAGGCCATGGCGGCCGAGCTCACTCCTCGCCGGGCGGAGCAGCGACGGCTCGGCGACGCCTTGCGGCACCTGATCGACAAGCTGGTCAACACCGAGGCCCCGCTCGAGGAGATCCGCCGAGCTGCCGACGCCGCCGAGCAGCTGGCCAAGTCGTTCGAGGGACACCGGCAGGGCCGGACCTACGACGGATTCGCCGAATCGGCCAACGCCGGCACCCCCCGGGCCTTCTTCGACCACAGCCCCATGATGGGGCCAGCCAATCCGTTGGCCCCGCCGGCATCCCTGATCCCCGAAGGCGACATGGTCGTCGGCAGAGTCACCTTCGGAGCTGCCTACGAGGGCCCACCGGGGTGCGTCCACGGTGGATACGTGGCCGCCGTGTTCGACGAGCTGCTGGGCATGACCCAGTCTCTCGGCGGCCAGCCCGGAATGACCGGAACCCTGACCATCCGCTACCGGAGGCCGACGCCGCTGCACCGCGAGCTGCGGCTCGAAGGCGAGATCGTCGCCATCGAGGGCCGCAAGACGTCCACTGTCGGTCGCTGCCTCCTCGACGGGGAGCTCATCTCCGAGGCCGAGGGGGTGTTCATCTCGGTCGACCTGAACCGGATCGCCGAGCTCTACGCCCGCCGCGAGGAGAGGCGCGGCCGGACCGGTGACGGCCGCGCCTGAGTCGTCAGCGCAGCTGGGTGCGCAGCTTGGCCAGACCCGATCCCATGAGGTGGCGGAGGTCCCCGGGCGCCATCCCCGTGGCCGCCTCGATCTGCTTGAGAGAGCGGGGTGGCCGACCGTCCAAGCCGAAACGGGCGGTAATAACGTCGCGCTCATCGCTGTCAAGCCCTGACATCAGGCCGGCGGGCGTGACCCGCAGCGACATCAGGTCGTCGTCCTCCGACCAGTCCGGGTCGACCACGTCGTCGTCGACGTCGGGATAGGGCCAACCGTCCTCCGACGGCCAGATGAACTTGACCATGGACCCGTTGTCGCGCCTCTCCGGCCGCTAGTCAATGGCCGTGCGCCCCTTTCCTCAGAGGGGACGGTGCTCGGCCACCAAGGCGAGGAGGGTCTCCCCGTAGCGCGACGCCTTGACCGGCCCAAGGCCAGGTAGCTCGAGGAGCTCGTCGGCGGAAGACGGGCATGCCGCCGCCACCGCCGCCAGGGTCGAGTCGTGGAAGATCACATAGGCGGGGACCCCCGACGCCCGGGCCGTTTCGGACCTCCACTGGCGCAGGGCGGCCAGCACCGACGGGTCCGCCCCGTCGGCCAGGCTCTCGGACGGAGACACCCCTTTCCGGTGCAGCCGCTGTCGTTCGGTCCGTATGCGGCCGGGCGCAGGCGGCGTCGGGCCACCGCGCAGGGCCCGGCAGGCCTCCTCCACCGCCTCGAGGTAGGGGGAGGGCGACCGCGACACCGGGCGGCCACCGAAGCTGCGCCGCTCCGCCCACGAGCAGTGCAGCCGCCGCTCGGCGCGGGTCACCGCCACGTACAGAAGGCGGCGCTCCTCCGCCTCGGCGGCCGGGTCGGCCGCCCGCCCGATCGGCACCAGACCCCGCTCGAGGCCGGCCAAGAACACCGTCGGCCACTCGAGGCCCTTGGAGCGGTGGAAGGTCACCAGATCGACGGCGTCGCGCCGGATGTCCTCACCCTCGGCACCCAGAGTGGACGCCAACCAGGCGGTGAAGCCGCCCCCGCTCGGGGACGGGTCGATCGCCGCGTACTCGTGTCCGAGGCGGGCGAGGTTGGCCAGCTGGAGGCGGCGCTCCTCTACGGCCGAGGCGTCGGCCGGGCCCACGGGATCCAGGTCCCCGACCACCGCCGTGTCGAGGTCGGTCAGCCATGGAGCGAACCCCGCGCCGCGGGACAGTCCCCGCAGGGCGTCGCGCACCTCGGGCTGGTCGAGGAAGGCGCCCCCGCCCGCCACCCGCACAGGGATGCGCGCCTCGCGGAACGCCCGCTCGATGACGGCCAGCTGGGCGTTGGTCCGGGTGAGCACGGCCAGGTCGGACCACGGTGTGCCCGGGCGCCGGCTGGTGCGGGCCAGCCGGGCGATGCCCCTCGCCTCGTCGAGATCGGACGAGTAAGACCGCACCGAGGGCACCGGGCCCTCCGCCCTGGTCGCCACCATCGCAGGGGCCGTGCGACCCGGGCCTCGCAGCACGGCCGAGGCGACCGACAGGACCTCGGGGGAGGAGCGGTAGTTGGCGTCCAGCCTCACGACGGTGGTGGCCGGGAAGCGCTCGGTGAACCGGGTGAGCAGGGTGGGGTCGGCGCCGTTCCAGGAGTAGATGGCCTGGTTGGGGTCACCCACGACGCACAGGTCGGTGCGCCCGCCGAGCCAAGCCGACAGCAGGCGGAACTGGGCCGGGTTCACGTCCTGGAACTCGTCGACGAACAGGTGGCGGAACCGCCACCGTTGGGCGGCGGCGAACTCCTGGTCTTCCTCGACGGCCACGGCGCACTCGGCCAGTAGGTCGTCGAAGTCGACCAGCCCCCGGCGTCGCTTCTCCTCCTCGTAGCGGCGGTAGATCGACGCCATCTGCTCGAGCGGGCACGGCGGCCGGCGGCCGGCGGCGGCCGCCCCCTCGGCGTAGCCGTCGGGGAGGATCATGCGGGCCTTGGCCCACTCGATCTCCGTGGCGGCGTCGGCCGCCTGCAGGCCGCCGGCCCGCTCCGAGCGGGGAACGATCCGCCCTAGGACCCGCGACTTGCGGTCCAGCAGCGCAGGTGGGGTGCGTCCCTGGTCGGCCCAGCGCCGCCGCAGCTGGGCGTAGGCGACCCCGTGGAAGGTGCCGGCCGCCATGCGGTCGCGGATGCCGAGGGCCTTCAGGCGCTCGGAGAGCTCCCCAGCGGCTTTGCGGGTGAACGTCAGGGCCAGGAGGTGACCGGGGTGGGCGTCGCCGGTGCGGACCCGCCAGGCGATCCGCCGGGTGAGAACCCGGGTCTTGCCCGAGCCGGCGCCGGCGAGCACGCACAGGGGGGCGCCGTCACTGGTGACGGCGAGGCGCTGGCCCTCGTCGAGCCCCTCGAGCAGGTCGTCGGCGGACATCTGGGCGACCGTACCGACGGGGTGTGACGGCGTGGTGGATGCGCCTGACGCGGAGCGACCCCGAGTAACCGAGGGCTTGCGCCCCCGAGCTCCTCGGGGCCCACGCTCCCTCCGGAGTCTCCGGCCGGGCGGCCGGTCGGCCTCTAGGCCGTCCTCCAGAGCCGGGCGGGGGATCACAGCCGGCCCGGCGGACACCCGTGGCGTCCGGCGGACGGTCGGTTGCGATCTCCCGTTACCGGTAAGGCGAGTCTGCTGCCGGCGAGGGGCGTCGTCAAGGACTTCGGTCCCAACTTTGGCCATGGTCCGTGGCGGCGGGGGGCCCGGCAGCGGGTAACGTCCGCTGCCCCCGTGCGACCCGCTGTCACCGACCCGTCCTGACGTGCTGAAGGCCTTCGACTCCGGCCGCCTGTTCGGCTCCGCCTGGGGATCATCCCCGGCCTGGGTGCTCGCCCTGCACGGCTGGCGGAGGACCCACGACGACTTCGAGAAGGTCCTCGGCCAGCCGGGCCTCGACGCCGTCGCCGTCGACCTGCCGGGCTTCGGGGCGACCCCCCCGCCTCCGGAGGCCTGGGGGTCGGCCGAGTACGCCGCCGCCCTCGACGGGCTCCTCGACCAGCTGGCGAACCGGGTAGTCGTCGTCGGCCACTCCTTCGGGGGCCGGGTGGCGGTGCACCTGGCGGCCCGGCGGCCGGATCGGGTGGCGGCCCTGGTCCTCACCGGCGTGCCCCTCTTCCGGGTGGGCCCGGCCCGCCGCCCGGCCACCCCCTACCGTCTGGTCCGCTGGGCCCACCGGCGGGGGCTGATCGGGGACTCCCGCATGGAGACCTACCGCCAGCGTTACGGGTCGGAGGACTACCGCATGGCCACCGGGGTGATGCGCCAGGTCCACGTGCGGGTGGTCAACGAGACCTACGACGCCCAGCTGGCCCGGATCGCCTGCCCGGTCGAGCTGGTGTGGGGGGACGACGACACCGCCGCCCCTCTGGAGGTGGCCCGGCAGGCGGCCGCCGCCCTTCCCGACGCCCGCCTCACCGTGTGCCCGGGGGCCGGTCACCTCACCCCGCTCACCGCCCCCGAGCAGCTACGGGCGGCCGTGGAGCGGAACAAGCCTTGACGCCGGGCTCCGCCGTCGGGCTGGCCGCCGGGTCCATCGCCGCCGGGGTGGGCGGCCTGCGCTGGCTGCGGGTCGCCCAGCGCGAGCACTACCTGCCGGGGTCGGTGACCCGCTTCGCCTTGCGGTGGGCCCGCTCGAGCCCGCTCAACGGCGGCCTGCCGGTGGCCGGAGTGGCCCTCACCGGGGCCACGGCGGCCACACCCTGGGCCGGGGTCGGCGCCGCCGCCGTGGTGGCGGCGTGGCCGGCGGGGCTCGGCCTGCGGGGCCGGACGTCGCGCCTGGCGTGGACCAGGCGCATGCGGACGCTGGCGGGCGTCGCCGGGGTGTTGGAGGCGGCGGGCATCGCCGGGGGCGCGGTTGCCGGGGCTCCGGCCACGGCGGCGGCCGCCGGTGCTCTGCTCGTGCCGCTGGCGGTGGACGCCGCCTGCGCCATCACTGCTCCCGTCGAGCGCCGGCTGGGTGCCCGCTACGTGCGCTCGGCGGCGTCCCGGCTGCGCTCGGTGCGCCCGACGGTGGTGGCCATCACCGGCTCGTACGGCAAGACGACCACCAAGGGATACGTGGCCCACCTGGTTTCGGCGGCCCGCACCGTGGTGGCGACACCTCGCAGCTTCAACAACCGAGCCGGCCTGGCCCGCTCGGTGAACGAGAACCTCGGGGTCGGCACCGAGGTCTTCGTGGCCGAGATGGGCACCTACGGCAAGGGCGAGATCGCCGAGCTGTGCTCGTTCATCCCGCCCGACGTGTCGGTGATCACCGCCATCGGGCCGGTCCACTTGGAACGGATGGGGAGCGAGGACGCCATCGCCGAGGCCAAGTCGGAGATCCTGGAGAAGGCCAGGGTGGCGGTCCTCAACGTCGACGACAGCCGGCTGGCCGCCATCGCCGAGGCGGAGCGCAGCCGGCGCAAGGTGGTCACCTGCTCCACCCGGCGGGGGGGCGGTGACGTGACCGTGCACCGGGCCGACGGCGGGCTCGTCGTCGAGGCCGGCGGGGACGTCATCGCCACCGTGGCGGACCCGCCGCGGGGTGACGGCCGGGTGCCCGACCGGCTGCCGCCGATGGCGTCGAACCTGGCCTGCGCGGTGGCCGTGGCCCTCGAGCTCGGCGTCCCCCGGCCGGCCCTGGCCGAGCGGCTGTCCACCGTGCCCCCGGCGCCCAACCGGCTGACCGCCACCACCGGGGCCAAGGGTTTCCTGATCCTCGACGACACCTACAACTCGAATCCGGCCGGGTGTCGGGCCGCTCTGGAGACATTGGAAGCGATCGCCCCCGCCGGCGGCCGGCGGGTGGTCGTCACCCCGGGCATGGTGGAGCTGGGCCGGCGCCAGTACGACGAGAACCGTGAGTTCGCTCGTCAGGCGGCTGCCGTCGCCACCCACCTGGTGATCGTCGGCCGGGTCAACCGACGCGCCCTGCTCGACGGCTCGTCCGAGGGCGCCGCCCAGGTGGTTACCGTCGGAACGCGCCAGGAGGCGGTCGCATGGGTGAAGGACCACCTCGGACCGGCTGACGCAGTCCTGTACGAGAACGACCTGCCGGATCACTACCCGTGATCGGGCCAAGGAGCGGGCGGTGACCGAGACGGCTGTGATCTTCGGCGGGCCTTCCCCCGAGCACGACGTGAGTGTGCTGACCGGGCTGCAGTGCGCCCGGGCCCTGGTCGACTCGGGTGACGACGTCGCCTGCCTGTACTGGTCGAAGGGCGGCGACTGGGTGCAGGTCCCCGCCGACCTCGAGGCGGCCGACTTCGCCGACGGGGCGCCCCGGGGCGCCACGCCCGTGCGTCTGGTGGTGGGACCGGGAGGCGGCTTCAGCGCCTCGCGTTCGTTGGGCCGCGACCGCCCCCTCGAGGTCGACGCCGCCATCGTCTGCTGCCACGGCGGTCCGGGTGAGGACGGCACCCTGCAGGCGGTGCTCGACCTGGCGGGTGTCGCCTACAGCGGACCCTCGGTCGCGTCGGCGGCCCTCGGCATGGACAAGCTCGCCTTCGGCGACGTGGTGAGCGCGGCCGGGCTGCCTACGCTGCCCCGGGTGGCCCTCGACGCCGACGGTGACATCCCCTTCGACGGCCCCTACATCGTCAAGCCCCGCTTCGGTGGGTCGTCCATCGGCATTGACGTGGTCGAGGACGCCGAAACGGCCCGGGCCCGTCTCAACGCCAATCTCCACCTGCGCGCCGGCGCGGTCATCGAACCCTACCGGGCCGATCTCACCGACCTGCAGATCGGCATCCGCTCATGGCCCGAGCTGTCCGTGTCGGCCATCGAGCGCCCCGAGCGCACCGGCTCGGCCGGGTTCTACAGCTACGCCGACAAGTACTCGGGCGGTGAGGGGATGGCGTCGGCCCCCCGCGAGCTGCCGGCCAAGATCGACCCCTCGACGGCCGACGAGCTGCGCCGGCTGGCCCGCCGGGTGGGCCAGCTGTGCGGGGTGAGGGGCGTCGCCCGCTTGGACTTCCTGTGGCGAGAGGGAGAGCTCTACGTGAACGAGATCAACACCGTCCCCGGTTCGCTGGCCCGCTACCTCTGGATCGAGCCGGCGGTGCCGTTCCTGCAACTGCTGCGCGATCTGGTCGATGAGGCCCGCCGCCGTCCCACCGCCCGTTACAGCACGGAGGGCGCCGACGGCCGGGCCCTGCGCTCCGCCGGTTCCATCGCCGGGAAGCTGGGCTGACGTGCGCCATTTCACGCTGACGGCGGTAGGGGCCGACCGTCCCGGCATCGTGGCGGGGGTTACCGGTCCCCTGGTGGGACTGGAATGCAACCTCGAGGACACGTCGATGACGATCCTGCGGGGGCGTTTCGCCATGGTGATGGTCCTCGCCGGCCCCGACCGCCTCGAGGCCAAAGCCATCGAGGCGGCGGTGTCGCCCGCCGCCGAGGAACTCGACCTCGCCGTGTGGGTCCATGCCATCGACGAGTCGGTCCCCCAGTCGGTCGAGGGCGACACCTGGGCGGTGTCGGTGCACGGCGCCGACCGCCCCGGCATCGTGCACCGGGTCACTGCCGTGCTGGGCGGGGCGGGGGTCAACATCTGCGACCTTTCCACCCGGGTGATCGGCCCGGAGGACCGGCCGGTCTACGCCATGCTGCTGGAGGTCGTCATCCCGCCCGACACCGACTCCGACGAGCTGCGCCGGCGGCTCGAAGCACTGGCCGAGGAGCTCGGTGTCGCTTGCTCGATGCACCCATCGGGCGCCGACGTCCTCTGACTCGTGGCCGTCCGGGCCGTGCTTCGCCTGCCCGAGGCGGTGTTGTCGCGGGTGGCCCAACCGGTCGGGGTGGTGGGAAGCGAGGAGCGGGCGCTGGCCGCTGACCTGGTCGACACCATGCGGGCCTCTCCGGCCTGCGTGGGGCTGGCCGCCCCGCAGATCGGCGTGGCCCGTCGGGCGTTCGTGGTCGACGTCACCGGTCACCGCAAGGCCCGTTCCTGCCACGGGACTGTCGTGCTGTTCGACCCCGAGATCCTCGTGGCCGAAGGGGTGGAGACCGCCCGCGAGGGATGCATGAGCGTGCCCGATCTGACCGGGGACGTGGCCCGGCCGACCCGGCTGGTGGTTCGGGGGCTGACGGCCGACGGCGGCGAGCGGGTCCTCGACGTCGACGCCTTCGAAGCCCGGGCGGTGCTGCACGAGATCGACCACCTCGACGGGAAGGTGTTCCTCGATCGGGTGGCCGGGCCGTCGGCGGTGTTCCGGCGGCGCGTCTACCGCTGACCGGCCTCAGCCGGGCGGGGCCTCCTCGAGAACCTCGGCGCCGGCACCGGCGACCGCTTCCACCACCCACGACCGGGGGGCCAGGGCCGCGGCCGAGGCGGCTGCTCCCTGCTCGACCAACGCCACCACGCAACCCCCGAAGCCGGCGCCGGTGAGGCGGGCTCCCGCCACCCCGGGGTGGGCCACCAGCCGCTCCACCAGGGCGTCGAGGGCGGGAGTGGAGACCTCGAAGTCCTGGCGGAGGCTGGCGTGGCTCTCGGTCATCAGCCGTCCGGCGGAGGCGAGGTCGCCGGCGGCGAGAGCGGCGGCGGCCGCCCGCACCCTGGCGTTCTCGGTGACGACGTGCCGGGCCCGGCGGCGCAGGATCGGATCCTCGATGGCGGCGGCGTCCGCCTCGGTGGCCTGGCGCAGCGGTCCGACGAGGGCGGTGGCCCGGTCGCAGTCGCGCCGCCGGTCGGCGTAGGCGGAGCCCGGCAGGTAGCGGGCCTGCCCGGAGTGGAGGACCACCACCTCGGCCCCGGCGGGCAGCGGCACGGGGGTGATGTCGAGGGAGTCGCAGTCGATCAGCAGGGCGTGACCGGCCACTCCGGCGGCCGAGCACAGCTGGTCCATGATGCCGCCGGGCACGCCCGATCCCATCTGCTCCGCCCGTTGGCACACCCGGGCCACCTCGACCGGTCGCCCTCGGTAGCCGAGGGCGAGGGCCACCGCCACCGTCAGGGACGAACTCGAGGACAGGCCGGCGCCGATCGGCAGGTTGCTGCGCACCGTGCCGGTTCCCCCGGTCGACGGGCGCAGAGCGGAGACGACCCCCCCGACGTAACGGGCCCAGGACGGGGCCAGAAGGGGAACGTCGTCGGCGGCGACGTCGAGCGGCACGATGGCGGCCAGCGGCTCGTCGGCGGACACCAGCTCGACCCGGTCGCCGTGGCGGCGGATCTCCACCGTCGTGCCGAGACCGATGGCCATCGGCAGCACGAAGCCCCCCGTGTAGTCGGTGTGGTCCCCGATCAGGTTCACCCGGCCGGGCGCGTGCGCCCTCACCAGCACGGCGGTCAGCCCCGCCCCGGAAGGGCGCGCAGACGCTGGGCGGCCCGAGCCGGCTCGACCGGGTTGAAGATGACGCCGGCCCCGAGCTCGGCGGCGGCGACGAAGCGGGGGACCCCCCGGTCGCGCAGGATCGGCGCCACGTGGACGTGGAGGTGAGCGCCGGGCCACTCGCCGCCGTCCGTCGGCCGCTGGTGCACCCAGAGCATGTAGGGCATCGGCGCGTCGAACAGCTGGTCCAGGCGGGCCAGGCTGTCAACCAGCACGTGAGCCAGCCCGGCGCGCCCCCCGGCGGCGGACGGCAGGTCGGGCACGTGCTGGGCCGGCGCTATCAACAGCTCGTACGGCCACGCCGCGGCCGCGGGAACCGACGCCGTCCACCCCGGCGCCGTGGCCACCGCCAGCGACTGCTCCGGTGGTCGGCACAGCGGGCAGCGCGTCACCGCCAGCTCGGTGGCGGCGACCGGTGGCACGTCGCGGTAGGCGTAGATCTGGCCGTGGGGATGGGAGATGGTGGCCCCCACCTGGGGCCCGCGGTTCTCGAAGACCAAGACGTAGTCGACGTCGGGGCGGTCGCCGAGGACCCGCGTGCGCTCGGCCCACAGGGCGACGACGCGCTCGGCGCCATCCCGGCCGAGCGACGAGAACGTGGCCTCGTGGTCCGGCGTGTAGAGCACCACCTCGCACCGTCCGTCGGGGAGCGCCGGCCAGCGGTTGGGAAAGCACCGCACCTCGTAGGGCTCGGGGGCCTCCAGGCCGCCCACGCAGAAGGGGCAGCCGCTATCGGGCAGATGGGGGCGGTCCTGGCGCTCGGACACGACCACCACCGGCGTGCCGCTGAGCGGGTCGAACCGGGTGTCGCTCACTTCTCGAGCACGGAGCGGTCCCCCGCCCGCAGGCCCTCGATGATCCGGCGGTAGGCGCCGGCCGAGTCGTGTCCCATGGCGTCCAGCTCGCTCCAGCGGACCCCGCGGTCGCGGTCGACGCCGTACAACCCGAAGCGGGGCTCGTAGCTGCCCCACTCGTAGTTGTCGGCCAGGGTCCAGTGGTAGTAGCCGGTAACCGGCACTCCCCGGTCCAGGGCGTCCACCACCGCGGCGAGGTTCGCCCGCAGGTAGCGGGGGCGGTCCCACCGGTCGACCCGGGGCCAACTGCGACCCCGCCGCACCCGGTTGCAGATGCCGTTCTCCACCACCCAGACCGCCAGGCCGTCGTCGGCGCCGAGGCCGCACCGGTAGGTGAGCCCGGCCGGGTAGGGAGGATCGTCCCAGAGGAGCCTCCCCGGCAGCCAGCCGCGCCCGCCCGAGGTCCGGTGACCCGGAACCCGCAGGTGGCTGGAGACCAGCGGGTTGTAGTAGTCGATCTGGTTGACGTCGGTGCAGCGCTCGTGGGGGCTGGCGTAGATCGCCTCGATGGCGCGGGGGAACGCCTGGTCGAGGGGGACGGCGGCGGCCGACAACCGGCGCAGCGCCCGTTCCGCCGCCCCAGGGGGGACGGCGGTGGCGTAGAAGTCGCGCCGGCGCTCGGCCAGCCAGGGCCGGACGTCGTAGCGGTTGATCCCCTCGGAGCGGACCAGCAGCAGGTCGGTGTGCAGACGGTCGAGCTCGTACACGGTGAGCGACTGGTTGTTGGTCGAGACCACCGCGTCGGGCCGGTGCTGATGGATGACCGCGTAGGTGAGGACGTGGGCGGCGAGCAGGTTGTCGAGGGCCCGCACGCTGGCGGCGATGTCGAGCCGCCGACCGGGGGGGAAGAAGCCCGAGGAGTAGCTCTGCAGGGCGAGGACGTTGATCTCGTTCAGCGTCACCCACGCGCCGCAAAGGTCGGCCAGCGTCCCCACCGCCACCTCGGCCCACGCCGCGAAGCGCTCGGGTGCCTCCCGCTGTGTCCAGAAGTCCTCACCGAGCCAGGCCGGATGGGTGAAGTGATGAAGGGTCAGCAGCGGCGTCAGACCGTGGGCGTGGCAGGCCTCGAGGATCTGTCGGTAGCGGGCGAAGGCGTCGTCGTCGAACACGCCGTCGGCCGGCTCGCACCGGGCCCACTCCACCGACAGCCGCACCGCGTCGCACCCGGCCGCCGCCGCCCGTCCCAGGTGCTCGTCATAACGGTTCCAGAAGTCGAGGGCGACGCCGGACGGCTCCACTCGGCCCTCGGCCTCCCATCGGGCCCAGTTGTTGGCCGGCTCGCCGGGCCCGTTGAAGCCGCCTTCGTTCTGAAACCCGGCCATGGCAACGCCGAACCGGAAGCCATCGGGGAGCAGGCCGGGCACGGTAGCCCAGCATGTCACGGGCCCGTCGCTTGACCGCGCGGTCAAGGCGGCGACAGCATCGGGCCCATGCCGCGCGCCAACGCCAACGGGATAGAGATCGAGTACGAGACCTTCGGCGACAACGACCGACCCGCCCTGCTACTCGTCATGGGCCTCGGAGCCCAGATGATCTCCTGGGACGAGCGGTTCTGTCAGCTGCTGGCCGACGAGGGATACCACGTCATCCGCTACGACAACCGCGACGTCGGCCGCTCGACCTGGTTCGACCACGCCGGCGGGGAACCCGACGCCGCCGGCATGGTGCAACAGGCCTTCATCGCCCGGATGGCCGATCCGGACGCCCCCGCCAACATCGATGCGCCGTACCTCCTGGATGACTTGGCCGACGACGCCGCCGGGCTGCTCGACGCCCTGGGGATCGCCGCGGCCCACGTGGTCGGAGCGTCAATGGGCGGCATGATCGTGCAGGCCCTCGCCATCCGCCATCCGGAGCGCGTCCTCAGCCTCTGCTCGATCATGTCGACCACCGGGGACCCCTCGGTCGGTGGCCCCACGCCGGAGGCGATGGCCGCTCTGCTCGAACGCCCACCGGCGGATCGCGACGGATACGTGGAGGCGGCGGTCAGGGCATCCCGCGTCATCGGTTCGCCCGGCTTCCCCTTCGACGAGGACCGGGTGCGCCGGCGGGCGGCCACCGCTTTCGATCGAGGCTACCACCCGGCGGGCACGGCCCGGCAGTTGGTTGCCATCGTCGCCTCGCCCGATCGCACGCCGGCCCTGCGCTCCCTGGACGTGCCCGCCCTCGTCATCCACGGCGCCGACGACCCCCTGGTCCAGGCGAGCGGTGGGCAGGCCACGGCCAGGGCCATCCCCGGCGCCGAGCTGCTGGTCATCCCGGGCATGGGCCACGACCTACCCCAGGGAGCCTGGGCCCAGATCGTCGAGGCCGTGGTGGCCAACGCGGCTCGGGCGCAGGTGCGCTCGTGAGCGGCCCCCTCAGCGGCGTTCGCGTCATCGAGATCGCCGGCATCGGGCCCGGCCCGTTCGCCGCCATGATGCTGTCGGACATGGGCGCCGAGGTGATCCGGGTGGACCGGGCCCAGTCGGTGCGCGGTGGTGACCCCGACCGGCCGCCCATGGACGTCCTGAACCGGGGCCGGCGTTCCATCGGGGTGGACCTCAAGCATCCCGACGGTGTGCAGACCGTGCTGCGACTGGTGGAGCGGGCCGATGCCCTGATCGAGGGTTTCCGCCCCGGGGTGGCCGAGCGGCTGGGCATCGGCCCCGAGGACTGCATGGCCCGCAACCCGGCGCTCGTCTACGGGCGGATGACCGGCTGGGGCCAGGACGGCCCCTACGCCCCGACCGCCGGACACGACATCAACTACATCGCCCTGGCCGGGGCCCTCGACCCCATCGGCCGTGCCGGAGCGGCCCCGGTGCCGCCCCTCAACCTGGTGGGTGACTTCGGCGGGGGCGGCATGCTGCTGGCCTTCGGCGTCGTGTGCGCCCTGCTCAGCGCCCGCAGCAGCGGTGAGGGCCAGGTCGTCGACGCGGCCATGGTGGACGGGGCGGCTGTGCTCATGGCCCTGTTCCACGGCCTTTCGGCCATGGGGCTATGGAGCGAGGAGCGGGGGACCAACCTGCTCGACACCGGCGCCCACTTCTACGACGTGTACGAATGTGCCGACGGCAAGTACGTATCGATCGGATCGATCGAGCCCCAGTTCTACGCCGAGCTGCTGCGTCTCACCGGCCTGGCCGACGCCGAGCTGCCGCACCAGATGGACCGCTCGCAGTGGCCGGCGATGAAGGAGCGGCTGGCCGAGGTGTTCCGGGCCAAGACCCGCGAGGAGTGGTGCCGGCTGATGGAAGGCACCGACGTCTGCTTCGCCCCGGTGCTGAGCATCACCGAGGCCTACGATCACCCCCACAACCGCCAACGCCAGACCTTCGTCGAGGTGGCGGGCGTGCGCCAGCCGGCACCCGCTCCCCGGTTCAGCCGGACGGGCGTCGAGGTGGCCGGACCCCCGGCCCACGCCGGCCAGCACACCGACGCGGTGCTTGCCGACTTCGGCTTCGGCGAGGAGGAGATCGCCAAGCTGAGGCAGGCCGGCGCCGTCGCCTGACGTGCCGAGGCTCACGTTGGTCCGCCACGGTCGGGCCGCGGCCCGCTGGGACGAGGACCCCGACCCCACCCTCGACGAGGAGGGGGCCCTCCAGGCGGAGCACATGGCCGCCGCCCTGGCCCCGGCCGGTCCCCTCACCCTGCTCGCCAGCCCCCTGCGCCGCACCCGGGCCACCGCCGCCGCCCTCGAGCGGGCCTGGTCGGTGACGGCCCGGGTGGAACCGCGGGTGGGTGAGATCCCGTCTCCGGGCCTCCCGCTCGCCCAGCGGGGCGCCTGGTTGGCCGGCGTGCTCGCCGGAGCGTGGGAGGACCAGCCGGCCGTCCTCCACCAGTGGCGCCGGGGGGTGGTCGAAGCCCTTCTCGGACTCGAGTCCGACGCGGTGGTGGTCACCCACTTCGTGGCCATCAACGCCGCCGTCGGCCACGCCACCGGCGACCGCCGGGTCACGTGCTTCCGGCCCGGGTACTGCTCGACCACGGTGCTCGACTCCAGCGGGGGGACCCTGACCGTGGTGCAGCGGGGCAGCGAGGCGGAAACGGTCGTGCGCTGACGGCGGGCGGAGTCCTGAGTTTGGCAGTACCTGCCGGCCGGTTAGGATTGACGCAGCTGTCAGAGGAGGGGAACCCATGAAGCGGATGCTCACGGTGGACGATCTGGCCCGCGATGCCCGGTTCGTCCGGACCCGCATCGAGGACGCCGTGTTCGACCCCCGCAACGCGGTCTCGCGCAACCGCAGCGAGAACCCCTTCAAGCCGACCGACTCGGAGTCCCCCGACGCCGCCCGTCAGCTCATGCACGGCATCTTCATGGGCGAGGTCCAGGCCCTCGAGGGGGCCGGGCGCACGTGCTACGACTTCGAGGTCGGCACCGGTCCCGACGAGGTCCCCTACGCCCTCAAGCTGGACATGGCCCGGCAGTGCTGGGACGAGGCCCGCCACGTCGAGATCTCGGTGAAGCTGACCGAGCACATGGGATCGCAGGTGGGAGAGTTCGCCGAGCAGACCTTCCTGTTCGAGGCCGCCTGCAACGCCGACCCCATCCTCCGTCTCACCGGCGTCAACCGGGCCCTCGAGGGCCTGGCCATCGACGTGTTCAACACCATGCGCGACTACGGCGACGCCGTGGCCGACCCGGTTCTGTTCTTCTGCGAGGACTGGATGCTGGCCGACGAGGTGACCCACGTGAAGATGGGCTCGGACTGGCTGCGTCGGGTCACGGCGGACGACAAGGAACGCCAGACTCGGGCGCTCGAGTTCCAGCGCACGGTCGACAAGCTGTTCAGCCTCGGTGGCTTCCGCGGGGAGGCCGACGAGAACCCTGTCCATCTCGCCCGCCGGTTCCGCCAGATGGCCGGCTTTTCCGAGGGCGAGATCGTCGAGCTGGTCGACGTGGCCGCTGAGGCCCAGCGCGAGGCGGAGGCGATGATCGCCGCCGCCCATCCCACTGTCGATTAGCCGAGCGCCCGGGTAGCGCCGGGTCCCTCAGGCAGTCACGCCTGACTGGCGAGCGCCCTGCCCCACTCCGCCACCAAGCCAGCCACCGACCCCGGGGAGGGGTCGGTCGCCCTGGCCAGCACGGCCCCCGACGGGAAGAGGGACGCCAGCCGGCCCGCCTCGGCCTCCGGAAGCGGACTCGCCCCCGTCACCACCAGCAGGGCGGGGACGGGCATGGCGGCGGCCGCCCGCTCGGCCAGGGCCCGACTGCGCTGGGCGCTGATTCCGTGGCGCACCCGGGGATCGGGGCGGCCCGGCACCGGCGGGGCGTGGGCCTCGGGGTCGTCGGCTATGGCCCGCAGCCACCGGCGACCGGCGTCGATGACCTCCTCGGCGTCCGCCCACGGGCCGCCGAGGCCGTCTACCAGCACGACCGCCGCCGCCCGCCCACCTAGGGCGAGCACCTGGGCCGGCCAACCGCTGGCGCCGACCCCCAGCACCACCGGTCGCTCCCACTGCTGATCGGCCAGGGCCCGGAGGGCGCTGAGTGCGATGTCGGACGACTCGTAGTTGCCCGGCAGCCCTGGCGAGGAGCCGTGGCCGGGGAGCTCGGGGCCGTGCACCGCCCCGGGCCAACCGGATTCCTGCAGGGCGGATACCCACGGGCCGCCGGCGGCCGGATCCCCGAAGTCGTGGAGCACGAGGAGGGGCAGGCCGGCGCTCAACCGCGGACCTCCCGCAGGAAGGAGGCCACCTCGGCGAAGACCGCCTCGGGCGCTTCGACGTGGACGTAGTGGCCGGCGCCCGGGATGACGTGGTGGCGGGCGTTGGGCATCCAGGCCAGCCGCTCCTCGACCTGCTCGGGCGTCAGCTCGCTCCACGTGTCGTGCTCGGCCCCGGTCAGCACCAGGACCGGACAGGTCACGCCGCTGAGCTCGGCCCGCAGGTGGTCGAGGGAGAAGTCGTCGGGGATGCCGGCGCCGAACATCGGGTCGGTCTTCCACCGGTAGCCCCCGTCGACCGGGGAGGCCCCATGAACCACCAGGTGGTCGAGCCACGGTCGGGGCAGCCGCACGTTGACCTGGGCCCGTCGCTCGGCCATGTCATCGAGCGTCGGGTAGACCCGGGGGGCGCCCGACAGCGCCCGGTGGGCCGCCTGCAGAGACCGGGTGGCCATCTCGACCAGGTCGGCCTCCTCGAAGGCGCCGGCCGGGGGGCCCAGTCCGTCCAGGTTCACGACCCAGCGCACCAGCTCGGGCCACACCGCCGCCACATAGCCGACCTGGCCGCCACCGAACGAGTGGCCGACCATGCCCACCGGGGGGCCGAGGTGGCGGGCCAGCAGGGCCAGGTCGAGCGCCGACGAGGACCAGACGTGCCCCGAGGACACCCGGCCGCTGTCACCATGGCCCCGCAGGTCGGGAGCCACCACCCGGTACCCGAGCCGGGCCAGGCGAGGGGCGAAGTCGTCCCACATCCGGCCGTGGTCATGGGCGCCGTGGGCGCAGATCACCGGCGGGTCGGCCGGATCACCCCACTCCCACACCCGCAGCCGGGTTCGGTTCACCTCCACGAAGCCGGCCCGGTCGGGCTCCGCCAGCTGCACGCCGGGCAGTCTGACAGGCGCGCGCCTGGCTGTTCCTACCGGTTTTGCCGGCGCCGGCCGATCAGAGATTCACGACCGGGCAGGTGAGGGTGCGGGTGATCCCGTCCACCATCTGCACCTTGCTCACCACCATCTTGCCGAGCTCGTCCACCGAGTTGGCCTCGGCCCGAACGATGACGTCGTAGGGGCCGGTCACGTCCTCGGCCGACACGACGCCGGGGATCCCCGACACCTGCGAGGCGACCTGGGCCGCCTTGCCCACCTCGGTCTGGATCAGGACGTAGGCGTGGACGGCCACTGAGCCTCCTCGAACGGCGCCTCGGCGCTTGGCGGTACCGGGGTCAGGCCCGGCGCGGCGATGCTATCCCTGCAACCGCTTGGCCAGGGCCTCGAGCTCGTCGCGCAGCTCTTGGGGCAGCCGGTCCCCGAAGCGGCTGTAGTGCTCCTGGATGAGGGGCACCTCGGCCCGCCAGTCCTCGGGGTCGACCCTCAACAGCTCGGTCAGGTCCTCGGCGGTCACGTCGAGACCGTCGAGGTCGAGGGCGCCGGGCGCAGGCACCCGGCCGATGGGAGTGTCCACCGCGTCCCCCCGTCCGGCGACCCGCTCGAACACCCACTCGAGAACCCGGCTGTTCTCGCCGTAGCCGGGCCACAGCCAGCGGCCGTTCTCGTCCTTGCGAAACCAGTTGACGTAGAAGACCTTCGGCAGCCGCTCGGGATGGGAGGAGCTGGCCCCGACCCTTAGCCAGTGGGCGAAGTAGTCGGCCATGTTGTAGCCGCAGAACGGAAGCATGGCGAACGGGTCGCGCCGCAGGTTGCCGACGGCGCCGGCGGCCGCCGCCGTGGTCTCCGAAGCCATGATCGAGCCGAGGAACACGCCGTGCTGCCAGTCGAACGCCTCGAACACGAGGGGCACCACCGACGAACGCCGTCCCCCGAACAGGATGGCGGAGATCGGCACCCCGGCGGGGTCCTCCCACTCCGGTGCGATGGCCGGGTCCTGGCTGGCCGGGGCGGTGAAACGGGCGTTGGGGTGGGCGGCCGGCCGGCCCGAGCCGGGCGTCCAGTCGTTGCCCTGCCAGTCGGTGAGGTGGGCGGGTGCGTCGCCGTCCATGCCCTCCCACCACACGTCGCCGTCGTCGGTGAGGGCGGTGTTGGTGAAGATGCAGTTGGCGTCGAGGGTCAGCATGGCGTTGGGGTTGGTCGAGTTGCTGGTGCCGGGGGCCACGCCGAAGAACCCCGCCTCCGGGTTGATGGCGTAGAGCCGGCCATCGGCGCCGAACTTCATCCAGCAGATGTCGTCGCCGACCGTCTCGACCTTCCAGCCCGGCAGCGTCGGCACCAGCATGGCCAGGTTGGTCTTGCCGCAGGCGGAAGGGAAGGCGCCGGTGATGTAGCGGGTCTCACCGGCAGGGGAGGTCAACTTGAGGATGAGCATGTGCTCCGCCAGCCACCCCTCGTCGCGGGCCATGACCGACGCGATGCGAAGGGCGAAGCACTTCTTGCCGAGCAGGGCGTTGCCGCCGTAGCCGGACCCGTAGGACCAGATCTCGCGGGTGTCGGGGAAGTGGACGATGTACTTGTTCTCCGAGTTGCACGGCCACGGGACGTCGTCCTGGCCGGGCTCGAGGGGGGCGCCCACCGAGTGCAGGCAGGGCACGAACACACCGTCGTCGCCCAGAACCTCCAGGGCCCCGGTGCCCATGCGGGTCATGATCCGCATGTTCACCGCCACGTAGGGCGAATCGGTTAGCTGCACGCCGATGTGGGCGATCGGCGAGCCGAGGGGTCCCATGGAGAACGGGACGACGTACATGGTGCGTCCCCGCATCGAGCCTCGGAACAACCCCCGCAGCGTCTCGCGCATCTCCACCGGGTCACGCCAGTTGTTGGTGGGGCCGGCATCCTCGGGACGCTGAGAGCAGATGAACGTGCGGTCCTCGACCCGGGCCACGTCAGCCGGGTCCGAGTGGGCCCAGTAGCTGTTGGGCCGCTTGGCGTCCGACAGCCGGGTGAATGTGCCCTGGTCGACCAGGAGCTGGGCCAGCCGGTCGTACTCCTCGGCCGAGCCGTCACACCACTCGACGCGCTCGGGCTGGGTGAGCTCGGCGATCTCCTCCACCCACTCGATGAGCTTCCTGTGGTTGGTCGGGGGAACCGACGACACTCTCTCGCCCTCCTCCACGCGCCGTTGCGCGGATCGATCGGATCCGAAGATGCTAGGGCCGCCTCCCCAGCCGCTCCCAATTCGCCGCGGGAGCGTTCCCCGCCGAGGGCGCCTTCCAATCCCCCGCCGTCCGCCCCCGCCGGGCCCATAGCCTGGCCCCATGGGCGCCAGCGGGGGTGAGCGGTTCGCGCTGGCCTGGCTGGCTGACCATCTGCCCCGCCCGCCGGCGGGCGAGGCCTGGATCGGCGACGACGCCGCCGTGGTCGGACCGCCGCCGGCCGGCGCCCGCCTCCTGCTGGCCGCCGACATGATGGTTGAAGGCGTCCATTGGGAGCCGGGGCTGTGCTCGGCCGCCGACGTGGGGTGGAAGGCCCTGGCCGCCAACCTGAGCGACCTCGCCGCCATGGGCGGGCGCCCCGGCCACGCCCTGGTGTCGGTGGCCGGGCCGGCCCATCTGGACCTGGAAGGGTTGTACGAGGGGCTGCTCGAGGCGGCCGCCGCCTACGGCTGCCCGGTCGTCGGAGGGGATCTCTCCGCCGCCCCGGTCGTCCTGGTGTCGGTGGCCGTCACCGGAGAGGTCGGGCCTCTCGGACCGGGACCCGTGCTGCGGTCGGGGGCGGAGGCGGGGGACACGGTGTTCGTCACCGGCCCCCTGGGAGCCTCGGCCGCCGGCCTGCGGTCGCTGCGGTCCGCCGGCGCCGTCCGATCCGACCGGTTGGTCGCCGCCCACCGACGGCCCCGCCCCCTCCTGGACCAGGGGGAGGCGGCGCGGATCGGCGGGGCCACAGCCATGATCGACGTCTCCGACGGCCTCGCCCTCGACCTGGCGAGGGTGGCGGAGGCCTCCGGGGTGGGGATCACTCTCGACCGGGTGCCGGTGGCCGAAGGGGCGACGGAGGAGGAGGCGCTCGGAGGGGGCGAGGACTACGAGCTCGCCTTCACCGGCCCCGACCCCGACCGGTTGGGCTCGGCGTTCGCCGACAGGGGCCTGCCCCCGCCGGTACGGATCGGAGCCTGCACCCAGGAGGCGGGTTCGGTCGAGCTGCAGGGTCGCCGGCTGGACCCCTCAGGGTTCGAGCACTGGCGGGGATCCGCCTAGCGGGCGACCTTGGTGACCCGGCCGGCGCGGATGCAGGAAGTGCAGACGTGCAGGCGGCGGGGCGATCCGTTCACCAGGGCCCGGACCCGCTGGATGTTCGGGTTCCACCGCCGCTTGGTGCGCCGATGAGAGTGGCTGATGCTCATGCCGAACGAGGGATGCTTGCCGCACACCTCGCAAACCGCTGCCATGACGCGCACCCTCCCGACGGGTCCTTTTGGGGAACCCCCAGACGTTAGCATCCCGGGCCATGGAGTCGCTCGAACGGCTGGCCGCCGATGACCTGGTGGCGGTCGTTACGAGCTACCGCGACGCCCTGCGCGCCCACCAGGACGCCATCAACCGGCTGAACGTCTATCCCGTGCCCGACGGGGACACCGGCACCAACATGGCCCTCACCCTCGAGTCGGTGGTGAGCGAGCTGCAGGCCATCGACGGGGCGGCCACGGAGATGCCGGCGGTGTGCAAGGCGATCGCCCACGGCTCCCTGATGGGAGCACGCGGCAACTCCGGCGTGATCCTGTCCCAGGTGCTCCGGGGCCTGTCGGACCAGCTGTCGCGGCTCGACTCTGCCGGGGCCGACGAGCTGGCCGCCGGGCTGTGCGCGGCCAGCGAGGCCGCCTACAAGGCGGTCATGCGCCCGGTCGAGGGGACCATCCTGACCGTGGCCCGCGAGATGGGTGCCGCCGCCCGCCTGGCCGTCGACGACGGGGTGGGCCTGGTCGACGTGCTTGACCGGGTCCGGCAGGCGGGCGCCGACGCCCTGGCCCGCACGCCGGAGATGCTGCCCGTTCTCAAGCAGGCCGGGGTGGTGGACGCCGGAGGCGCCGGCCTTCTGCTGTTCGTGGATGCCCTGCTCAAGGTGACGGCCGGGCGGCCCCTGCCCGAGCCTCCCGCCCCCAGCGGCACCCAGCTGGCCCGGTTCCAGCCGCCGGCCGGCGAAGGCGAGGACATATCGGGCCTGCGTTACGAGGTCATGTACCTGCTGGAGGCGGCCGACGAGTCGGTGCCCGGCTTCCGTGATGTGTGGGCCGGCTGCGGGGACTCGATAGTGGTGGTGGGCGGCGACGGGTTGTGGAACTGCCACATCCACACCGACGACATCGGGGCCGCCATCGAGGCCGCCCTCGACGTCGGCCGGCCCCGAAACATCCGGGTGACCGACCTGCTCGAGCAGGTGGAGGAGGAGCGGTGGGTCCGCGAGGCGGGCACCGCTGCCGAGGACGAGGAGTGGCCCGCCGCGCCCCAGACGACCGCCGTCGTCGCCGTGGGAACCGGGGGCGGTATCCGGCGCATCTTCCGCTCCCTCGGGGTTCACGGGGTGGTCGCCGGGGGTCAGTCGATGAACCCCTCCACCGCCCAGATCCTCGAGGCGGTCGAGAGGGTGCCCGCCGACCAGGTGGTCATCCTTCCCAACAACAAGAACATCGTCCCGGTGGCCGAGCAGGTCGCCTCGTTGACCGACAAGCGGGTGCGGGTGGTGCCGACCTCAGGGGTGGCCGAAGGATTCGCCGCCCTGTTGGCCTACGACCCCGAGGCGGACGGTGACGCCAATGCCGAAGCCATGCGAGAGGCGGCGTCGCGGGTCGTCTCCGGCGAGGTGACGCGGGCCGTCCGCTCCTCCGACAGCCCGGCCGGGAGCATCAACGAGGGTGACTGGATGGGCCTGTCGCGCCACGGTGTCGAGGTTGTCGCCACCACCCTCGAGGAGGCGGCCTGCGGGCTGCTCGACAAGCTGGTGACCGACGACCACGAGATCGTGACCCTGATCGAGGGTGAAGGGTCGAGCGCCGCCGACACCCGCCGGGTGACCGAGTGGCTCGCCGAGCACCGCCCGATGGTGTCAGCCGAGGTGCACCACGGCGGCCAGCCCCTCTACCCGTACCTGTTCAGCATCGAGTAGCCCGGGTGGCGACCCCTCTCCGCAAGCTCGCCGCCCTACCGGTCAGCGAGCTGAACCGCGTCGGGCCCAAGGCCGTCGAGTCCCTGGGGGCCCTCGAGATCACGTCCGTGCTCGACCTGCTTACGCACTACCCACGGCGCTGGCACGACCGCACCAGACAGGCCTCCATCCGCGAGCTGCGGGTCGGCGAGGAGGCGGTGGTGGTGGCGACGGTCAGGAAGGCATCCGCCCGCCGGGCACGCAACGGAAGGTCCATCGCCGAGCTGACCGTTTTCGACGGAACCAGCTACCTCACGTGCACCTTCTTCAACCAGGCGTGGAGGGTGAAGCAGCTGCCCGTCGGCACCGAGGCGATCTTCTTCGGCAAGGTCGACGTCTACCGGGGTCGCCGGCAGATGACGAACCCGTTGGTCGACCGGGTCGGCGACCAGACGGGCCGCATCATCCCGATCTACCCCCAGTCGGAGAAGGCGGAGGTCTCGAGCCGCGACCTGTCGGTGTGGATAGCCGAGGCCCTGCGCCGCGCCGGCGAGCTGGTCGACCCGTTACCCGACCGCTGGCGCGACCGGCTGAACCTGCAGGACCGGACCTGGGCCATGCACCAGATCCATCTGCCCGACTCCATCGACGCCAAGGACGCGGCCCGCCGGCGCCTCGCCTTCGACGAGCTGTTCCGGCTCCAGGCCATGCTGGTCATGCGCAAGCGGGCCGTCGAGCGCGAGTCCAAGGGGATCCGCCACGTCGTCGGCCCGTCCCCCGAGGGTGCGCCAGCGTTGCTCGACCACTTCGTCACAGGGTTGCCGTTCGCCCTGACCGGCGCCCAGCGCAAGGCAATCGACGAGATCTGTGCTGACCTGGCCGGGCCCCACCCCATGCACCGCCTCCTCCAGGGCGACGTGGGGGCGGGCAAGACGCTGGTGGCCGTCGCCGCCCTCCTCGTCGCCGTCCAGGGTGGTCACCAGGGTGCCCTCATGGCGCCCACCGAGGTCCTCGCCGAGCAGCACCACCTGTCGGTGCGCGATGTCCTAGCCGGTCTCGAGATCCCCGACCCCGGCACCCTGATGGGCGGACGGCCGTTGCGCATCGAGCTGCTCACCAACCGGACCCCGGCGTCGGCGCGGGTCAAGATCCTCGACGCTCTGCGCGCCGGCCACGTCGACATCCTCGTCGGCACCCACGCCCTGCTGGTCGAACATGTGGAGTTCTCCTCCCTCGGCGTGGTCGTCATCGACGAGCAGCACCGGTTCGGCGTCGAGCAGCGGGCGGCGCTGCGGGGCAAGGGCGAGGATCCCGACGTGCTGGTGATGACGGCCACGCCGATTCCCCGAACGGCGGCGATGACCGTGTACGGGGACCTCGACCTGACGACGCTCGACGAGCTGCCCCCCGGCCGGACTCCGGTCAAGACCGTGTGGTCGCGCGGGCCCATCGAGGAGCAGGGGGCCTGGACCCGGGTGAGGGAGGAGGTGGAGGCCGGCCACCAGGCCTACGTGGTGTGCCCGCTCGTGGAGGAATCGGAGAAGATCCAAGCCCGGTCGGCCACCGACGAGTTCGAGAGGCTGGGGGCGGCCGAGCTCGCCGGTCTGCGCCTCGGACTGCTTCACGGGCAGATGCCCGGCCGCGAGAAGGAGGAGGTGATGGGCGCCTTCAGGCGGGGGGAGCTGCAGGTGCTGGTGGCGACGACCGTCATCGAGGTGGGTGTCGACGTGCCCAACGCCACCGTCATGGTGATCGAGGACGCCGAGCGCTTCGGCATAGCCCAGCTCCACCAGCTGCGAGGCCGGGTGGGCCGAGGGGCGGCGGTCTCTTGGTGCTTCCTGCTCGGCTCCGGGTCGACGCCGGAGGCTGAGGCCCGGCTGGAGGCCATGGAGCAGAGCACGGACGGCTTCTACCTGGCCGAGGTGGACCTGGAGCTGCGCGGGGAGGGAACGATCCTCGGCACCCGCCAGAAGGGCCGCAACGACCTGAAGCTGGCCTCCCTTCGGCGCGACAAGGACCTGGTGTCCGATGCCCGCGACGTGGCCACCCAGCTGGTCGCCGCCGACCCGGCCCTGGCCGGACACCCGGACCTGGCGGACGAGATCCGGCTACTTATCGACGACGAAGAGGCGGAGTTCCTCTTCAAGAGCTGATACGGATCATGGTCCCGCCCCCGGGGGCCTCCAGCGCCTCGGGGGTCACCACTGAGACCGTGAGCCCCACCGGACAGCGGTCTTTAGGAGACGCTCCGGGCGGTGGCCCACCGCCTGAGGGCGACGACGCTCCAGATGGCCTCGATGACCCCGAACGGCCAGGTGCCGGCCAGGAACCCGTAGGCGCTGGACAGGGCGCACCCGGCGGCAAAGCCGGCCAGGTACGGTCGGCCCCGGCGCTCCAGGGCGTACATGACCATCATGAAGGTGAGGGCGGTGACGCCGAAGGCGGTGAGCACGGACGCCGAGCCTGTCACGACCAACGAGACCGCATCGCTACCGGGCCGGCACCACGACCCCGGTGGGCCAGATTGCGTCCGCATCTCCCAGGCCGACCCCGGAGGCCGGCGGATCGGGGTCGTGGGGGAGGAGGGCGGCAGCAAGGACCCGAGGCCCGCCCAGGCCGCCCATGTTCAACACCATGACGTCGCCGTCGGCGCCGTGGCGGGTGGAGCAGACGACGAGTGTCGTGCCGGTGCGGCTGTCTACCACCTCGTAGCGAAGACGGTCCCCCCAGGCGACAGGTCGGACCTGAAACCGAACCGGGATGCTCGACGAGTGGGCAGCGTCCGGTGCGTTGCGGGGAGGAGGCGTGAAGGGATCTCGCATGACGGGTACTCCTCTGAATTGGACGCCGAGGATCAGGCAGGCGCTCGCCTGTGGAGTCGAAAGCCTGCCGATCAGCGGGGCTGGTCGAACCGGTGCGCTTCGCGGTGCACGGCCCGGCGCAGCTGCGCAATGCGGCCGGCGCCGACGGCACCGACGAGCAGTGCGCCTCCCACGCCGGCCAAGAGCAGCGCAACCGACAGCGGCAGCTGCAGGTGCGCTCCGAGGAAGCCGACGTTGACCGAATGGGCGTTTTCCAAAATGAACACGAGCAACAGGACGAGGACCACCGCGGCGGCGATGAGGCCGGCATGGGCGTTGCCCAGCCGGGTGACCCTCGGCTGGCGAGCGCCAACCGAAGTGGTCGGGGCGCCCTCCGGCCCGCGGGGGGCTTGTGAATTGCCGTCGCTGACGATGTCGCTTACTGGCAGGCCCTTGGTGTCGGTCATTTGACAATCCCTGTTTGAGTGAGCGCTAGTCGTTCTGGCGCAGTTCCGGAGCGCTCTGGTCCGGTACAGCCACCTTACACCCGTCGACGAAGACTAGCAATTTAATTCCAGTAATGGTAGACTCCATGGGTGGCCGACTGGACTTTCTTGACCAACCACGCCCGGGCTCTGATGTGCATCGCCGATGACCCCGGCATCAGGCTGCGCGACATCGCCTCTGAGCTGGCGATAACCGAACGCCATGCCTACGGCATCGTTTCCGACCTCACCGAGGCGGGCTATCTGGTGAAGGAGAAGGACGGGCGGCGAAACCGCTACCGGGTGCGCACCCACCTCCCTCTGCCCGAGTCGTCGAAGCGCAAGCGCACTGTCGGGGAGCTTCTGGCCCTTCTGACCGACACCGATGCTCCGGCTCCGCCCCGGTCCCGGGCCCGCCGGTAGGTGTTTCGTCACAGCGGTCCTTGGCTCGGGACCGCCATCGTCATGGGATTCTCACCGCACCGTCGGCTTCCGCGGGTGAGGTGGCTCGCAAGTCCGTGGCGGACCGGGCAGCGGTCGGCGCAGTTGGCGAGGTGGTGGCCTGGTCGAAGAAGCGCAACAGCTCTACCGGGAAGGGCATGACCAAGGTGCTGTTCTTCTCGGCGGCGACGTCCACGACGGTCTGCAGCAGGCGGAGTTGAAGGGCCCCCGGCGTGTCGGCCATGACCGCCGCCGCCTGGGACAGCTTCTCGGAGGCCTGGTATTCGCCGTCGGCGGCGATGACCCGGGCCCGACGCTCGCGCTCGGCTTCGGCCTGGCGTGACATGGAGCGCTTCATGGAGTCCGGCAGGGCCACGTCCTTCACCTCAACCCGTTCGATGTGCAGACCCCACGGCCCCTCGGTCGGCTCGTCGATGACGTCTTTAAGCTCGGCGTTGACCCGCTCGCGCTCGGAGAGGAGCTGATCCATGTCGGCATGGCCGATCACCGAGCGCAGCGACGTTTGGGCGACCTGGGACACGGCGTGGTGGTAGTTCTGCACGTTCACCACGGCTTTGACGGGGTCCACCACCCGGAAGTAGACGACCGCGTCCACGGTGAGGGTCACGTTGTCCCTGGTGATGGCCTCCTGGGCCGGGACCGGGGCCACGATGGTTTGCATGTTCACCTTCGTCAACCGGCAGCTGAAGGGGTTGAGCCAGGTGAGGCCTGGTTGCCGGACCTTGTCCTGGAGCTTGCCCCACCTGAACACGATGCCCAGCTCGTACTGATCGATGACGTGGAAGCCGAACACGATGACCTTCCTTTCGCCGACGTCTATCGGCGCTTGAGCCGCGCCCGGCGGTGCTTGGCTGTGAGCACCACGGCGCGAGGGTGATTGTCAGCGAGCTGCGGTCAGCCACTCGTAGAATGGTACAACAATTCTAGAAGCAAATTGCTAGTCTAAGAATACAGGCGTAGACTCGGACTTACCGCCAAGAGGGCTGCCGCTGGCCGCCCCCCGTCCGGCGGCCAGAGGAGCCCGCCGTGCTTGTCGCCGGGATTGTCGGTCCAGACCAGAGTCCCGAGCGGCACTGGCCCAACGATGTCAAGGGCGTCGGTCCTGCTGTAACGGCGGACCGGCCTGTCAAGCCGCAGGACCTGACGCCGCCCGGGGGGGCGGAGGTGCAGCCGCGTCAGTGTGGACGGTGTCGGGGGATCTTCGAGGGGGACCCCACCCTCCACCCCACCGCCTTGCCCGAGTGGTGGATCTGCATGCCCTGTCGAGAGGCCCTGCTGGGAGCCGTCAGGCGCCATCCATCCTCGGTCCGGTCGGCCCGGTGAGCGATCATGGCGGATGACCTTGGGAAGTGGGTGGTCAGGACGCACCGTCGTCGCCGCAAGCTGGCGACCGCCCATAGCCCGCGACCGCCGGAGCGGGCGCAGGTGGTGTGGCAACGCGCTGTGGAGCTGGCCGCCCTTCCGAATGGACAGTCTCCGCCCGAGGTCGCCCTGGACCTGCTCCGGGCCGCCCAACGCGACGCTTCGACCATGGCCCACGCCATGGCACTGGGAAGAACCAGGCTGCTGGCAGACGGGGGCGACGCTGACGTCGCGGGAGGGGTCGACGTCCTCGAGCGGGCCATCCGATTCCTCGGGACGAGACCCCGTACCGGCGACGTCGCCTAGGACGACGATTCGGACGGGCCCCCCGGTTCCAGGAGACCCTCAGCGATGAACCGGGCTGAGGTGTTGGTGCGCCGCCTCGACGGGTTTCAGCAGCGCCATGCGGCTCTCGGCTTTCCGTATGCCGTCATTCAGAAGTACGGCAACGACCAGGCTGGGGGGAAGGCCGTGGTGGTCGCCTACTACGGCCTGTTCGCCCTCTTCCCCCTCCTGCTGCTCTTGGCGACTGTGCTTGGCTTCATCCTCGGCGGACATCCCGGATACCGGCAGCGGGTTCTCAACACCGCCCTGGCCGACTTGCCCATCATCGGCAACCAGCTGCACTCGGCCACCCAGCCTTTGCGAGGAAGCGCCGTGGCGGTGGCCGTGGGGATTGCCGGGACCATCTACGGGGCCCAAGGGGTAGGTCAGGCGTCCCTCAATGCCATGCACACCGTCTGGAACGTGCCCTACAAGGACTGGCCCAACTTCTGGCTGCGGCGTCTGCGCGGTATGGCCATCCTTGCCGTGCTGGGCGGGGCCACCTTGGCCGCCACTGCCGTGGCCGGCTTCGCGCCCGGCCTGCTCCATGGCCATGTCGCCACCGCCGCGTCGATCGCTGTCTCCACCGTGATCAACTTCGGGGTGTTCACGGCTGCCTTCGTGCTTTTGACCTCGGAGCGCCTGGGCTGGCGTGACGTGGCCGTGGGGGCCGGATTGGCCACCCTGTTCTGGGAGCTCCTCCAAAGCCTCGGCGGGTTCTACGTACGGCGCTCGCTGGCCCATGCCAGTCCCACCTACGGCTTCTTCGCCATCGTGATCGGCCTTCTGTCCTGGCTCTACATCGGGGCCCAGCTCACTCTCCTGGCGGCAGAGGTCAACGTCGTGCGCCGCTATCGGCTCTGGCCCCGCTCGATCACCCAGCCCCCCCTCACGGACGGCGACAGGCGCACCTTCTCCCGCTTGGCGGCCATGGAGGCCCGCCGGCCCGAGGTCGAAGTCGGTGCCCTCTTCAGCGCTGAGGCCGACCGCCAGCCACTGGACGAGCGAAGGGCGCCTGAACACGACCGCGAAGGGCGCTGACCCCGAGCTCAGCCGGACAGTTTCGGCAAGACCGGTAGCCGGCCGTTTGCGGTCCAGTCCGACGGGACGACGTAGCGGCCCGACGGGTCGACGACCTGCATCACCAGTGGCGGGTTCAGCCGGTTGCCGGTGGGCGGGTCGATGCTGATCGTGCCGGTGATGCCCCGGTAGCCCGAAACGTGGAACAGCCCCGGCTCCACCCTGGACCACTCCCAGCTGTGCACTGACTGCACGGTGGAGACCAACACACCGAGCGAGTCGTAGGAGAAGGCGCCCCAGGTGCCCGGGTCTTGATGGTAAGCGGCCCGATAGGCGCTCAGGTAGGGAAGGGCATCGGGCATCTGGTCGGCAGTGGGCACGCCGCTGAACACGCACCTCTCCGCCAGGGCCAGAGGGACCGTCTTGAGGAAGGTGGGTCCCTGGGCGGCCAGCCCGTCGACGAGACACTCACCGGGCACGCCTACTGCTGCCGCCTGCTGGACGAGGTCCTCTGCCTGTGGGTCGTAGGCGACGAAGTAGTCGAGGTCGGCGTTGGTCGCCTTCAATTGGGTGAGCACGTCGTGGAAGTCGGATTGATCGCTCTGGATCGACTCGAAGGCGGGCACCTGAACTCCGGCGCCGGTGAGGAGCGAGCGCATCTGTGCGGCCACACCGGAGGTGTAGGCCGAAGTGTCGTAGACGATGCCTACCCGCTTGATGGCCGGGCTCTTCTGGACAGCCGCCGCCTCGATGGGCGCCACCTGATAGTCCATCGGCTGCACGGTGATACCCATCCGGTTGGTCTTCTGGTTGCTGGTCAGACGGATCGTGATGACGTGGGCGTGGAGGTAGACCGGCAGGTTGGCCAGCCCCACGGCCGAGTTGTAGGGGCCGATGACGGCGGACACGCCCTGGCTGACGGCCTTGCGGGCGGTGGCCGCCGCCGTGGCGGCGTCGGCCTTGTCGTCGACTTGCACCAGCTGCAGCCGGCGACCGAGGACCCCGCCAGCAGCGTTGACCCGGTTGGCGAGCAGCTGCGCGCCCCGCCACATGTCGATACCGGTCGAGGACTGCGGTCCGGTCATCGGCCCCTCGATGGCGATCTTCACCGTCGCCGCCCCGGCATTGGGCGAGCCGGCAGAACCGCATGCCGCCAGCGAGACGCCGACGACCAGGGCGGCCACCAGGAGCCGGCCGCCACGAGCCACACCGGCGGACGTTCCCCGCCTGCAGTCGCGCATGCCCGGGAAGTTACGACTTTGTCAGGGACGGGCGGCGGCCACCGGTTCGCCCGTGTAGCCGATCGGATACACGCCGGCCCGGGCCCCGTAGGTGAGGGCCTCGACCACCTGGCCGCCGCCCACGTACAGAGCGACGTGGGCAAGACCGGCGTAGAAGACCAGATCACCTGGTTGCAGCTGGGTCAGCGCCACCGCCGCCGCCTCGTCGTGCTGGGCCCAGGTCGAGCGCCCGAGCTGCACCCCGGCGGCGCGCCACGCCACCATGGTCAGGCCTGAGCAGTCGATGCCGGCGTGGGTGGTGCCGCCGCGCTGGTAGGGGGTGCCGATGTAGGTCTCGGCCTCGGCCACGGCGATCTGGGCCCGTGCCGTTTGCGGCAGCGACGGGTCACCGGCGGCGGCGGCCAGGTCGGAGGGCCCGACCGACTCGATCATGAGCCAGGCCGGGGGGGCCTCCCGGCCGACGGCCGGGATCGGGGATACGAGGGGCTCGGACCGCACCCGCGCCGACGCCGGTGTGGCGGTCCACTGGACGGCGAGCGCGGCGGCGCCGAGCAGCAGCGCGATGGCAGGTGGGGGAAGTCGTCGCATTCAGGGCGCGCCAGGTCGAGCCTGGGAAGACGGGAGGCGGACTGTCTAGTTACTCCCAGGAACTGGTGTCCAATCGGCCGCGGCGGATGGGCCGAGCGCCGGGCGGGAATCACTAGCGCCATGGCCGACCGACCAGACCGAGAACGCCGCCGCGACCGGGCCGCCGGCCTCCTGCCGGAGGAGGCCAACGTCGGCAGTGAGGACCCCGAGGGCCAGGCCGCCGCCGTGCTGGAGGAGTCCGACATCCGCCAGGAGGATCGCAACGCCGCGCCGGGATCGGTGGTTGAGCACCGGCGGGCCCCGACGGTGGCCGACTAGGTCAATCGTCGTCGCGCTCGGGCACGACTATGTCGAACCGATCGGCGCAGTCAGCGCACCGGTAGACGGCCAGGTCTCCGGGCATGGCCGGCTCGTCGTCACGGAAGCGGGTGAGCAGATGAGCCTGGCCCCCGCACTCGACACAGGTGATCACCGGGTCGGGCCAGTCCCCGGTCACCTCAACCACCCCCCGTCCGTCGCGGCACCTGAACGAAGATGCCCCGCGCTTCCACTGCGGCTCGTCCGTCGGCCAACAGCAGCCGACCGTGCACCCGCTGGCGCCGCCGCGACTCGGTGCGATCGCGCCACGCCTCGATGGTGACAGCCCCGCCGTCGAGCGGAACCGGGTGCCGGTAGCGCAACTCGAGCGTCGCCGTGACCGTGTGCACGCCATCGAGCAGGAAGCCGAGGGCGGCCATGGTCTCGTCGAGGCAAGTGGCGGCCACCCCTCCGTGCAGCAATCCGGGCGCCCCCCGATGCTCGGCGCGCGGCTTGAAGGTGGCCACCACCCCCGGGGGGCGAGCCTCGAAGGTCAGGCCGAGCCCCACGGGATTGTCGTCACCACAGGCGTAGCAGCCTCCGTCCACGAGCCCGACGGTAGCGGCCCGGTACTGTCGCTCCGTGAGGGTCGTCGCCGGCACGGCGAAGGGCCGCCGGCTGGTCACGCCGGCTGGCCGATCCGTCCGGCCCACCTCCGACCGGGTGCGCGAGGCGCTGTTCTCCATGCTCGGAAGCCTCGACGCCGTGGTGGGGGCCAAGGTCCTCGATCTGTTCGCCGGCACCGGCGCCCTGGGCATCGAAGCCCTCTCCAGAGGTGCGGCGTCGGCCACCTTCGTCGACCGCGACCCGGAGGCCCTGCGGGTCGTGCGGGCCAACCTCGAGACGACCGGGGTCGGGCCCGCCCGGGTGGTGCGAGCCGACGCCGGTTCCTTCCTGCAGGCCGGAGAGCCCTACGACCTCGCCTTGTGCGACCCGCCCTACGACTTCGCCGGATGGCCGGAACTGCTGGGACGACTCGACGCCTCGGTGGTGGCGGTGGAATCGGACCACGAGGTCGCCGCCCCCGACGGCTGGAGAGTTCTCAGGTCGCGCCGCCACGGCGGTACCGTTGTTGTGCTCTTCGCCAAGGCGGCGGCAGGGGGCGACAGCCCTTCTCCGCTCGAAAGGTAGCCAGTTGCGCATCGCCCTCATCCCGGGGTCCTTCGACCCTTTCCACAACGGCCACCTCGAGGTCGTCGAGAGGGCGGCGCGGCTGTTCGACGAGATAGTCGTGGGGGTGCTGCCCAATCCGAGCAAGTCCGCCCCCCTGTTCAGCGCCGAGGAGCGCCAGGCCATGATCGACGAAGCGGTCGCCCATCTCGGAAACGTCCGCACCGTGGCGGCGACCGGGCTGACCGTGGAGGTGGCCCGTCGCGAGGGAGCTGAGGCGATCGTAAAGGGCCTTCGGGCGGTGGCCGATTTCGAGAGCGAGCTGCAGATGGCTCAGATGAACAAGAACCTGTCGGGGATCGACACGCTGCTGATGCCCACCGGCCCCGCCTACTCGTTCATCGCTTCGCGCCTGCTACGTGAGGTCGCCCGCCTCGGCGGTGACGTCTCCGACCTGGTGCCGTCACCGGTCGCCGCCCGCCTCAAGAAGAAGCTGTCCCAGTGACCACCGACGGCCATGACCAGCCCGACTCCGAGACGCTCCTGCGCCGGGTCATGGAGGTCATCAACAACGGGAAGTCGGTCCCGCTTTCGACCTCGGTTCTGATCAGCAGCAAGGACGAGGTCATCGAGCTGATCGAAGCGGCCCTCGACCGGCTCCCCGACGAGCTGCGCCAGGCCCGCTGGATGCTGCGCGAACGCCAGGAGTACCTCGACAAGGTGCAGCGGGAGGCCGACGAGATCCTGCAGGCCGCCCGGGTCCGGGCCGAGCGCATGGTGCAGCGCACCGAGATCGTGCGCGAGGCCGAGCACGCCGCCCGGCGCATCCTCGAGGAGTCCCGCGAGCAGGCGGCCCGTCTCCGGCACGAGGCGGAGGACTACTGCGACCAGAAGTTGGCCGCCTTCGAGATCGTCCTCGAGCGGACCATGAAGACTGTCCACGCCGGGCGCGAGCGGCTCCAGGCCACGCCGGCGCCCCCGAGCGAGGCGGGGGGCGACGGTGTGGGCCGCATGGTGGAGCCCGGGGCGGGGCCGACTACTCCGGCGGCCAGCGGGTTCTTCGACCAGGACCGGTCGTGACCAGGACCGACTTCCGGGTCGGGATCGCCTCCCTGGCCCGGCAGGGGAGCCGCCGCGAGCATCGACGGGGCCAGATCGCCGGGCTGGCGGTGTCGGGCAGTCGGGTCCGTCCCGGGTCCGAGATCGACGTCAACGTCCTGCTCGAGCCGGTCACCCACGGGGTGATGGTCTCCGGCCGGGTCGACGCCCAGTGGGAGGGGGAGTGCCGGCGCTGCCTGGGTCAGGCGACCGGCGCCCTCCACGCCGAGGTCCGCGAGCTGTACGAGGAGCACAGCAGCGGCGACGAGACCTACCCGCTGGCCGGTGACGAGCTCGACCTCGAGCCGCTGGCGCGCGACGCTGTACTGCTCGAGCTGCCCCAGGCACCCCTCTGCAGGGAGGAGTGCCGGGGACTCTGCCCGACGTGCGGAGCCGACCTGAACGAGGTCCGGTGCGAGTGCCCGCCGGCGGGCGGGGACCCCCGCTGGGCCGCCCTCGACTCCCTGCGCCAAACCGACTCACACGGGAGCTAGACCGACATGGCCGTCCCCAAGAAGAAGACATCGAAGGCCAAGAGCCGCAGCCGGCGGGCCTCGAACTGGCGGCTGTCCGCTCCGCCCCGCAGCGTCTGCCCCCACTGCCGCGAGGCCAAGCTGCCTCACGTCGTGTGCCCCAACTGCGGCTGGTACGGGGGCCGGCAGGCGCTCGACGTCGACTAGCGGCCCGTGCTTCCCATCGCCCTCGACGCCATGGGGGGCGACCACGCCCCCGGCGAGATCGTCGCCGGCGCCCGCCAGGCCGTCGAGTCCCTCGGCGTGGAGGTGGTCCTCGTGGGTCCCCCCGACCGGATCGGCGACGCCGGTGGCCTGGCCGTCCTGCCCGCCACCGAGGTGGTGGCCATGGACGAGGACCCGGCCAACGCCGTGCGGCGCAAGAAGGACTCGTCGTTGGTCCGGGCGGCCGAGGCCGTACGCGACGGGCGGGCCTCCGCCATGGTCAGCGCAGGCAACACCGGGGCCGCCATGGCCAGCGCCCTGCTGCGCATGGGCCGGCTGCCCGGGGTCAGCCGGCCGGCGATCGCCACGCCCATACCGGTGCCCGGTTCGACCCCCACCGTCCTGCTCGACGCCGGGGCCAACGCCGAGTGCACCCCGGCCATGCTCGTCCAGTTCGCCCAGATGGGCTCCGCCTTCGCCGCCGAGCGCTACGGCATCGACCGGCCCCGGGTGGGCCTGCTGTCGATAGGCGAGGAGCCCTCCAAGGGGACCCCGGTGGTGAAGGAGACCCACGCCCTGTTGGAGGGGGGCGCCGGGGTGGAGTTCATCGGCAACGTCGAGGGGCGCGACATCGTCAGTGACCGGGTCGACGTGGTCGTCACCGACGGGTTCACCGGCAACGTCGCCCTTAAGACCCTGGAAGGCGGCATCCGGGCGGTGGTCGACGCCGTCCTCGCCGCCATGACCTCGACCGACGAGGCCCGGGAGGCCGCCAAGGTCCTCATGCCGGCCCTGGCCCCCCTGGCCGAGCAGCTCGACCCCGACACCACGGGAGGGGCGATGCTCCTCGGGGTCGACGGCGTCTGCATCATCAGCCACGGCTCGTCCTCGGCCCGGGCCATCGTCAACGCCCTGGGCGTCGCCCGCGACATGGTCGGCGCCGACCTGGTCGGCCGCATCCGCCAGGCGGTGTCCCCCACCACCACCCCCGCCGCCGCCGCCCGGCCTTCGGCCTGACCGCCTGACGCTGGCCCAACCCCGGGACGCCGGGCCGGAAGGGGCCGGCGGACGGCCCGGTATCATCGGAGGCCCGACGACACCGCCTGGAGACGAAGTGCCGGCTGAGACCCACGTGGAGAGGACCCCGATGGACCGCAAGCAGGTCTTCGAGCTGATCCGCGACCGGTTGGCCGACATCCTCGAGGTCGAGCCGGACACCATCACCGAGTCGGCCTCCTTTAGCGAGGACCTCGACGCCGACTCCCTGGCCCTCATCGAGCTGGTCGAGGCCCTCGAAGAGGAGCTCGGCGAGCGGACGGTCGGCTTCCGCATCGAGGACGAGGACCTCGAGGACCTGAAGACCGTCCGCGACGCGGTCGACTACGTGGTTGCCAAGCTCGGAACGTCCTGATCCGGAGCCGGCCGACGGCGTCGCCGCCCTGGTCGAGCGGCTGGGCCTGAGCTTCGCCGACCCGGAACTGCTGGCCCGGGCCGTGGCCCACCGCTCCTGGTGCGCCGAGAACCCGGGCAACCACTCCAACGAGCGCCTCGAGTTCCTGGGGGACGCCGTGCTCGGCCTGGTGGTGACCGACCACATCTTCCGCACCTACGCCGACCTGCCCGAGGGGGAGCTGGCCAAGCTGAGGGCCGCCGTCGTCAATTCGGAGGTGCTGGCCGAGGTGGCGACGTCGGTCGGTCTCGGGCCCGCCCTGCTGCTCGGCCGGGGGGAGGATCTCTCCGGTGGCCGCGAGAAGCCGTCGATTCTCGCCGACGCCATGGAGGCGGTCCTCGGCGCCGTCTACCTCGACGGGGGCTGGGGTGCCGCATCGGCTCTGGTGATGAGCCTGCTCGGGGAGCGGATCCAGGAGGCCGCCCTCGGCCCCGGGGGCCAGGACTACAAGACCCGGCTGCAGGAGCTCGCCACCCGCCGGGCCGACCAGCTGCCCCGCTACGACGTCTCCGACGACGGCCCCGACCACGCCAAGCGCTTCTACGCCACCGTGTATCTCGGCGACCGGGAGGTGGGAAGGGGCGAGGGGCGCTCCAAGAAGCAGGCGGAGCAGGCCGCCGCCCGATCGGCGTGGACGGTTCTGGGCGACGAGCGGCGCTCGCCCGACGCGGCGGGTCCCGACCCGGAGCCCGTCGCCGAGCCCGGCTAGGGCCGGTGCCCGAGCTGCCCGAGGCCGAGACCGTCCGGCGGGGCCTGCAGGCCGAGGTCTCCGGCCGGCGGGTCGTCTCCGCCGCGGCGACGGGCATCCGGTCGGTCCGCCGCCACGCCGACCCCGGGGAGGTCGGACGCCGCCTCGCCGGCCACCGGGTGGTGGGCACCCGCCGACGAGGCAAGTACATCGTGGCCGTGCTGGACAGCGACCAGGCCCTGGTCATCCACCTGGGGATGAGCGGCCAGCTGGTGCTGCTGGCGCCGGAGGACGAGCCGCCCCGCCACACCCACGTCACCCTCGAGCTCGACGACCGCCGCCGCCTGCTCTTCGTCGACCCCCGCACCTTCGGCGAGCTGTTCGTCACCGCCCCGCCCGCGCCGGGGGCGGAGCTGGCCGAGCTCGCCCACCTCGGCTTCGATCCCCTCGAGGACCGGGTCGGGCCGGCCGAGTTCGCCCGCCGCCTGAGCGGCCGGCGGGTCGGCCTCAAAGCGCTGCTGATGGACCAGCGCTTCGTGGCCGGCATCGGCAACATCTACTCAGACGAGATCCTCTTCGCCGCCGGGCTGCGCCATGACCGCACCTCCGACGGGCTGACCGAGCCCGAGGCCCGAAGCCTCCACCGAGCCATGGTCACCACCCTGCGCCGGGCCGTCGAACACCGAGGGTCCTCGCTGGCCGACGCCCAGTACCGCGACATCTACGGGGTGCCCGGGGCCTTCCAGCTCCGTCACCGCGTGTACGGCCGGGCGGGCCTTCCCTGCCGCCGCTGCGGCGGCCCGGTGCAGCGCCTGCGGTGGAGTGGAAGGTCGACTTTCTTCTGTCCCAACTGCCAGAGATAGGCGGCTCCGGAGGTACACCCTCGGCCGGGGACCCTGACGTAACCTCGCCCCAGCGTGTTCCTGAAGTCCCTCACCCTCAAGGGTTTCAAGTCGTTCGCCGACTCCACGACGCTCGAGTTCGAGCCCGGGGTCACCGCGGTCGTCGGGCCCAACGGCAGCGGCAAGTCGAACGTCGTCGACGCCGTCGCCTGGGTGCTGGGCGCCCAGGGCCCCCGGACGGTGCGCTCGGCCAAGATGGAGGACGTCATCTTCGCCGGCACCTCGTCGCGACCCGCCCTCGGGCGGGCCGAGGTGTCGCTCACGATCGACAACTCGGCCGGGCTGCTTCCGATCGAGCTGACCGAGGTGACCATCACCCGCACCCTGTTCCGCTCGGGGGAGAGCGAGTACGCGCTCAACGGTGTGCCCTGCCGCCTCCTGGACATCCAGGAGCTGCTCTCCGACTCGGGCGTGGGCCGCCAGCAGCACGTCATCGTCAGCCAGGGCCAGCTCGACTCCGTGCTGAACGCCCGCCCGGAGGACCGGCGGCTCGTCATCGAGGAGGCGGCCGGGGTCCTCAAGTACCGGCGCCGGCGCGAGCGGGCCCAGCGCCGGCTCGAGTCGACCGAGGCCAACCTCACCCGGCTCAACGACCTTCTCCGCGAGGTTCGCCGTCAGCTCCGTCCCCTCGAGAAGCAGGCCGAAGCGGCCCGCCGCCACGCCGAGCTCGCCGGTCACGTGCGCGACCTGCGCCTGCACGTCGCCGGGCGCGAGGTCGCCTCCCTCGAGCACCGGCTGGCCGCCGCGGCGGACAGCCGGCGGCTGCTGGCCACCAACGAGGTCGAGGTGAAGCAGCGTCTGGCCGGCCTCGACGCCGAAGTGCGCCAGGCCGAGGACGCGGTGTCGGCATCGGCGGCCAACGACGACCTGGCCGACACCCTCGGACGCCTGGAGAGCGCCCGCCAACGGGCTCGGGGCCTCACCGCCCTGCTGGCCGAGCGTCGCCGGTCCCTGGAGCGAGACCTCGCCGCCTCCCGCGACGAGGGCGTGGTCGCCTCCCTCGAGGCCGATGCCGCCGCCCTCACCACCCAGCTGGCCGAGGTCGACCGGGGCGCCAGCTCGCTGGCCGAGGAGGTCGGCCGGGTGGAGGAGGCCGAGCTCAAGGTCGAACGGGAGCGAGACGCCTTCACCGCCCGGTGGGGAGGGGACGAGGAGGCGCCCGACTCGTCCGCCGCCGAGCTGCGGGCCACGGTCGCCGGCCGCCGATCCGCCCTCGAGCGAGACCGGGCGGAGATGTCTCGCCTGGCCGCCCGGCGCACCGCCTTAGCCGAGCGCAAGGCCCGCCTGGGCGCCGAGGTCGCCCGCCTCGAGCAGGAGTTGGCGGTGGCATCCGGCTCCGCCGAGGAGCTGGCCCGCTCCGTCGAGGAGGCCACGTCCGCCCGGGCGGCGGCCGAGGCTGCCGCCGAGCGGGCCGAGGCCGAGTCGCGAGCCGCCGAGCGCTCCAGCCACTCGTGGTCGGCCCGGGCCGAGGCCCTGGCGCTCGCCCTCGACGAGGCTGCCGCCCGGGCCGGGGCCGCCCGCCTGGCCGGCATGGACGGCATCGTCGGCACCCTGCTCGACCTGGTCGAGGTGGACCCCGGATGGGAGGCGGCGTTCGAGGCCGCCCTGGGAGACGCGGTGGCCGCCGTCGTCGTGGACGGGCCCCCCGCCGCCCGGGCGGCGGTGGCGCGGCTCCACGAGCAAGACGCGCGGGGCGCCCTGCTGCCCCTCGGTCTGCGCCGGCCCGACGGCGAAGGATCCACCGGACGGGCCGTGCCGTCGGGCGCCGAGCTGGTCCGGTCCCATGTCCGCTCCTCGCACCCCGGGGTCGGCGAGCTCCTCGACGCCCTCCTCGGTGGCGTGGTCGTCGCCGCCACCTGGTCGGACGCGGTGGGGCTCGCCACCGACGCCCCGGCCGTCGTCGCCGTCACCAGGGAGGGGCACCGGTTCGGGCCCCGCGGCTGGCGGACCGGAGCGGCCGGACCCGGAGCGACCGGCGCCGCCCTCGAGGAGGCCCGCCGGCGGGCCGGCGAGGCAGCCGCCGACGCCGCCCGGTCCGCAGAGGCGCTGACAGCGGCCCGGGCCCGCCTGAGCCAGGCCCGCCAAGACGAGGACGTCGCCACCCGGGCCGCCGCCGAACGGGGATCCACCGCCGCTCGCAACCGTTCCGAGCTGGCCAGCCTGACCGCCCAGCGGGCCGAGCTGGAGGCCGAGGACGAGTCGCTGGCCCGCCAGCTGGGTGAGGCCGAGGCCCGCGCCGCCGAAGAGGAGCGTTCCCTGGCCGACCTCGAGGCTCGCCTGCCGGAGCTGGAGGAAGCCGAACGGGTTCAGACCGAGCGGGCCGCCGAACGCCGCGAGGCGCGCCGGCGCCTCGACGAGCTGGTGGTGGCGGCCGCCGCCCTCCGCTCCGACCTCGAGGTACGGGCCGCCGGTCTCGAGGAGCGACGCTCTGTCCTCTCCCAACGCCTCGCCGAGGTCGAGGAGCGGCTGCGCTCGAACGTGGCCGAGCGCGAGCGGGCCGCCGCCCGCCGGGTCGCCATCGAGCGCTCGCTGGCCGCCGTCGAGCGGCTGGCGGAGACCGTGTCCGGCCACTCGGCCGTCCTGGAAGAGCTGATCGCGGACGTGCGCGACCGCCGGCGCCGCCAGGCGGAGGACACCCGGGCGGCGGCCGCCCACCTCGACGGGCTCCGGCGCTCTCGCTCCGAGGCCGAGCGAACCCTCGAGCAGATCCGCGACCGGGTCCAGAAGGGCGCCCTCGAGGAAGCCGAGGCCCGCATGCGCCTCGAGGCGGTGGTGGAGACCATCCGGCGCGACCTCGACTGTGAGCCGGACGCGGCCAAGGCCGCGCCCCGACCGGAGATGCCCGACGGGGCTTCGCCCGAGGCCCGGCTGCGCGACCTCGAGCGCGAGCTGCGTCTGCTGGGGCCCATCAACCCCCTCGCCCTCGAGGAGTACGCCGCCCTGGAGGAGCGTCACGGCTTCCTCGAAGGCCAGCTCGAGGACGTGAAGTCGAGCCGCCGCGAGCTGGCCAAGGTCATCCGGGCCGTCGACACCGAGATCGTGGAGGTGTTCGCCGCCGCCTACGCCGACGTGTCGGCGAACTTCTCGGACCTGTTCTCCACCCTCTTTCCGGGAGGCTCCGGCCAGCTGCGTCTCACCGACCCGGAGAATCTGCTGGAGACCGGCGTCGAGATCGAGGGCCGGCCGTCGGGGAAGAACGTGCGGCGCCTCTCGCTGCTGTCCGGCGGGGAGCGGTCGCTGACCGCCATCGCCTTCCTGTTCGCCGTGTTCCGCAGCCGCCCTTCGCCCTTCTACCTGATGGACGAGGTCGAAGCGGCCCTCGATGACGTGAACCTCCATCGCTTCATCGACCTGGTGCGCGAGTTCCGCGACGAGGCCCAACTCCTCATCGTCACCCACCAGAAGCGCACCATGGAGGCCGCCGACTGCCTCTACGGGGTGACGATGCAGCCGGGCGGCTCCAGCCGGGTCATCAGCGAGAAGGTCGCCGCCGGCGCCTGACGGAGCGGCCGCGGGGGCTCGGTAGGCTCCCCGGCGATGGAAGTCGTGGTTGTCATCGTCGTTGTCGCGGTCGCTCTCGCCTTCGTCGTGCTGACGGCGGTGGCCGTCCGGTCGCGGCGCGGTGTGGACCTCGAGCCCCCCGCTCCGGGGGTGGCCGTCGACAGTCGCGACCGGGCCGTCGCCGACCAGGTCCAAGCCGACGTCGCCCGCCAGGTCGAGGAGGCCTTCCAGACCGCCCTGCCCGAGGACGCCACCTCTCCGGTCGAGGTGGCGCCGGGCGAGGTCGTCGAGGCCCAGCCCGTGCCCGACCTCCGGGTTCTGCCCGAGCCCGAGGCCCCGGCTCCCCCGGAGGCCCCGCCCCGGCCCAGCTTCCGCCAGCGCATGGGCCGGGCCCGCAGCCTGCTGTCCGGCTACGTGGGCTCGGTGCTGTCCCGGACCTCGATCGACGAGGAGGCGTTCGACGAGATCGAAGAGGCACTCATCCGCGCCGACGTCGGCGTCGCCACCGCTCAAACCCTGCTCGACTCCCTCCGCCAGCGGGTGAAGGCCGAGTCTCTGGGCACGCCGGAAGAGCTGGTCGCCGCCCTCAAGGCCCAGCTGAAGGAGGACCTTTCCGAAGGCGACCACGCCCTCCACCTCGAGGCCGGAGCGACGAACGTCTGGCTGTTCGTGGGGGTGAACGGGGTGGGCAAGACCACCAGCATCGGCAAGGTCGCCCTCCGGCACGTGAGCGAGGGCCAGCAGGTGGTGATGGCGGCGGCCGACACCTTCCGGGCGGCCGCCGCCGAGCAGCTGGAGCTGTGGGCCCGCCGGGTCGGCGCCGACCTGGTACGGGGGGCCGAGGGCGGCGATCCGGGCTCGGTGGTGTTCGACGCCGTCCAGCGGGCCGCGTCCCGGGGCGCCGACCTCGTCCTGGCCGACACCGCCGGGCGGCTCCACACCAAGGTCAACCTGATGGAGGAGCTCAAGAAGGTCCGCCGGGTCGCCGAGCGCGAGCCGGGCCGGGTGACCGAGGTCCTCCTCGTCCTCGACGCCACCACCGGCCAGAACGGCCTCACCCAGGCCCGCGAGTTCACCGGGGCGGTCGGGGTCACCGGCGTGGTGCTGACCAAGCTCGACGGCACCGCCAAGGGCGGCATCGTCCTGGCCATCCAGCACGACCTGGGACTGCCGGTGAAGCTGGTCGGCGTCGGCGAGGCCGCCGAGGACCTGGTGGACTTCGACCCCGACGAGTTCGTCGAGGCCCTGTTCGACTGAGGCGTCCCGCCCTGCAGCCCCCGCTAATGGGCCCAGCGGGTCTCCAGTAGCCTGGGACGCCGCATGTTCGAGTCTCTATCGGAGCGGCTTGAGGGGATCTTCACCCGTCTGCGTGGCCGCGGCCGCCTGGACGAGGCCGACGTCGACGAGGCGCTGCGCGAGATCCGCGTCGCCCTGCTCGAAGCGGACGTCAACTTCCAGGTCGTCCGGGGTCTGATAACCCGAATTCGAGAGCGGACCGTCGGGGCCGAGCTCTCGAAAAGCCTGAGCCCCTCCCAGCAGGTCATCAAGGCCGTCCACGAGGAGCTCATCGGCGTACTCGGCGGCGAGCCCCTGCGCGTCACCTACGCGTCGAAGCCTCCGACCGTGGTCCTGCTCGCCGGCCTGCAGGGAGCGGGTAAGACAACCGCCGCGGCCAAGCTCGGCCGCTGGTTCCGCCAGCAGGGCCGCAACCCCCTGCTCGTCGGCGCCGACCTGCAACGACCGGCTGCCGTCGTGCAGCTGCGGGTCCTCGGGTCCCAGGCTGGGGTGCCCGTCTTCAGCGAGACCACCGACCCGGTTGCCGTCTCCGTCGCCGGCAAGGCCGAGGCGGAGCGGACCGGCCGCGACGTGCTCATCATCGACACCGCCGGGCGCCTCACCGTCGACCACGAGCTGATGGGCGAGGTCCGGCGGATCTCGGAATCGACCTCGCCCCACTACACCTTCCTCGTCATCGACGCCATGATCGGCCAGGAGTCGGTGACCACGGCCGAGGCGTTCCACGCCGCCCTCGCCCTCGACGGCGTGATCCTCACCAAGCTCGACGGCGACGCCCGGGGCGGCGCCGCCCTGTCGGTCAAGGAGGTGGTGGGCCGGCCCGTCGCCTTCGCCTCCACCGGCGAGAAGCTCGACGACTTCGACACCTTCCACCCCGACCGGATGGCCAGCCGCATCCTCGGGATGGGCGACGTCCTCACCCTGATCGAGAAGGCCGAGCAGACCTATGACGAGGAGGTGGCGGCCAAGGCGGCGGCCGCCCTGCAGGAGGGCCGCTTCACCCTCGAGGACTTCCTCGAGCAGATGCAGCAGATCAAGAAGATGGGCCCGCTGCAGAGCATCGTCGGGATGCTGCCGGGCATCCCCAAGGAGATCAAGAACGCCAAGATCGACGAGCGCGAGCTCACCCGGGTGGAGGCGATCATCCACTCGATGACCCCCGAGGAGCGGCGGGACCCGTCGCTCATCAACGGCTCCCGCCGGTTGCGGATCGCCAACGGCAGCGGCAGCACCACCTCCGAGGTCAACCTGCTGCTCAAGCAGTTCCGTGAGATGCAGCGCATGATGCAGGCCATGGGCCTCAGCGCCAAGATCTCCAACAAGAAGGCGAAGAAGGCCAAACGGGGCCGGGTGACGCCAGCGGGGCTCGGCCCGCAGCGGCGGCGCTGAACACGACGAAAGGACCAACTGAAGTGGCAGTGAAGCTCCGCCTGATGCGGATGGGAAAGAAGAAGCAGCCGACCTATCGGGTCGTGGCGGCCGACAGCCGTTCGCCGCGCGACGGCCGGTTCATCGAGATTCTCGGCACCTACGAGCCGCGGGCCGAGCCGTCGGTGGTCAAGATCGACAACGACCGGGCCGTGCAGTGGCTGTCGAAGGGCGCCCAGCCCACCGAGACGGTGCAGAAGCTGCTCCGGCTCTCCGGCGCCTGGGACACGTTCAAGTCGGGAGGCGCCACGTCGTGAGTGATCCCAACTACGACGACGAGCAGGTCGACGACATGGCTGGCAACCGGGTGCCGGCCGCCGTATCCCGTTCGGTGCTCGATTACGTGGCCCGCTCGATCGTCGACGATCCCGACTCGGTGGTGGTCGAGACCGAGGAGGCCCGCTACGGCACCACCCTGCGCCTACACGTCGCCCCCGACGACATGGGAAAGGTCATCGGACGTCGGGGCCGGGTCGCTCAGGCCCTGCGGGCGGTGGTCCGGGCCGCCGGCGCCCGCGACCGGGTCGACGTCCAGGTCGACATCGTCGACTGATCCGGTGAGCCGGCTGGAGGTCGGCCGGATCGTCAAGCCCCACGGCCTTAGGGGAGAGGTGGTGGTCGAGCTGACCACCAACCGGACCGAACGGCTCGACCCGGGCAGCCGCCTCTACGCCGGGGACGTCGAGCTCGAGGTTCTCGCCTCCTCGCCCCACCAGCACCGGTGGATCGTGACCTTCGCCGGAGTCGAAGGACGGGAGGGGTCCGAGGCGCTGCGCGACCTCATCCTCAGCGCCGAGCCCGTGGAGGACCCCGGGGAGCTCTGGGTCCATGAGCTGATCGGGTGCCGTCTCGTCGAGCCGGACGGTGCCGACCACGGCACGGTGGTGGCCGTCCAGGCCAACCCGGCCAGCGACCTGCTCGTCCTCGACGGCGGCGGCCTGGTGCCGCTGCGCTTCGTCGTCGAGCACCGGCCCGGCGTGGTCGTGGCCGACCTTCCCACCGGGCTGCTCGACTGAGGGTGACGCCGTGCGCATCGACGTCATCACCGTCTTCCCCGACATGGTGGAGGCGTGGCTCGGCCACAGCCTGATCGGCAAGGCCCGCCGCCAAGGGTTGCTCGACCTGCGGGTCCACGACCTGCGCTCGGCCGCCGTCGACCCGCACCGCTCGGTGGACGACTCCCCCTTCGGAGGAGGGGCCGGCATGGTGCTGGCCCCCGAGCCGGTGTTCGCCACCGTGGAGCGGGTCGACCCGCCCCGGCCGCTGATCCTCATGAGCCCCGCCGGCCGCCGTTTCGACCAGGCCGAGGCCCAACGGCTGGCCGGTCTGCGCTCGAGCCGGTCGGGCGGCTTCTCCGTGCTCTGCGGACGCTACGAGGGGGTGGACCACCGGATCGTCGACCACCTCGTCGACGAGGAGCTCTCGGTCGGCGACTACGTCCTGGCCGGCGGGGAGGCGGCCGCGGTGGTCGTGGTCGAGGCCGTGGCCCGGCTCGTCCCCGGGGTCATGGGCAACGAGGCGTCGGCCGAGGAGGAGAGCTTCTCCGACGGCCTGCTCGAGTACCCCCACTACACCCGCCCCGCCGACTTCCGGGGCTGGGAGGTCCCCGAGATCCTCCGCTCGGGAGACCACGGCAAGGTGGAGCGCTGGCGCAAGGCGCAGGCCCTGGCCCTCACCCTCCGCCGGCGCCCCGACCTCATCGCCGCCCGAGGCGGGCTGCGAGATGACGAGGTGCGGCTGCTCTCCGAGCACGGCTATTCTGAGCTTCTCCCTGGCGACTCCGAGGAGCCTTCCGCGCCATGAACCCGACCGACCTCGTCGACCGCGACAGCCTGCGTGAGGACATCCCGGAATTCGGCCCCGGCGACACCCTGAAGGTGCACGTCAGGGTGGTCGAGGGAAACCGCGAGCGGATCCAGGTGTTCCAGGGGGCGGTCATCCGCCGCCAGGGCTCAGGCGTGCGCGAGACCTTCACCGTCCGCAAGGTCAGCTTCGGGGTGGGCGTGGAGCGGACCTTCCCCGTCCATTCGCCGATCATCGCCAAGATCGAGCCGGTGACCGTGGGCGACGTGCGGCGGGCGAAGCTGTATTACCTGCGCGACCGGATCGGCAAGGCGGCCAAGATCAAAGAGAAGCGCCAGGTCCGCTGACCGCCACCCGGTTGCCCCCCCTCGCCGGGACGGTGACCGGCCGGCGCCGGCGGCCGCCTCACGAGCCCGGCCTCCCCCCCCTCCCCGGCACCGAGGGCTCGCTCACCGAGACCTCGGGCACCGCCGTGGCGCGCGAGGGCCTCACCCTGCTGGCCATCGCCGTGGTGATCGCCGTGCTGGTGAAGACCTTCATCGCCCAGGCCTTCTACATCCCGTCGGGGTCGATGATCCCCCAGCTCATGATCAACGACCGGGTCGTCGTGTCCAAGATCGCCTACGACCTGCACGCCCCCCGGCGGGGCGACATCATCGTGTTCCGGGCTCCGCCGAGCCAGCAGCCGGTCCAGCCCCGGCCCCTGCCCCTCGTGGTGCGCTGGATCCGCGACGCCGGCGAGGCGGTGGGCGTGGTGACCCCCTCCACCGAGGACTACATCAAGCGGGTGATCGGCCTTCCGGGTGACACGGTCGAGGCCCGGGGCGGCCACGTGTACGTCAACGGCCACCTGCTGGTCGAGCCCTACCTCGCCCCCCAGGTGCTGACCAGCGACTTCGGCCCGGTGGTGGTGCCCGCCGGCCATCTGTGGGTGCTGGGGGACAACCGGGGCGACTCCTGCGACAGCCGCTGCTTCCCGGAGGGCGCCATCACCCAGTCGTCCGTGGTCGGCCGGGCGGACTTCCGGGTGTGGCCGCCCCACGATGCGTCGTTCCTCTGACCTGGTGCGACGCCCGCCGGCGGCCCGATCGGGGCGGCTCGGCCGGGCCGAGCGTTGACGACGAGGCCTGGCCCCGGGCCCTACAGTGGACGAGGTGGGTACTCATGAGCGCTGAGGACCTCGAGCGGTACGAGACGGAGATCGAGCTCCAGCTCTATCAGGAGTATCGAGCCGTCCTCCCGATGTTCAAGTACGTCGTCGAGACCGAGAGGCGCTTCTACCTCGCCAACGAGGTCCGGATGGACCCCCGCAACGAGGGTGGCCGGACGTACTTCGAGATCGAGCTGCGCGACGCCTGGGTCTGGGACATGTACCGGCCCGCCCGCTTCGTCTCCTCCGTGAAGGTAGTCACCTTCAAGGACGTCAACGTCGAGGAGATCCCCGAAAAGGACCTCTGAGCTTGACCGGTGCCTCCGGTCGCCGGTCGGTCTGGTCGGCGGGAGAAGAGGCCGCCGCCGGCTGGTACCAGGAGCACGGCTACGAGGTGGTCGCCCGGAACTGGCGTTGCCGTCACGGCGAGATAGACCTCATCGCCCGCCGCGGCCGGCTACTGGTCTTCTGCGAGGTCAAGGCCCGCACCTCCGACGCCTTCGGATCTCCGCTGGAGGCGGTGACGCCGACCAAGCAGGCCCGCCTGCGGCGCCTGGCCGCCACGTGGCTCGAGCAGGCCGGGGGCTCCGGGCCCGGCCCGATCCGCTTCGACGTCGCCGCGGTGTTGGGCGGGCAGGTGGAAGTGGTCGAGAACGCCTTCTGAGCTCTCGGCGCCTCCGCCGCCCGTCACTTGCGTGAACATGCGTTGACGGACGGGCTCCCGGCGCGCGTCAAAAAAATTGTGTCAACCATCATTGGCAAAGGTGGTGGCGTGGTCGACACGTTTGTCCGGATTCGGGACACTGTTTTTTTCAGCCCGCCCGCCCCTCCGGTCCATCGGCGATAAACGCCGGCGACGGTCCGTGACGCAAGCCCGGCCAGCGGCTCGCGCCAACGGGCCTGGATAAGGTCCGCACCATGGAGACCCTGCTGGTCGAGCGGGACCAGGGCGTGGTGACGGTCACGCTCAACCGGCCCGACAAGAAGAACGCCATCAACACCCAGATGTGGGACGACCTGCTCGAGACCTTCGAGGAGGTGGCCGACCGCACCGACGACCGGGTGGTGGTGGTGACCGGAGCCGGCGGGGCCTTCTGCTCGGGCGCCGACCTCACCGACCCCCGGGCGACCAGCAGCCACCAGCTGGTGCGGATGCGCCACGTCGCCGACGTGGCCCTGGCGTTGCACCGGGTGCCCAAGCCCACCATCGCCAAGGTGACGGGCGTGGCCGCCGGCGCCGGCTGCAACCTGGCGCTGGGATGCGACCTGGTGGTCGCTTCAGAGCAGGCTCGATTCAGCGAGATCTTCGCTCGCCGGGGCCTGACCATCGACTTCGGCGGGTCGTGGGTCCTGCCCCGGCTCATCGGCCTGCACCGGGCCAAGGAGCTGGCCTTCTTCGCCGACATCCTCTCGGCCGAGCAGGCCGCCGAGCTCGGCCTCGTGAACCGGGTCGTGGCCAGCGGCGAGATCGACGAGTTCGTCGCTGACTGGGCCCGCCGGCTGGCCGCCGGGCCGCCCCTGGCGCTGTCGATGACCAAGACGCTGCTCAACGGCTCGTTCTCCGTGTCGATGGACGAGGCGCTGGAGAACGAGGCCCGCTGCCAGGCGGTCAACTTCACCACCGCCGACACGACCGAGGCCATGACCGCCTTCATCGAGAAGCGGGAGCCTCGCTATCAGGGCCGCTGAGCCTCGCTGTCACAGCCCCTCCGTAGGCTGAGGGCAAGCCTCGGAGAAGGGCGCCTCCTCCCCAAGTAAGTCCGTTTCGTCGCGGGAGGAGTCCCATGATCGCCAGCGTCTTCTCGGCAATCCTGAACGGGGTCGAAGGAACCCCGGTCCGAGTAGAGGTCCACGTTTCCAACGGCCTGCCCGGCTTCACCGTCGTCGGCCTGCCCGATGCCGCCTGCCGTGAGTCGCGAGACCGGGTGAGGGCGGCTCTGCTGTCGAGCGGCCTGTCCTGGCCGGTCAAGCGGGTGACGGTCAACCTGGCGCCCTCGGGGGTGCGCAAGGCCGGGTCCGGCCTCGACCTCCCCATCGCCGTCGGATTGTTGGCGGCGATCGGCCAGCTGCCCCCGGAGTGCGTCTCGCGATGCGGGTTCGTCGGGGAGCTCGGCCTTGACGGCGGCCTGCGCCGGGTGCCCGGAGCCATGTCGCTGGTGGCCGCCATGCCGGTCGACGCCGCCGTGGTGCCGTGGGCCTCGTTCCCCGAAGCGTCGCTGGTAGCCGGCTGCCAGGTGCGCCCGGCCCGGAACTTGCGCGAGCTGTTCGACGCCCTGACCGGCCAGGGCGACTGGCCCAAGCCGCCGGCCCGCCCGGCCGACCCCGAGGACGAGGACGCCCCGGACCTGTCCGATGTGCGAGGCCAGCGGCTGGGGCGATGGGCCCTCGAGGTGGCCGCCGCCGGCTGGCACCACCTGCTCCTCATCGGGCCCCCGGGCTCGGGCAAGACGATGCTCGCCCGTCGGCTGCCGGGGCTCCTGCCCGAGCTGACCCAGCAGGAGGCCCTCGAGACCTCCCGCATCCATTCGGCGGCCGGACTTCCCCTGCCCCGGGCCGGCCTGGTCAGCCGACCCCCGTTCCGGGCCCCGCACCACGGCGCCTCGGCCGCCTCGCTCATCGGCGGTGGCACGGTTTCGATGCGGCCGGGCGAGGTCAGCGCCGCCACCAACGGCGTGCTGTTCCTCGACGAGATGGCCGAGTTCGCTCCGGCCGTGCTCGATGGCCTGCGCCAGCCGTTGGAGGAGGGAACCGTCACGGTGTGCCGGGCGGCGGCGTCGGCGAGCTTCCCGGCTCGCTTCCTGCTGGTGGGCGCGCTCAACCCGTGCCCGTGCGGCGAGGGCCAGACCCCCTCGCACTGCCGGTGCACCGACGGGATGAGGAAGCGTTACGCCCGCCGGCTGTCGGGGCCCCTCATGGACCGGTTCGACCTGCGGGTGGCGGTGACCCGGCCCGAGCCGGCCGAGTTGCTCGGGCCCCCCGACGGGGACGGGACCGAGGTGGTCGCCAAACGGGTGGCCGAGGCGAGGGCCCGAGCGGCGGAGCGGGGGGTGATGGCCAACGGCCTCATCCCGGCGTCGGCTCTCGACCGGGTGGCCCCGCTGGAGCCTGACGCCGCCCGGGCGCTCGAGGGTCAGCTCCGGCGGGGGTCGCTGTCGGCCCGGGGGCTGCACCGGCTGAGAAGGGTCGCCCGAACGATCGCCGACCTATTCGCCGCCGAGCGGGTGGGAGCCGAGCACGTCGCCGGCGCCCTCGAGCTGCGGGCCGCCTACGGGCGGCTGATGGGGGAGCGGTGAGCGGCGTCGGGCACCTGCCGGAGGAGGCCTACGGGGCGGCCCTCCTCGGTCTGCCGTCGATGAACCCCCGGACCCTTCGGCTGTTGCTCGATGGCTCCCCGCCCTCCCTGGTCTGGTCCGACCTGGTCAGCAATCGGCAGGTGAACCGGCTGACCTCACTGCACAAACTGTCCGCCACGGCCAAGAGCAACTGGCGGGCGGCGGCCCGGTCCACGGACGTGGACGAGCTCTGGTGTCGCTGCACGGCCGCGGGCGTGACCGTGCTGTTGCGCGGGGCCGAGGGCTATCCGGCCCGGCTCGCCGGTGACGCCCACGCTCCCGCGGTGTTGTTCGCGGCAGGGGACGTGTCGGTCCTCGAAGGGCCGACCGCCACGGTCGTGGGGACCCGCCGCTGCACCGGGTACGGCGCTGAGGTGGCCTGGACGCTCGGTCGGGGCCTGGCCGCCGCCGGCGTGGTGGTCGTCTCGGGGTTGGCAGCTGGCATCGATGCCGCCGCCCACGGCGGAGCCCTCTCGGCCGAGGCCGGTCCGCCCGCCGGCGTGGGCGGAAGTGGCATCGACGTCCCCTACCCGGCGGGCAACGCCGGCCTCTGGCGAGCGGTGACGCGCACGGGCGTGATGCTCAGCGAGGCTCCCTTGGGGGCGGCGCCCACCGCCTGGAGGTTCCCGGAGCGGAACCGCATCCTGGCCTCCCTGGGCGACGTGGTGGTGGTGGTCGAGTCGCACCGGGTTGGCGGCTCGATGCACACGGTCGAGGCCGCCATCGCCCGGGGCAAGCCGGTGATGGCCGTGCCCGGGCCGGTGACCAGCCCGGCGTCGGAAGGGTGCAACGCCCTGTTGGTCGACGGGTGCGCGCCGGCGCGCGACGTGGAGGACATGCTGGCCCGCATCGCCCTCGAACGCCCGGCGCCGCCGGCCCCCGACCCTGAGGAGGAACCGGAGCCGACCGGCGACGACCGGGTCCTGTGGGCGGTGGACCCCACCCCCACCATGTTCGAGACCGTCCTCGGGCGAACCGGCATGAACCCGGTGGAGGCGGCGGCCGCCCTCGGTCGGCTCGAGGCGGCCGGGCGGGTCCTGCGGGGCGCGGGCTGGTGGGAGCGGCGGTAGGTCGCCGCCGGCCGGGGCGGCGTCCCGTACGGTGGTCCTGGTGTGGAGGGTCGACGAGTTCGCACGGTCGCTGACGTCGAGCTCGCCGGCCACGGTCGCCGCCTACACCTCCGACCTCCGATCGTTCGCCGAGTGGGCGGCGCGGGCGGGGGTGGAGGAGCCGGCCGGCGTGACCCGGGTGCTGGTCCGCCGCTACCTCGCCTTCCTCGGCACCCGCCGCTACGCCCGGCGCTCGGTGGCCCGCAAGGTCGCCTCCCTGCGCCGTTACTTCCACTGGCTGGTCCGGACCGGGGTCCTCGCCGTCGACCCCACCGTCGGGGTGTCGGCGCCCCGCGGTGAGGGACGGCTGCCCCGGGTTCTGGGCCGGGCCGAGCTGGAGGATCTGCTCGACGGACCGGCGAGGCGCCCGGCCGTCGCGGGGGACCCCTGGCAGACGGCGGTGGCCCTGCGCGACGAGGCGATACTCGAGTTGCTGTACGGAAGCGGGCTGCGGGTCAGCGAGCTTTGCGGGCTGCGGCCCGCCGACCTCGATCTCAAGCGGCGGCTGGTCAAGGTCTGGGGGAAGGGGTCCAAGCAGCGGCAGGTTCCCATGAGCGTGCCGGCGGCCGAGGCGACCGACCGGTGGTTGCGACACGGCCGGTCCCACTTCGTCAGGGACGAGACCCCCGCCGACGCTGCCTTCCTCAACTCGCGGGGCAGGCGGCTCGGTCCCCGCGACGCCCGCCGCGTCCTCGACCGGGCGGCGGCGGCGCCCACCCATCCCCACGCCCTGCGCCACACGTTCGCCACCCACCTGCTCGACGGGGGCGCCGACCTGCGGGCGGTCCAGGAGCTGCTGGGCCACGCCAGCCTGCAGACGACGCAGGTCTACACTCACGTGAGCAAGGAAAGGCTGCTTCACGTATACGAACGCAGCCATCCGCGGGCCTAGGAACTGCGTGGACGCCAGCGACGCAATACAAGAGCTTTGGCAGCAGTACAAGAGCTCGGCGTCCCGCGACGCCCGCGACCGGCTGATCGTGCACTACTCGCCGCTGGTCAAGTACGTGGCCGGCCGGGTGGCGGTTGGTCTGCCCCAGAGCATCGAGCAGTCCGACCTGGTCAGCTACGGGATATTCGGGCTTATCGACGCAATCGAGAAGTTCGACATGACCCGCAAGGTGAAGTTCGAGACCTACGCCATCGCCCGCATCAAGGGGGCGATCATCGACGAGCTGCGCTCCATCGACTGGGTGCCCCGGTCGGTACGGGCCAAGGCCCGGGCGGTGGAGACGGCGCTGGGCAAGCTCGAGGCGACCCTGATGCGGGTGCCGACCGACGCCGAGATCGCCGCCGAGATGGGCATCGCCGAGAAGGAGCTGCACGAGATCTACAACCAGGTCTCCTTCGTCGGCCTGGTGGCCCTGGACGAGATGCTCTCGGGCGGCGACAAGGGTGAGGGCAGCACCCTCGGGGACACCATCGCCGATCGGGGCGAGGGCCCGGTGGCCGCCTTCGAGGTCGAGGAGATGAAGCAGATCCTCGCCGGGGCCATCAACCGCCTGGGCGACCGCGAGAAGATCGTCCTGACCCTCTACTACTACGAAGGCCTCACCCTGGCCGATATCGGCCAGGTGCTGGGGGTCACCGAGAGCCGGGTGTGCCAGATCCACACCAAGGCCATCCTGCAGCTCCGGTCCCGCCTGGCCGAGGCCGAGCGAGAGCCGGCCTGATCTAGACTCGGCGGGCCGGCGCCGCCGGCCACACACACCTGCCCGAGCTACCCACGGTCGCCCCGCGGGGCGCGTCGCCCGGGTCGAGACCAACCGATGGGAGACAAACCATGGCTGTCGTGACCATGAAGCAGCTGCTGGAGGCCGGGGTCCACTTCGGCCACCAGACCCGGCGCTGGAACCCGAAGATGAAGCGGTTCATCTTCGGCGAGCGCAACGGCATCTACATCATCGACCTCAACCAGACCCTGCGGCGGATCGAGGTCGCCTACACCTTCGTCCGTGACCTGGTGGCCGACGGAGGCACGGTCCTGTTCGTCGGCACCAAGAAGCAGACCCAGGACCCGATCGCCGCTCACGCCCAGCGCTGCGGCATGCCATATATCAACGAGCGCTGGCTCGGCGGCATGCTCACCAACTTCGCCACCATCAGCGGCCGGGTGAAGAAGATGCAGGAGTACGAGCGGATGAGGGCCGCGGGGGACTTCGAGGCCATGCCGAAGAAGGAGGCGCTGATCCTCTCTCGCGAGCTGGAGAAGCTGGAGCGCAACCTCGGCGGCATCCGCGACATGTCGCGCCTGCCCGACGCTGTCTTCATCATCGACACCAAGAAGGAGCACATCGCGGTCACCGAGGCCAACAAGCTCGGCGTGCCGATCGTCGCCGTGGTGGACACCAACTGCGACCCCGATCTGATCCAGTACGTGATCCCGGGCAACGACGACGCCATCCGCTCGGGCACTCTCATGTGCCGGGTGATCGCCGACGCGGTCGAGGAAGGCCGGATGATGGGCGCCCGACGGGGGACCATCGCCCCCGGCGGCCCGCCGCCGGCGCCGCCGGACCCCGAGGAGGAGGCCCGCCGGGCCGAGCGCCAGCGTGAGGCCCGCCGCCAGGCCGCCGCCGAGGCCCAGCAGCGCGCCGCCCGTCTGGCCGCCACCCGTGAGGCCCCGGCCGCCGAGGGTGGGGCCGAATCGGCGCCGGGGCAGAGCGCTCCTGACACGCCAGTCGAGACGGCGACGCCCGAGGCGTCCGCCGGCGCACCGGAGGAGCAGTAGATGGCCACCTTCACCGCCAAGGACGTGCAGGCGCTGCGCCAGGCGACCGGCGCCGGGATGATGGATGCCAAGCGGGCCCTGGAGGAGAACGACGGAGACGCCGAGGCGGCCGCCCAGTGGCTGCGCGAGAAGGGCCTGGCCAGCTCGGCCAAGCGCTCCGATCGCGAGAGCACGCAGGGGGCGGTGGCGGTCGACACCGTCGGCAACGCCGCCGCCATTGTCGAGCTGCGGTGCGAGACCGATTTCGTGGCCAAGTCGACCGACTTCGTCGAGCTGGTAGAGGACCTGGCCCGCCTGGTCGCGGCCAAGGGCGAGGACGCCGTCTCGGAGCGCCAGGAGGAGATCGACCGGTTGAAGGTCACCCTCAAGGAGAACATCCAGCTCGGCCGGGTGGCCCGCTTCGACTCCTCCGACGGCTCGGTCATCGACACCTACCTGCACGTGCAGAACGGGCGGGGTGTGAACGCGGTGATGGTCGAGATCGCCGGCGGGTCCCAGGAGCTGGCCCACGATGTCGCCGTGCACGTCGCCTTCGCCCGCCCCGCCTACCTGTCCCGCGAGGAGGTGCCCGAGGATCAGGTGGCCGCCGAGCGAGCGACGCTCGAGAACATCTCGCGCAACGAGGGCAAACCGGAGGCCGCCCTGCCCAAGATCGTGGAGGGTCGCCTGAACGGCTGGTTCAAGGAGCGGGTGCTGCTCGAGCAGGACTTCGTGCGCGACGAGAAGATGACGATCTCGAAGCTGCTGGGCTCGGCGGAGCTGAAGCGCTTCGCCCAGGTGGTAGTCGGCCAGTAGCGGTGACCGAGACCGCCACCGGCCCGGTGCAGGAGCGGGCCGCCCGCCAGCCCCGTTGGGGCCGGGTCGTCCTCAAGCTCTCCGGGGAGGCCCTGGCCAGCTCGGCGTCGGACGAGACGATCGACGGTCCGGTGGTGGAGCGACTCGCCGGCGAGATCGCCCGCGCCCGCCAGGAAATGGACGTGGAGATGGCGGTGGTGGTCGGCGGCGGCAACATCTGGCGGGGTACCACGGGCGCCGGCGCCGGCCTCGACCGGGCCACGTCGGACTACATGGGCATGCTGGCCACGGCCATCAACGCCCTCGCCCTGCAGGACGCCCTCGAGCGACACGGGCAGCCGACCCGGGTGCTGTCCGCCATCCAGATGGCCGAGGTGGCCGAGCCGTACATCCGCCGGCGGGCCATCCGCCACCTCGAGAAGGGACGGGTGGTGATTTTTGCCGCCGGCACGGGCAACCCGTTCTTCACCACCGACACCACCGCCGCCCTGCGGGCCGCCGAGATCGAAGCGGAGGGGATCCTCAAGGGGACTCATTCCGGTGTGGACGGCGTCTACAGCGCCGACCCCAAACGCGATCCATCCGCCACCAGGTTCGACGAGATCGCCTTCATGGAGGTCATCTCCCGCGACCTGCGGGTGATGGACCTGACCGCCATCACCCTCTGCCGTGACAACGGGCTGCCCATCCTCGTGTTCGACGTCATGGTCCCGGGCAACATCGGACGGGCCCTGGTCGGACAGCCGATCGGTACCCTTATCAAGTGATGGAAGACTCCTCCCTCATCGAGGTGGCCCTGGCCGAGACGCGCGAGAAGATGAACAAGGCGGTCTCCCACGCGCAGAGCGAGTTCGCCGGCGTCCGGACGGGGAGGGCGACCCCGGGTCTCATCGAGAAGCTGAAGATCGAGTACTACGGCAGCGAGGTGCCGCTCCAGCAGCTGGCCGGCTTCAGCGTGCCCGAGGCCCGCCTCCTCGTCGTGACCCCCTACGACAAGGGGGCCATCAAGTCGATCGAGAAGGCGATCCAGAACTCGGATCTCGGCATCAACCCCTCCAACGACGGGCAGGTCATCCGCCTCAGCTTCCCGCCCCTGACCGAAGAGCGGCGCAAGGACCTGGTGAAGGTGGTCCGCCACATGGCCGAGGAGGCGCGGGTGGCGGTGCGCAACCTCCGCCGGGCCGCCCGCCACGATCTCGAGGGCCTGGAGAAGGAGGGGGAGATCTCCGCTGACGAGCTCGAGCGGGCGGAGAAGCTGCTCGAGAAGATGACCCACGACCACGTCGAGGAGATTGACCGGGTCCTGCAGCACAAGGAGCAGGAGCTGCTCGAGGTATAGGGGCCCCAGCACCGGCCAGCCGGCGCCGACTCACTAGGAGGCAGCATGGACTCCGAAAACCATCAGGACGGAGAGGAAGAGGAGGCGCCGCCCACCCCGCGCAAGGTCGGCGAGGGGGTGCGCATCATCGGCGCCGACGAGGCCGCCGCCGCTCTGCAGGCCGGCCAGGCCGCCGGGCGCCGGCCCGAGGACCAACCCCGGTTCGGGGACGTGCCCCCTCACCCCGAGGGCCCCCGTCCGGCGCTGCGCTTTCCCCTTCCTGACAGCGGCCAGGACGTGCCCCGGCCCCAGGTGAGCCCGGCGGTCGGGCGGCCGGGGCCGGAGCCGGTCCCCGAGCCGACCGGCACCGACGAGACCCTGCTCGACACGCCGGTGCCCGTCGCCAGCGACGAGCCGCTGGTGGCGCCGGGCGGGGATCACGACCTGCTCCACTGGACCGAACCCCCGACGGGGGAGGTTCCCCCGGTGCTGGCGGCGGCGTCGACCGAGCAGGAGGACGATCTCGACGCCTGGTCCGGCTTCGCCAGCCGGGCGCCCCGCTGGCGGGAGGGGCGGGGGGACTGGGACGAAGCCGACTTCGAGGACGCCAGCGCCCTGGCCGAGGAGAGCCGGCTGGGAGCGGCCCACGTGCCCGACGACGACGCCGACCCGTTCGCCTTCGACCGCGAGGCCGAGGAGGAAGAGGTCCGCCAGCTGACGGCGGTGGTCAGCACGCCCCCGCCCGCCTGGAGGGCCCCGTCAGGCGGCTCCGGCCTCCCCCCTGAGGTGCCCCGCCGCACGCCGCCCCTGCCCCGGGCCGGCACCAGGACCCGGGTGCTCACCGGGGTCGGCATCGGGGTCCTCGCTCTGCTGCTGTTCAAGGCCGGCACCGCCCCGGCCATGGTCCTGGTGACCCTGGTCGCCACCCTGGCCGCCGCCGAGGGCTTCGGGGCCCTGCGACGGTCCGGCTACCGCCCCGCCACCCTGCTGGGGCTGACCGCCACGGTGGCGGTGATGGTCGGGGCCTACCTGAAGGGTGAGACCGCCCTTCCCCTCGTCCTTTCCATGACGCTCGTCTTCGGCTTCCTGTGGTACCTGGCGGGCGTGGTCCGGGCCCGGCCCACGGTGAACCTGGGGGCGACGCTGCTCGGGTTCGTATGGGTGGGGTTCCTGGCGTCCTACGCCGGCCTGATGCTGGACCCGAACGTGTTCCCCGCCCGGCACGGGATCGCCTTCCTCCTGGGCGCCCTCATCGGGGCGGTGGGCTACGACGTGGGCGGCTTCGTGTTCGGCAGCCAGCTCGGTCGCCATCCGATGGCCCCGGCCATCAGCCCGAACAAGACCTGGGAGGGGCTGTTCGGCGGCATGCTTACCGCCCTGCTCGCCTCGGCGGTCATCGCCGGCCAGATCCACCCGTGGACCCTCCGCGACGGCGTGGCCCTCGGGTTGGTGGTGGCGGTGGTCGCCCCCCTGGGCGACCTGTGCGAGTCGCTGATCAAGCGCGACCTCGGGCTCAAGGACATGGGGACGGTGCTGCCCGGACACGGAGGGCTCCTCGACCGGGTGGACGCCATCCTCTTCGTCCTGCCCGCCACCTACTACCTGGTCCGGGTGCTGGGCATCGGATGACCTCCGGCGGGCCGACGACGGTGAGCCTGGTCGGCTCCACTGGCTCGATCGGCACCCAGACGATCGAGGTGATCCGGACCGATCCCGACCGCTACCGGGTGGTGGCCCTGGGCGCCCGGGCCTCGGTCGAGGCCCTGGCCGAGCAGGCCCGGGAGCTTCGTCCGGAGGTCGTCGCCGTCGCCGACCCCGCCGCCGCCGCCGAGCTGGGGGGCCGCCTGCCGGCGGGGACCGAGCTGCGGGCCGGGCCCGAGGCCCTGGCCGCCATCGCCGCCGAGGCCGAGGTGACGGTCAACGCCGTGGTCGGCTTCGCCGGCCTGCCCGTCACCCTGGCCGCCCTGCGGGGGGGCCGCCGGCTGGCCCTGGCCAACAAGGAGTCGCTCATCGCCGGAGGGCCCGTCGTCCGCCAGGCCCGAGCCGAGGGCGGAGGCGAGATCCTGCCGGTGGACTCCGAGCACTGCGCCGTCCACCAGTGCCTCAGGTCTTCCCGCTCGGGTGCCGACGAGGTGGCGAGGATCGTCCTGACCGCCAGCGGCGGACCGTTCCGGGGCCGGACCCTGGCCGAGCTGGCCGAGGTCACCGTGGCCGACGCCCTCGCCCACCCGACATGGAAGATGGGGCCCAAGATCACGGTTGACTCATCCACACTGATGAACAAGGGGCTCGAGGTGATCGAGGCCCACGAGCTGTTCGACGTCGACTACGGCCGGATCGAGGTGGTGATCCACCCCCAGTCGATCGTGCACTCGATGGTCGAGTTCACCGACGGAGCCACCGTCGCCCAACTCTCCATGCCCGACATGCGCCTCCCCATCTCCTACGCCCTCGCCTACCCGGACCGGTGGCCTTCGCCCTACGGGCGGATCGACTGGTCGCGCCTGTCCCGCCTCGATTTCGAGGCCCCCGACACCAGCGTGTTCCGCTGCCTGGCCCTCGCCTACGAGGCCGGCCGGGCCGGGGGCTCGGCCCCGGCCTGGCTGAACGCGGCCAACGAGGTGGCGGTGGCCGCCTTCCTCGCCGGCAGCCTCGGCTGGGCCGGCATCGGCGAGGTCGTCGAGGAGGCCTTGCAGGTCCACGACGGGGCGGTACTCGCCGACGTCGATGCCGTGCTCGAGGCCGACGCCACCGCCCGTCGGGCCGCGGCGGCCGCCGTCGAGCGCCGGGCGAGGGCGGCATGAGCGCCCGTCTGACCCGCGGGGTCTCGCCGTCGGAGCAGTGGGCGGCCCTGGGCCGGCTGGCCCTGGTGGTAGGGGGCGGCGTCTTCGCCGCCGTGCTCACCGGCACCGTCAAGACCGTCGCCGTGGTGGCGGCGGTCGTGTTGATGATCATGCTCCACGAGCTGGGCCACTTCGCCACGGCCAAGTGGTCGGGCATGAAGGTGACCGAGTACTTCCTCGGCTTCGGCCCGAGGCTGTGGTCCGTGCGCCGGGGGGAGACGGAGTACGGCGTCAAGGCCATACCCGCCGGCGGCTACGTGAAGATCGTCGGCATGAACAACATGGAGGAGGTCGACCCGGCCGACGAGGCTCGCACCTACCGGCAGTCGACATTCCCTCGCCGGCTCCTGGTGGTGTCGGCCGGCTCCGCCATGCACTTCCTCCTGGCCTTCCTCCTGCTCTGGGGGATGCTCAGCTTCGTGGGAACGGTCGAAGGGGACCACCCCCTGCTGACCGTCGGTTCGATCAGCACCCTCGCCACCGGCCCGAGCCCCGCCCAGAAGGCCGGCTTCCGCGCCGGCGACCGGATCGTGGCGGTCGACGGGAAGCCGCTCAAGAAGTGGGATGAGCTACCTCCGATGATCCAGGCCCGGCCCGGTCAGCCGGTCCGGTTCACTGTCCTGCGGCACGGCGCCACCCTGACCCTGACGGCCGTGCCGGTCGACCTGCAGAAGGTGAAGGTCACCGGGGGCGGCGCACCGGTGCCGTCGACGGCGAAGCCCTACGGGTTCGTGGGCATCGGTCCCGCCTATCCGGTCGACCGCAAGAACCCGGCGGCGGCCGTGCCGGCGGCGGCGGTCGACGTGGGCAAGTACACGTGGACCGTCGTCGGCGCCCTGGGCCACATCTTCTCGCCGCACGGGCTCTCCTCCTACGGCGAGCAGCTGACCGGACACGCCCCCTCGGGCCCGTCGGCGAGCACGGATCAGCAGAACCGCTTCGTCTCTCCGGTCGGCCTCGTGCGGCTGGCGTCCGACGCGGCCAGCAGCGGCGTACGCGACGTGCTGGTGCTGCTGGTGGCCATCAACGTGTTCGTGGGCGTGTTCAACATGGTGCCGCTGCTGCCCCTGGACGGTGGTCACGTAGCTGTCGCCATCTATGAACGGGCCCGCTCGCGGCGGGGCCGGCGCTACCGGGTGGACATCCGCAAACTGATGCCCGCGACCTACCTGGTGTTCTTCCTCATCGTGCTGCTCGGGGTCAGCGCCCTCTACCTCGATATCGTCAAGCCGTTCCCCAACCCGTTCCAGTGAGCCCATGCGCCCCAGCCTGACCGCGGCCACCCGCCGCCCCACCCGCCAGATCATGGTCGGCAACGTGCCGGTGGGCGGCGGCGCGCCGGTGACGGTGCAGTCGATGACCACCACCAAGACGGCGGACGTCGACGCCACCCTGGCCCAGATCTACGCCCTGGCCGCCGCGGGGGCGGACATCGTGCGCTGCACGTGCAACGAGGCCGAAGCGGCCGAGGGCCTGGCCCGCATCGTGCCCCGCTCGCCCGTGCCGCTGGTGGCCGACGTCCACTTCCACCACGAGATGGCGCTCGCCGCCCTCGAGGCCGGCGTGGCCTGCCTGCGCCTCAACCCCGGAAACCTGCGCAAGCCCGAGGAGATCCGCTTGGTGGCGAGCGAGGCGCGCGATCGGGGGGTGCCCATCCGCATCGGCGTGAACGCCGGCTCGCTGCATCCCGATCTCTACAAGAAGCACGGCGGGGCCACCCCCGAGGCGCTGGTCGAATCGGCCCTGATGGAGCTCGACTACTTCCGCCAGGTCGACTTCGAGGACGTGAAGATCTCCGTCAAGGCGTCCCACGTCCCGTTGATGGTCGAGGCCTACCGGATGCTGGCTGATGCGGTCGAACATCCTCTCCACCTCGGGGTGACCGAAGCGGGGCCGCCGCCGGCCGGGCTGATCAAAGGCACGGCCGGCATCGCCACCCTCCTCAACGAGGGCATCGGGGACACCATCCGCTACTCGCTCACCGCCGATCCGGTCGAGGAGGCGAGGGCCGGGCGTCAGCTGCTCGAGGCCTTGGGGCTGCGCGAGCGCAAGGGCCTCGACCTGATCGCCTGCCCGTCCTGCGGTCGGGCCGAGATAGACGTGATCGGGGTGGCCAAGGCGGCCCAGGAGGCGCTGGAGGAGAAGAACCTGCCCATCCAGGTGGCGGTGATGGGCTGCGTGGTGAACGGCCCCGGCGAGGCCCGCGAGGCCGACATCGGCATCGCCGCCGGTCGGCACAAAGGGCATCTGTTCATCAAGGGGAAGATTGTCCGGGTCGTGCCCGAGGACGACATGGTGGCCGCCCTCGTCGAAGAGGCCGAGAAGCTGGTGGCCGAAGGGATCGAGGCCCGCCTGGCCGCCGCCGACGCCTCGGCGGAGTCCGAGGCCGAGTCAGACCGGTTGGCCCTGCTGGAGGCTAAGGGTGACGACGTCAACCACAGCGAGGCCCGGGTCGAGCTGATCCGCAAGACCACGCATCACGTCGTCGACGGCTAATTGGGCGCGGGCCGGTCCCCACCCCGCTAGACCTGGGCCGTGCCCATCGACATCCGCCCCGTCTCCGACGACGAGTTCATCGACTTCGCCCGGGTCGACTTCGCCGCCTTCGGCGGGAAGGTCGACGACCGGGTGCTCGATAGCCACCGGCCGGTGTTCGAGGCCGACCGCAGCCTGGCCGCCTTCGAGGGCGACCGGCTTGTGGGGACGGCCGGGTCGTTCTCGTTCGAGGTCACCCTGCCGGGCCTGGCGTCAGTGCCGGCGGCCGCCGTCAGCTACGTCGGGGTGCTTCCCACCCACCGTCGGCGAGGGGTCCTGTCCGCCCTGATGCGCTGCCAGCTCGACGACGTCCGTCGGAGGGGTGAGCCGCTCGCCGTCCTCACTGCCAGCGAGGCGGGGATCTACGGACGCTTCGGGTACGGGCCCGCCACCTATACCGCCGAGTACGAGCTGCGCCGGCGCGAGGCCCGGCTGGGGGACGACGCCCGGGCCGAGGGGGTCGAGCTGGTCGAGGGCGGCGCCGTGCCCGGGCTGGTCGCCGGGGCCTACGAGTCCTACCGGCGAGCCCAGGTAGGCGAGGTGAGCCGCACGGAAGGGTGGTGGCGCACCTCGGTGGAGGCCATCCAGCCGTGGGCCGATCAGGACGGCAGCCGCTTCTTCGTCGTCCACCGTCGCGGCGGCGAGGTGGACGGCTACGCCAGCTACCGGTTCCGCGACGAATGGACCGACAGCATGCCCGACGCCCAGCTGACCGTCTCGGACCTGTGGGCCACCAACCCGCAGGCCGAGGCCGCCCTGGTGTCCTATCTGCTGTCGATCGACCTCGTCGCCAAGGTCAAGCTCGAAGGCCGCCCGGTGGAGGACCCGCTGCGGTGGCGGCTGGTCGACGGCCGCCAGCTGCGCACCCGGCGGGTGGCGGACCATCTGTGGTGCCGACCGGTGGACGCCGCCGCCGCCCTGGCCGCCCGCCGCTACCGGGCCGAAGGCGAGCTGTGCCTGGAGATCCGCGACGAGCTGTGCCCGTGGAACGAGGGCCACCTGGTGGTGGAGGGTGGGCCCGACGGCGCCTCCTGCCGCTACGAGAAGTCGTGCCCAGCCGACCTGGCTCTGGGCCCGGCCGAGCTGGGATCGGTCCTCCTAGGCGGCGTCCGGCCCTCCTCCCTGGCGCGGGCCGGGCGGCTCGCCGAGCTGCGCCCCGGGGCTCTGGCCCGGGCCGACCTGATGCTCGGCAGCGACCCGGCGCCGTGGTGCGGCACCGAGTTCTGAGCCTCGCCGGCGGCCGGCGAACGGGCGTGCACCGGCCCCGAGAACGCCAGTGGGCGCCGGCCGGGCGGGGCAGGCACTGATATAATTTCGGGGCCGGTCCTTCCGGCGGAGCGTGGGCTTGCGCCCACGCTTTTGTTTGGTCCTTGACCAGTGAGGAGGTGAGATGGGCCCGGATGAGCTGGTCCGCGAGCTTGTCGAGCCGATCCTCGCCTCGTCGGGTCTCGAGCTGGTCGACGTGGAGGTCCGCCCCGGGTTGCTCCGGCTTTCGGTCGATCGGCCCGGCGGCGTCGACCTGGACGCCATCGCCGCGGTGACCCCGGCCATCTCCTCTGCCCTCGACGCGGCCGAGCCCATCAAGGACCGTTACCAGCTCGAGGTGTCGAGCCCGGGTCTCGAGCGACCGTTGCGAACGCCCGAGCAGTTCCGCCGCTTCGTCGGCAGCGCCGTGTCGGTTCGCACCCACGCCGGGGTGGAGGGCGACCGGAGAGTGAAGGGCAGCCTGGTCGGCGCAGACGACGACGGAATCGATCTGCTCCCCGACGGCGCGCCGGACGGCTCCTCCCCACGGCGCCTCTCCTACGACCAGATCGAGCGGGCCCGCACCGTTTTCGAGTGGGGCCCGGCCCCCAAGCCCGGCCGTCCCGACCGCCAGCGCAGGAAAGCGTCCACCCGATGAGCAAGACCAACTTCGAGTTCCTAGAGGCCCTCCAGATGATCGCCCGCGACAAGGGCATCTCCGTCGAGACCCTCCTCGACGCCCTGGCCAACGCCCTCGTCGCCGCCTACAAGCGGATGCCCGAGGCGGCGGAGGAGGCGGTGGTCACCATCGACCCCGACTCGGGCGAGATCCGGGTCTACGGCCAGGAGCTCGACGAAGACGGCAACGTGACCCGTGAGTGGGACGACACCCCCGACGACTTCGGCCGGATCGCCGCCCAGACGGCCAAGCAGGTGATCCTGCAGCGCATCCGCGAGGCCGAGCGCGACCTCAAGTACGAGGAGTACGCCGGGCGCGAGGGTGACATCGTCACCGGCATCATCCAGCAGAGCGACAACCGCTACACGTTGCTCGACCTGGGCAAGGTCGAGGCGCTGCTGCCCCAGGCCGAGCAGGTCCCCTACGAGCGCTACGAGCACGGCGCCCGCCTCAAGGCCTACATCGTCGAGGTGCGCAAGACGACCAAAGGCCCCCAGATCGTCGTAAGCCGCACCCATCCCGGCCTCATCAAGCGCCTCTTCGAGCTCGAGGTCCCCGAGATCAGCAGCGGCGTGGTCGAGATAAAGGCGTGCGCCCGCGAGCCGGGTCACCGCACCAAGATCGCCGTCTGGTCGAACGACGCCAACGTCGACCCCGTCGGCGCCTGCGTCGGGGCCCGCGGTGCCCGGGTGCGGATGGTCACCAACGAGCTTCGAGGCGAGAAGGTCGACATCGTCCCGTTCTCCGAGGACCCGGCCGAGTTCGTGGCCCGTGCCCTGCAGCCGGCCCGGGTCAAGGAGGTCCACCTCGACGAGGAGACCGGCACGGCCACGGTGATCGTCCACGATTTCCAGTTGTCCCTGGCCATCGGCAAGGAGGGCCAGAACGCCCGGCTCGCCGCCCGGTTGACCGGTTGGCGGATCGACATCAAGAGCGAGACCCAGCTGGCCGAGGAGGAGGCCGGCTACTCCGGCGAGGAGTGGGCCGAGGGCGAATGGGTCCAGAACGAGGACGGCAGATGGTGTGGCAGCCGGCCGAGGGTGGCGAGGCCCTGTCCGCCGAGCAGTGGGCCTCGGCCGAGGAGCCGTCGGCCGAGGAGCCGTCGGCCGAGGAGGCGCCAGCCGAGCAGCCGTCCGCCGAAGGGGCAGACCCCGGGGCGGCCCCATAGTCGCTGGCCGGACCTGCGTCGGGTGCCGTAGGGTGGCCGGACAGGACGAGCTCGTGCGGGTCGTCCACATCAACGGCCAGGGCCTGGTGGTGGGCAGGAACCTCCCTGGGCGGGGCGCCTGGCTGTGCCGAGGCTCGCCCGGCTGTCTCGAGCGGGCCACCGGAAGGAACGGCCTCTCCCGGGCGTTGCGAGTCCAGGTCACGGCCGACATGGTGGACCGGCTCCGCGCTCAGCTCGGCTGCTGACGAGTAGGGCCGGTCGAAGGCTCTCCCATCGTGTGGGAGGATGGAAGGCCGCGCATTGGCGGGATGAGAGAGGGACAGACAGCACTTGCCGAAGAAGATCCGGGTCTACGAGCTGGCTCGTGAGCTCGGGCTGACGAACAAAGAGGCGCTCGACCTGTGCGAGTCGCTCGGCATCGGCGTCAAGAGCCATTCGTCGAGCATCGAGGACGCCCAGGCCGATCGGGTCCGCCGCAAGGCCGACCGCGACGGCCTGCGCCGCGAGAAGTCTCCGGAGGAGCCGGCGCCGGCCAAGTCGCGCCCGGCCGCCGAGAAGGCCGAGCCGGCCCCGGCCAGGGCGGAGACGCCGGCCCCGGGCCCCGCCGAGGAGCCCGCCGAACGTCCCGCCGCCCGGGTCGCCACCGAGAGCCGCCCGGCGCCCCAGCCCCGTCCCTCCGAGCAGCCCGCCGCCGCGGCCGAGGCACCACCCGTCGCCCCCCGGCCGGCGCCCGAACGGCCGGCTGCCGCCGCACCGGAGCGCCCCGCCGCTGAACGTCCGGCCGCCGAACGGCCCGCCGCCGCCGACGGCCCCGCCGCCACCCGCCCGCCCGCTTCGGGCCGCGACCCCCGCCTGATCACCAGCCGCCCGGCCAGCGAGCAGGAGCCCCGCCCGGCCGCTCCGCGCCCGGCGGCCGCCGCCCGCCACGACGGCCAGGAGGCAGCGCCGGCGCGCCGACCCCCGACCTCGTCCTCCACCGGCAAGCCCATCCCGCCCCCGCCGGGGGCCCGGCGACCCCCGCTGTCGCCCACCGGCAAGCCCATCCCGCCCCCCCCGGGCGGCCCGCCGCGCTCGCCGTCGGGCCGGCCCATTCCCCCGCCGCCCGGTGGCGGAGGCCGCCCGACCGGGCCCGGGGTGGGTCGCCCGCCGATGGGGGCCGGCCGCCCGCCCCGCACCGGCGGGGCGCCTGGCGGCGGTGGGGGCGCACGCACCGGCGGCTTCGGCGGCGGCCGGGGCGGCTTTGGCGGCGGCGGAGGAGGCGGAGGTTTCGGCGGTCGCCCGGGCGGCGGCGCGCCCCCCGGCACCCGTGGTGGCGGCCCCCCCGGCCGGGGACGCCCGCCCCAGCGGAGGTCGCGTCGGCGCCGGCGCAACCTCGAGGAGCTGGAGCCGACGCTGCCGACGGTCTACACGCCGTCGAACGCGCCGGTGCCGACCGACGAGGTCATCATCGAGCGAGGGTCGACCGCCCAGGAGGTGGGGCCCAAGCTCTTCCGGTCCGCCGGCGACGTCGTCCGTTTCCTGTTGCTCCAGGGCGAGATGGTGACGGCGACGCAGTCGCTCTCCGACGAGATGATCGAGCTGTTCGCCGCCGAGCTGGGCGCCACCGTGCGGCTGGTCGACCCGGGCGAGGAGAAGGAGGCCGAGCTCCAGGCCCGCTATTTCGAGGACGAGGAGGAGGACGACTCCCTCCAGCGTCCACGTCCGCCGATCATCACGGTCATGGGTCATGTCGACCACGGCAAGACGCTGCTGCTCGACCGCATCCGCGAGACCAACGTGGTCGCCGGTGAGGCTGGCGGCATCACCCAGCACATCGGCGCCTACCAGGTCGAGAAGGACGGTCGGCTGATCACCTTCATCGACACGCCGGGCCACGAGGCCTTCACGGCCATGCGGGCGCGGGGCGCCCAGGTGACCGACATCGCCGTGCTGGTGGTGGCGGCCGACGACGGGGTCATGCCCCAGACGGTGGAGGCGCTCAACCACGCCAAGGCGGCCGAGGTGCCGATCGTGGTGGCGATCAACAAGATCGACCGTGAGGACGCCGACCCCAACCGGGTCCGCCAGCAGCTGTCCGAACAGGGGCTGGTGCCCGAGGAGTGGGGCGGGGACACGATCATGGTGGAGATCTCCGCCCTGCAGAACCTCGGCATCGACGATCTGCTCGAGCAGCTCCTCGTCCTCGCCGAGGTCGAGGAGCTCACCGCCAACCCCGAGGGGCGCGGCCGCGGATCGGTGCTCGAGGCCAATCTCGACGTGGGCCGGGGTCCGGTGGCCACCGTCCTGGTGGAGAACGGAACCCTCCGGGTGGGCGATCCCATCGTGGCCGGGGCGGCGTGGGGGAAGGTCAGAGCCCTCATCGACGACCGGGGCGACAACGTCAAGGAGGCGGCGCCGGCGATGCCGGTGCAGGTGCTCGGGTTCAACGACGTGCCCCGGGCCGGCGACGAGTTCAGGGTGACGACCGACCAGGGCACGGCCCGGACGATCGGTGAGGCGAGGGAGCAGCGGTTCCGGGCTGCCGGCTACGCGCCGACGCCGACGGCGGCGGGAGCCAAGCTGGAGGACATCTTCCAGCAGATCCAGCGGGGAGAGGTCGCCACCCTCAACCTCATCCTCAAGGCCGACGTGCAGGGCTCGCTGGAGGCGCTGACCGAGTCGCTGCGCAAGCTCGAGCGCGACGAGGTGAAGCTGGCCTTCGTTCACCGGGCGGTGGGCGGCACCACCGAGAACGATGTGGGGCTGGCCGCCGCCTCGAACGCCACGATCATCGGTTTCAACGTCCGACCCGACCGCAAGGCCCGCGAGATGGCCGAGGCCAGCGACGTGGAGATCCGGGCCTACGAGATCATCTACAAGGTTCTCGAGGACATCGAAGCGGCCATGGTGGGCATGCTGGCCCCCGAGTACGAGGAGGTCGTCACCGGCGAGGCCGAGGTCCGCGAGGTGTTTCGGGTACCGCGGGTCGGGGCGGTGGCGGGCTGCTACGTCCGCAACGGGGTCATCACCCGCGGCTCCAAGGTCCGGTTCCTGCGCGAGGGCGTCATCATCTGGAAGGGCGCCATCTCCTCCCTGCGGCGCTTCAAGGACGACGTCCGCGAGGTTCAGCAGGGCTTCGAGTGCGGCATCGGGCTGTCGGACTTCCAGGATCTCCACCAGGGCGACATCATCGAGACCTTCGAGGAGAGGGAGATCCCACGCACGTAGCCGCCCTACGGGTCGAGCTGCACCTTCCGGAGAGTCGCTCGCTGAAGGCCAAGCGGGCGCTGGTGAAACCCATACTCGAAGCGGCCCGTCGCCGTTACTCGTTGGCCGCCGCCGAGGTCGACCACCAGGACCAGTGGCAGCGGGCCTGCCTGGGGATGGCGGCGGTGGCCTCCAGCCCCGCGCGGGTCGAGGAGATGCTCGACAAGCTGGAACGGTTCGTGTGGTCGCGGCCCGACGTCGAGGTGCTGTCCACCGAGCGGCGGTGGATGGAGATGGAGAGCTGAGGTGGCCCACCGGTCGTCCGGCGGCTCCCACCGTTACCCGCGGACGTCGCGGGTCAACCAGGTGGTTCGAGAGGTCCTGGCCGAGGAGCTCGAGCGGATGTCGGACACCGACGAGCGACTGTCGTTGTTGACGGTCACCGGTGTGACGGTCGACCCCGATCTCCGTCATGCAGTCGTGTTCCTGAGCTCGCTGGGACAGGACGCGGCCGACGCCCTCGAGGAGCATCGGGTCGCCCTGCAGGCGGCCGTCGGCCGCCAGACCCGGATGAAGCGCACCCCCCGGCTCAGCTTCGAGGTCGACCCGGCAGTCGTCCAGGGCGAGGCCGTTGAAGCGGTGCTGCGCCGTCTGCACTCCGAGGGTGCGGGGGAGCGGTGAAGGGCTGGAGCGAGGAGCTCGACCGGGCCGCCCAGGCCATCGCCGGCGCCCCCGAAGTGGCGTTGGCCTGCCACGAGTGGCCCGACGGCGACGCCCTCGGCTCGATGATGGCCCTGTTCCACCTGTGCCGCGCCCAGGGCCGGTCCTCGCTCGCTTCCTGGCCCGAGCCCGAGGAGGTGGCCCCCCACTACCGGTTCCTGCCCGGTCTGGACGCCACCACCCCGCCGGCGCGGTTCCCTTCGGAGCCGGCAGTCATGGTGACCTTCGACTGCGGCTCCATCGAACGACTCGGAAAGCTGCAGGTGGCCGCCCGCTCGGCCCACCACCTGATCGTGCTGGACCACCACGCCACCAACTCCGGCTACGGCTCGATCAACGCCATCGACCCCAATGCGGCGGCCACCGCGGTCATGGTGCGACGCCTGGCCCGCCGGCTGGACTGGCCCCTCAACCGCGACGCGGCCCTGTGCCTCTACACCGGCCTGGTCACCGACACCGGCCGCTTTCAGTACGCCAACACCACGCCCGAGGTCTTCGCCCTGGCCCAGGAGCTGGCCGCCTTCGACCTGCCCATCGAGAGCATCACCCGCGAGCTGTTCGAGAAGAGCCGCTTCGCCTACATCCAGATGGCCGCCGCCTGCCTGACCCGGATGCGCCTCGACGCCGGCACCGGGCTGGTGTCGGCCACCATCACCGAGGAGGACCTCGGCCGCTTCGGCGTGGCCCTCGAGGAGACCGAGGGCTTCATCGACCTGGTGCGGCGCACTGCCGAGGCCCGGGTGGCGGTGGTGGCCCGCTATGCGCCCGACGGCGCCCGGGTGTCGCTGCGATCGATGGACGGGACCGACGTCGGGGCGGTCGCCGTCTCCCTCGGCGGGGGCGGACATGCTCACGCCGCCGGCTTCACCCACGCGGGCTCGGTCGAGGAGGCGGTCGAGCTGGTCCGGGCCGCGCTGGCCGGCTGAGCGGGCCCGTCCCCGCGTGACCGACGGCGTCCTCATCGTCGACAAACCCGCCGGGTGGACGTCCCACGACGTGGTCGCCCGCTGCCGCAAGGCGCTCGGCCAGCGCCGGGTCGGCCACGCCGGCACCCTCGACCCGGACGCCACCGGAGTCCTGGTGGTCGGCGTCGGCCGGGTGACCCGGTTGCTGCGCTTCGCCGGCGCCCTGTCCAAGTCCTACGAGGGGGACCTCGTCCTTGGGGTGGCGACCTCCACCCTCGACGCGTCCGGCGAGGTGACCGGCACCTGGGACATGTCCGGGGTGTCGGCCGAGGCGGTGACCGCCGCCGCCGTCCGGCTGACCGGCGACATTCTCCAGGTGCCGCCGATGGTGTCGGCCGTCCAGGTGGGAGGGCGCCGGCTCCACCAGCTGGCCCGCCAGGGCGTCGAGGTCGAGCGCCAGGCCAGGCCGGTCACCGTCCACTGGTTCCGGCTGTGGCCGCTGACCGACGGGCCGGCGCCGGCCCCTGTCTACCGGTTCGAGGTCGAGTGCTCCTCGGGCACCTACGTGCGCTCCCTGGCCGCCGACCTGGGCGCCGACCTCGGGGGTGGCGCCCACTTGCGCAGGCTGCGCCGGACCGCCGTCGGGCCCTTCACCCTGGACCGGGCCGTTCCCCTCGACGACGTCGGCCCGGACGCGGTGCTGGCCCCGGCCGAGGCCGTGTCCTTCCTGGAGGCGGTGGTCGTCGACGGCTCCGAGGCCGACGACGTCCGTCATGGCCGCCCCCTGGCCGACCGGGCCGGGCTGGGCTCACCGGGCCCGTGGGCGGTGCACACCCCGTCAGGCCGGCTCCTCGCCGTCTACGAGGCGGGCGGGTCCGGCGCCCTGCGGGCGGCGGTGGTGCTCGACCCCGCCTGAGTATCGTCGCCGGCGATGGAGGTCGTCGCCGAGCCGGGTCGGTTCCCGGCGTTCCCCCGCGGTTCCATCATCACCATCGGCGCCTACGACGGCGTCCACCGCGGCCACCAGGCCATCATCGGGGAGGTCCGCTCGCGGGCCGCGGCCCAGGGTTGCGCCAGCGTGGTCGTCACCTTCGACACCCACCCGGCCCGGGTCGTGCGGCCGGAGTCGGCCCCTCTGCTGCTGACCGACCTCGACCAGAAGCTCGAGCTCCTGGCCGCCACCGGCGTGGACTTCACGGTCGTGGTCCACTTCGACGAGGAGCGGGCGGCCGAGACGGCTGAGGACTTCGTATCCGATCTGCTGGTCGGCAAGCTGTCGGCCCGCGGCATCGTCGTCGGCCACGACTTCCACTTCGGCCACGACCGCCGGGGCAACGTCGCCCTCCTGTCCGAGATGGGCAACCGCCTCGGCTTCGACGTGGTGGGCATGCACCTGGTCGCTGACCGCACCGCCGGCCAGGTCGTCTCCTCCACCCGCATCCGGGGTCTGCTGGCCGAGGGCGACGTGGTGGAGGCCGCCGCCCTGCTGGGTCGGCCCCACGAGGTGCGCGGGACCGTCGACAAGGGCGACGGCCGGGCCGGATCGCAGCTCGGGTTCCCGACCGCCAACGTGGCCGTGCCCCCGGACATCCTCCTGCCCCTCGACGGCATCTACGCCGGCTGGTACCTCCGGCCCGACGGGACGGTCCTCACCGCCGCCATCTCCCTGGGGTTGCGCCCGACCTTCTACCCGGAGGGAGGACCCCGCCTGCTGGAGGCGTACCTGCTCGACTTCTCCGGGGACCTGTACGGCGAGGCGGCCCGGGTCCGCTTCGTCAGCCGGATCCGCGACGAGGTCCGTTTCGACTCGGCCGAGGCCCTCGTCGAACAGATGCACCGCGACGTGGCCGAGGTGCGCACCGCCCTCCGGCCCCGCTAGCCCCCGCCGAGCCCGGGGTCGGCCCCGGGTCAGTCGGTCGGCTCGGGGCGGCCCCGGAGCCGCTTCACCTCGCCCCGCATCCGCTTGGCCTCGAGGCGCCGGCGCCGGGCCCCCGCCGTGGGGGCGGTCGCCACCCGGGGCCGCTCCACGGCCAGGCCGTCGGCCAGCCGCCGGCGGAGGCGGTCGAGGGCGAGCTCGCGGTTGCGGTGCTGGGAGCGCTCGTCGGACGAGCGGGCCGTCACCACCGGGCCCAGCCGCTCGAGGAGACGGGCCCGCTGGCGGGGCCCGAGCGACGGCGACCCGGCCACGTCGAAGGAGACCTCGACCGCGGTGCGTGACCGGTTGGCGTGCTGGCCGCCGGGGCCGGAGGAGGTGGTGAACCTCCAGGTCAGCTCGTCCAAGGGGACGGCGCAGGACCTGGTCACCCGGAGGACCTGGGCTTCGGGGGCGGGCACGCTGCTAGCATGACCGGATCGCCGGCGCCGCCGGCGCGTCCCCCCCGAGGGAAACCGACCACTCGGACGCGCGAGGAACCGCAGCAAGTATGTCTCCCGACAAGACGGCGACCATCGCCGAGTACCGGCTCCATCCCACCGACACCGGCTCGCCGGAGGTGCAGGTAGCCGTGCTGACGGAGCGCATCAACCACCTGACCGAGCATCTCAAGGCGCACAAGGGTGACCATCACACCCGTCGCGGCCTCATGAAGCTGATCGGTCGGCGCCGCCGGCTCCTCGACTACGTCAGGGACAACGACGTCGAGCGCTACCGCTCGTTGATCGCCCGGCTCGGCATCCGCCGGTAGGGGACACCGGAACTTCAGTCGAGCGGCAAGCGGTCAGCTGCCAGTCGCCGGCCACCCGGGCCGAGCCGGGGTGACCGACGACTGGGAACTGGCCCCGCCGCCCAGAGCTCGCCCCCGAAGGGGCGGGAGGGAGACGTCATGGGTGACCCAATCACCGTGTCGGGCCCGGTCGGCGAGACCAGCAAGACGCTGAGCTTCGAGACGGGCAAGCTGGCCGGACAGGCCGACGGGGCGGTGGTGGGCCGCCTGGGGGAGACCGTGGTCCTGGTGACCGCCACCGCGGCCAAGACCGTACGCGAGGGGATCGACTTCTTCCCGCTCACGGTGGACATCGAGGAGCGGATGTACGCGGCGGGCAAGATCCCCGGCTCGTTCTTCCGCCGCGAGGGCCGGGCCACCGACCAGGCCATCCTCACCTGCCGGCTCATCGACCGGCCCCTGCGTCCGTCCTTCCCGGACGGCTTCCGCAACGAGGTCCACATCGTGGGCACCATCCTCGGCGCCGACCAGGAGAACCCCCACGACGTGCTGGCCATCAACGCCGCCTCGGCCGCGCTGATGGTCTCCGGTATCCCCTTCGACGGGCCGATCGGCGCCGTGCGCATCGCCTATTCCACCGACGGCAGCTGGATCCCCCACGCCACCTACCAGGAGGGCGACGCCGCCACCTTCGAGCTGGTGGTCGCCGGGCGGGCCCTGCCCGACGGTGACGTCGCCATCATGATGGTGGAGGCGGGCGGCACCGAGGACGCCTGGCGCTACTACGAGCAGGGTGCGCCGAAGGTGACCGAGGAGGTCATCGCCGAGGGGCTGGAGGCGTCCAAGCGCTGGATCCGCGAGTCGATCGAGCTGCAGCGTCAGCTGGTCGACCAGGTCGGCAAGCCCGAGCCAGTCCCCTACCAGGCCCAGGTCGACTACCAGGACGACGTCTGGGACCGGGTCCAGTCGGCCGGCACCGAGCGGCTGTCGCAGGCGACGGCGATCGCGGGCAAGGCCGAGCGCAACGCGGCGATCGACGACGCCACCGCCGCCATCATCGACGAGCTCGCCACCGAGTTCGACGGCCGCGACAAAGAGGTCAAGGCGGCCGTGCGGTCCCTCACCAAGAAGCTGGTCCGCAAGCGCATTGTCGAGGAGGGCGTCCGCATCGACGGCCGGGGCACCAAGGACATCAGGCCGCTGTCGGCCGAGGTCGGGGTCATACCCACCGCCCACGGGTCGGGGTTGTTCCAGCGGGGCGAGACCCAGGTGCTCAACGTGACAACCCTCGGCATGCCCCGCATGGAGCAGATGCTCGACACCATCGGCATCGATGACTCCAAGCGCTACATGCACCACTACAACTTCCCGCCGTTCTCGACGGGCGAGACCGGGTTCATGCGGGGGCCGAAGCGGCGCGAGATCGGCCACGGCCTGCTGGCCGAGCGGGCCCTGCTGCCGGTGGTGCCGCCCCAGGAGGAGTTCCCATACACCCTGCGCCTCGTGAGCGAGGTGCTGTCGTCCAACGGCTCGACGTCGATGGCGTCGGTGTGCGCGTCCACCCTGTCGCTGATGGACGCCGGCGTTCCGATCAAGGCGCCGGTGGCGGGCATCGCCATGGGCCTGGTGTACGCCGAGGGCAAGTACACCCCGCTCACCGACATCCTCGGCGCCGAGGATGCCTTCGGCGACATGGACTTCAAGGTGGCCGGCACCGCCGAATTCGTCACCGCCCTCCAGCTCGACACCAAGATCGACGGTCTGCCCGCCGAGGTCCTCGGCCAGGCCCTGCAGCAGGCCCGCGAGGCCCGCTTGCAGATCCTCGAGGTGATGCGCTCGGCCATCGCCGAGCCCCGGTCGGACGTGAGGGGCACCGCCCCCAAGATCGTGAGCTTCGAGATCCCGATGGACAAGATCGGTGAGGTGATCGGGCCCAAGGGCAAGGTCATCAACACCATCCAGCAGGAGACCGGCGCCGACGTGAACGTCGACGACGACGGCCGGGTCGGCACGGTCACCATCGGGGCCAAGGACGGCTCGGCGGTGGAGGAGGCCCGCCGGCGCATCGAGCTGATCCTCGACCCGCCCAAGGCGGAGATCGGGGCGGTGTACGCCGGCAAGGTGGTCAACATCACCAAGTTCGGCGCCTTCGTCAACATCCTGCCGGGCCGCGACGGGCTGGTCCACATCTCCAAGCTCGGTCGAGGCAAGCGGGTGGAGCGGGTGGAGGACGTGGTCGACCTGGGCGACGAGGTCAGCGTGCGGGTCGACGACATCGACCCGCAGGGCAAGGTGTCGTTGTCGCTCGTCGGCGAGGGTGACGACGGCGACGTCGAGGCCGGCTCCGGCAACGGCTCAGCCGGCGCCTCGCCCCGCCCGCCCCGAGAGTCCAGCGCGGGCGACGAGGAGTTCGTGTCCTTCGAGGACAGCTTCGAGAAGGAGTTGGAGGACGAGTTCGGAGACCTGGGTCCCGGCGGGGCGCCGGCCGGCGGTGGCCGCCGTCCCGGCGGCGAGCGGGGCGGTCCCGGCGGTCCCCGGCGCAACCCGCGCCGCGGCCCCCGCCGCTAGGCCGTCGGCGACCCGACAGATCGAGCTGACCGATTGATCCGGGTCGCCGAACTCCCAAGCGGAATCCGGGTGGTGACCGAGTCGATGCCCGAGATCGGCTCGGTCACCGTCGGCTTCTGGGTGGGCACCGGCTCGCGAGACGAGGACCCGCCGTTGGCCGGCGCCTCCCATTTCCTCGAGCACCTGTTGTTCAAGGGAACGCCGCGCCGCACCGCCGCCCAGATCGCCGAGGCGGTTGACGCGGTGGGGGGCGACATCAACGCCTTCACCACCAAGGAGTACACCGCCTTCTATGTGCGGCTGCTGGCCGAGAGCCTCGACCTCGGTCTCGACATTCTCTCCGACGTGATGTGGGACCCGGCCTTCCGCCCCGACGAGGTGGAGGCGGAGCGCCAGGTGATCCTGGAAGAGATCCTGATGCACGCCGACGAGCCCTCCGAGCTGGTCCACGACGTGCTGCTCGACGCCGCCTTCCCCGGTCATCCGCTCGGCCGCGACGTGCTCGGCACCGAGGAGACCATCGCCGCCATGGGCGTCGACGACATCCGCCGCTTCTTCGCCCACCACTACCGCCCGGCGAACATCGTCGTCGCCGTGGCCGGCAACGTCGACCACGACGAGGTGGTGGGCGGCCTGGAGGATCGCTTCACCGGCACGCCGGGAGGCGAGAGCCCCAAGCGGGCCGCCCCGGGTGACATGACCCGGGCGGTGACGGTGGCCAACCGCCCCACCGAGCAGGCCCATGTGGTGGTGGGCATGCGCACCCCCGGGCGCCACGACGAGGACCGTTTCGCCCTCGCCGTGCTCGACCACGTCCTCGGCGGCGGCCTGTCGAGCCGGCTGTTCCAGGAGATCCGCGAGAAGCGGGGCCTGGCCTACTCGGTGTACTCCTACCGGTCCACCTTCGACGACGCCGGAGTGCTCGCCTGCTACGCCGGCACCGCCCCCTCCAAGGCCCACCAGGTCCTCGACCGGATGGTGGGGGAGATAGAACGGGTCGGCACCGAAGGTGTCTCCGACCGCGAGCTGGCCATCGCCAAGGGCCACATCCGGGGAGAGACCACCCTGTCGCTGGAGGACTCGGCGGCCCGCATGAGCCGCATCGCCCGCAGCCTGATGCTGCACGGCGAGGTGCTGACGGTGGACGAGCTGGTGGCCCGCATCGAGGAGGTCTCCCTCGAGCGGCTGCAGGAGGTCGCCGACCGCATCCTGTCGGAACCGCCCGTGCTGGCCGTGGTCGGGCCGTTCGCCGACGACGCCTTCGAGCCCCCCCGGGTCGCGTAGGTTCATGGCCGTGCGCGTGGGTGTGTTCGGCGCCGGCGGTCGCATGGGCGCCACCGTCTGCCAGGCGGTGGCCGCCGACCCCGAACTCGAGCTGGTGGCGGCGGTCGACCCCCACTACGCCGGCCTCGACCTCCACCAGGTGACCGGGGTGAGCGTCGGCGGCCTCCAGGTGGCGCCCGACCCGGCCGAGATGGCCCGAGCCGGAGCCGAGGTAGCCGTGGACTTCACCCACCTCGAGGCGGCCATGGCCAACCTGAGGTGGTGCGCCTCGACGGGAGTCCACGCCGTGGTCGGCACCAGCGGGTTCGCCCCCGACCACCTGGCCGAGCTCGAGCGGCTCTTCGGCGCGGAGGGGCCCAACTGCATCGTCGCCCCGAACTTCGCCGTCGGCGCCGTGCTGATGATGCGCTTCGCCGAGATCGCCGCCCCGTTCTTCGAGACCGGCGAGATCATCGAGCTGCACCACGACGCCAAGATCGACGCGCCGTCCGGAACGGCGGTGGCCACCGCCCAGCGGATGGACTCGGCCCGCCAGGCCGCCGGAGTGGGGGGCTGGTCGCCCGACCCCACCACCACCCACACCATCGCCCACGCTCGGGGCGCCGAGGGGGCCGGGCACACTCCGGTGCACTCGGTGCGCATGCGGGGGCTGATGGCCCACCAGGAGGTCATCCTCGGCACCACCGGCCAGACCCTCACCTTGCGCCACGACACGTCGGACCGCACCTCGTTCATGCCCGGAGTGCTCATCGCCACCAAGGCGGTGGCCGGGCGGCCGGGGCTGACGGTGGGTCTGGACGCCGTGCTCGGCATACTCTGATTCCGGCGCCCGACGGCGGGCGATTGGGAGGGAGACCATGCAGGGCCTGATGCAGGACTATCCGCTGACCCTGGTCAGCATGTTCGAGCGGGCCGAGAAGCTGTTCGCCAACAAGCCGCTGATGACCGCCGCTCCCAAGGGTGTGCAGCGCACCACCTACGGGACGTGGGCGGAGCGGACCCGGCGCCTCGGCGGCGTCCTCGACCGGCTGGGCGTCTCCGCTGACGGCCGGGTGGGCACCTTCGCATGGAACAGCGCCCGCCACCTCGAGCTCTACTTCGCCGGCCCCTGCACCGGGCGGGTGCTGCACACCTTGAACATCCGCCTGTTCGCCGAGCAGCTCACCTACATCGTCAACCACGCCGAGGACGAGGTCATCTTCGTCGATCGCAGCCTGATCCCGGTGCTGTGGCCGCTCATCGGCGAGATGCCGACCGTGCGCCACGTGGTCATGATGGACGACGACGCCGGGGACGTGGAGATACCCGACGACGCCCGCATCTCCGACTACGAGGCCCTTTTGGCCGAGGCCGACCCGGTTCCCTTCCGGGTAACAGACGAGAACCTGGCCGCGTCGATGTGCTACACGAGCGGCACGACCGGCAATCCCAAGGGTGTTGTCTACTCCCACCGCTCGATGTACCTGCACTCGATGGGCGCGATGCTGACCGACGCCCTGGCCATCTGCGAGTCCGACGTCATCCTGCCGGTGGTCCCCATGTTCCACGCCAACGCCTGGGGGCTGTGCCAGGCGGCGGTGTTCGCCGGGTCCAGCCTGGTCATGCCGGGGCGCGACCTGACTCCTGGCGCCATCGCCGAGCTCATCGTGGGCCAGAAGGTGACCGTCGCCGCCGGTGTGCCGACCATCTGGATGGGAGTGCTGCCGGTCATCGAGGGTCGCGACACGTCGGCCCTGCGGACGATCGTGTGCGGCGGGTCGGCCGTGCCCCGGGCCCTGTCGGAGTCCTACCGCGAGAAGGTCGGCCGGCCCCTCCTGCAGGCCTGGGGCATGACCGAGACCAGCCCCCTGGCGTCGGTCGCCCAGCTCCTCTCCACCGTCAAGGGGCGGCCCGAGGAGGAGCTGGCCGACATCCGGGCCACCCAGGGCATCCCCGTGCCCGGAGTCGACGCCCGCATCGTCGACCCGGGCACCGGAGACCAGCTCCCCTGGGACGGCAAGACGAGCGGCGAGCTGCAGGTGGCCGGCCCGTGGATCGCCCGCACCTATTACAACGACGACCGGGCGGGTGACTCGTTCGCCCCGGATGGCTGGCTGCGCACCGGAGACGTGGCCACCATCAGCCCCGAGGGCTACATCCACCTCGTCGACCGGACCAAGGACCTGGTCAAGTCGGGCGGGGAGTGGATCTCCTCGGTCGAGCTCGAGAACGAGATCATGGCCCACCCGAAGGTGGCGGAGGCGGCGGTCATCGCCATCCCCCACGACAGGTGGGTGGAGCGCCCGCTGGCCTGCGTGGTGTTGAAGCCCGGCGAGGAGCTGACCAAGGAGGAGGTCCTCGCCTGGCTCGAGCCGCGCGTCGCCAAGTGGTGGCTGCCCGACGACGTGGTGTTCATCGACGAGGTCCCCAAGACGTCGGTGGGCAAGTTCTCCAAAAAGGACCTGCGCGAGCGGTTCTCCGGCTACCAGCTCCCCTGACCCGGTGGCGGGGAGCGCCCGGCGCCGGCTGCTCGAGGCCGGATACGCCTGCATCAGCCGCTACGGCATCTCCAAGACGACGGTGGAGGACGTGGCCCGGGTGGCGGGGATGTCGCGGGCGACGGTGTACCGGTACTTCCCGGGGGGACGCGAGCAGCTGGTCCGCGAGGTCATCTCGTGGGAGGCCGGCCGGTTCTTCGCCCGCCTGGCCGAGGCGGTCAGCGGCGCCGGCAGCCTGGCCGAGCAGCTGGAGGAGACCGTCTGGTTCGCCCGGCGGGCCTTCCTCGAGCACGAGGTCCTCCAGAAGGTCCTCGAGACCGAGCCCGAGCTGATCCTGCCCCAGCTCACCGTGGAGAGCTCGCGGGTGCTGCCCTTCGTCCGGGCCTTCCTCGCCACCCACGTCACCCGGGCCGATCTGCGGGCCGGGCTCGGCGTCGACGAGGCTGCCGACTTCCTGGCCCGGCTGGTCCTGTCTTACATCGCCTCCCCCGGCTCATGGGACCTCTCCGACCGCGATCAGGTGCGCCAACTGGTGGCCACCGAGCTGCTGGCGGCGGTGGGTCCGGGGCCCGCCGGCTGACCGTCTGTGACGGTTGTCACAGAGAGACGAGGTTGACACTGATACACTGAGCGGGAAAATGTCTCACATGCGCGCTGGGGCCGAGGACCGCGTCATGCGAGACGCCGTGCCCGACCGGGTCATCGGCGCCGCCCTCGGTTGCATCGGCCGCTGGGGGGTGGCCAAGACGACCCTCGACGATGTGGCCCGCGAGGCGGGCTGCTCGCGGGCCACGCTCTACCGGGCCTTCCCCGGGGGCAAGGACGTCCTCCTGCGGGCCGTCGCCGTGCGCGAGGTCTCCTCGCTCATGGACTCCGTCCGGGCCCGCCTCGACGCCGCCGACGACCTCGAGGACGCCCTGGTGGGCGCCATCGCCGAGGCGGGCCGGATCGTCACCGGCCACGCCGCCCTCCAGTTCGTCCTGGCCTACGAACCCGAGGTCGTCCTGCCGGAGCTGGCCTTCTCCGGCATGGACCGGGCCCTGCGGGCGGCCGGCGCCCTCATCGGGCCCCACCTGACCCGTTGGCTGGGGCCGGACGACGCCGACCGGGCCGCCCAGTGGCTGTGCCGCCTGGTCGTCTCCTACCTCACCTGCCCCTCGCCCGAAGTCGAAGTCCAAGACGAAGAGTCGGTCCGGCGCCTCGTCCGCCGGTTCGTGGTGCCCGCTCTGACAGCGGGCCTCGATCACAGCAGTAGCGGCGGCCCCGGCTGCCGCAACGAGCCCGTCGCCGCGGGCCGTTAGCCCCAAGGAGGGACCCCCAGATGGCAACCAGCAACCGAGACCTGATCGGCCGGGAGGAGATCAACGACCTCGAGGCGATCCTGTCGATCACCAACACCGACGTCGACCAGGTGATCCACACGGTCAAGGACAACTCCGACGCCATCTTCACGTGGGACTACGAGAAGGGGGCGCGCCCCGGCCTGTCCAAGCTGTACGAGAAGGCCAAGACGACCCAGTGGAACGGCGAGACCGACCTGCCCTGGGAGACCGAGGTCGATCAGGAGGCCGTCGTGATGGCTAACGCGGCGGCCGCCGGCGGGCTCAACGCCGGCATGGACCTGACCGGCACGCCGTTCGAGAAATGGACGGAGAAGGAGTTCATCCAGCTCGGGGTGGAGAGCCAGAACTGGACCCTGTCGCAGTTCATGCACGGCGAGCAGGGGGCGCTGGTCTGCACGGCCAAGATCGTGGAGACGGTGCCTTGGATCGACGCCAAGTACTACGCCTCGACCCAGGTGATGGACGAAGCCCGCCACGTCGAGGTGTTCGCCAAGTACCTCGACACCAAGCTGTCGGGCCACTACCCGATCAACGCCCACCTGCGCATGCTGCTCGACGACATCGTCAACGACAGCCG
>JAJPHE010000154.1 GCA_021325435.1 Actinomycetota bacterium | reverse complement strand
TGCCGGTACCTCGCGTCCCGGGGCGAGCCCAGAATATCCTAAGTGTCCGATCAGATCGCTCAGGACCGGTCACCGCTCCGTCAGCCGCGCAGTGTCCGACGTATGTCCTTCATGAGGAGCACCAGGTGAAGGTCATCGGTCGGGCTGGGCTCGAACTCGGGGACGAGATGCAGATAGAAATCACGGGCCTCAGCGGATTCGGCATGTACGAGAAGGCCGCGGCATCCGATGTCCTCGGACAGCTCAGCCAACCGGGCAAACACGTCTTGGAGGAGCCCTGCGCCAAGGCCCCGGCCCTCATGGTCGACATGGACACCTAGTCGGGCCAGGAGTGCGACCGGCTGGGGATATCGGCCAGCACCCTTGCGCAGGCGGTCCGGCGCTGCCGATAGGGCCAGCTGCGCCATGCACCAGGCGTAGTAGGCGACGACGTCGCCGCTTCCGTGTTTGGTAACGACGAACACCCTCGTCGTCCCCGCCGCAGCCGACTGGCGGGCATGTCGCCGTAGCCACTCAGTCTGTTCGGAGGATCGGCAGACGAAGCCCTCAAGTCGCTGTTGGTCGTCGAGTGGCTCCGGCAGCCGGTAGCCGGGGCGCTTCACTCGCTAAATGGTGAGGGCCGCTCGATCAGGCGCCGGAGGCCGGGGAGGTCCCGCGCCGGGCGAGCATTTATCGCCTCCCAGGCGCGTGCGGCTTCGGGATCGAGTTCGAAGCGGTCGCGGTCGGCCAGCACCCGGCGGGCTGCGTCGGAGGCGTGCGTTACCACGAAGTCGGTCATGTCGGTGCCGGTGGCCGCCACTGCACGGTCAAGCAGCTCGCGCTCCTCGGCCGTCGTGCGCAGCTCCAGCCTTCGGTTCCGCCTCCTGGATGCGATCTCCATGGCTAGCGCCTCCTCTGTACGTCCATTGTACGGCCAAGTCTGGAGAGAGCAAGCCAGATCCAGATGACTGTCACAGGCGACCGATAAATCACATTCGTGCAATTCTACAAGCCGCTCCACCGGAAGCCCTGGGCCCAGGACCGGTTCGGCCTGGTCGTCAGCCGGGGCTACGTCCAGCTGGTCCGGCACTCCGGCCGTCCCAAGGGCCGGGGCAGCGCCCGCCCCCTGCAGCCGTTGGACCCCGAACTCGGGCTGTCGGAGACGGACCCCGACGGCGTGGACTCCCCCGCCGGGCCGTCCGCCGAGGAAGACGGTGGCCCGGCGGCCGGCCGGGGCGACCGGGGTCAGAGCCGTCGCAGCCGGAACAACATGCGCCGGCTGTTCATGTCCCTGCCGTGGGAGCTATTGGGACCCCGGCCGGCGATGGTGTCGCTCACCTATCCGGGCGACTGGAAGCAGTGGGTGCCGGACGGCCGGGCGATGGAGGCCCACCGGCGGGCGTTCGAACGGCGATGGGTGCGCCGGTGGGGCGAGCCGCTGGTTGGCGTGTGGGCCAAGGAGTTCCAGCAATCCGGCCGACCCCACATGCACCTCTACATCGGCCTGCCCAGCCAGCTCTCCGACGACGAGTTCGAAGGTCTCCGTGAGCGCACTCTGATGCGGCACCGGTTCGAGCGGGCGTTGGGCCGGTACCAGGGCCGGGCCGTGCTTCGTCCGATCGGCACCCGCTACGGCGGGGAGTTCGCCATGTGGATCCGCACAGCGTGGGCGGAGATCGTCGGCACCTCCGGGGTGGTGAAGAACCATCACGCCCGCGGGGTGGACGTGGCGGTGATGTTCTGGTCCGACGAGGTGGCCGTGGCCGCAGACCGCACGAGGGTCGCGGCCTACCTGGCCCGCGAAGCTTCGAAATGGCGGCAGAAGTGCCCGCCGGAGGGCTTCGTCGGGGTCGGCCAGTACTTCGGGCGGTGGGGCCGCAAGGTCGGGTTCAACCCGGTCGTCGAGGAGGTGGAGGTCGACCGAGCGGTTGCCGAGGAGCTCGAGCGGCGGCTGTCGAGATGGGTGGGCTGGAAGCTCTACGTCGACAGCTACGGGGCTAGCCGCACCCTCCGGCCGAAGACCGGGATGATCCTGCGGCACTGGGGGGACGGCATCACCGCGTTCGGGCTCGGCCCCGAGCAGGCGGCCCGGCTGCTGTGCTGGTCTGAGACGGCCGCGGCACGGAAAGCGGCTCGGGCGGACCGGCAGGCTGGCCCGCTCGCTTCGTGACCACCTGACAGCGCGGGCGCATGCGGGTGCGGCGGCCGGGAGGCGCAGCCGGCAAGGCCGCCGTCGGCACCCCGGGAATGCGGTCTGAGCGTGTCGAAGGATGGCTGCGGAGTCGTGGGGAGGGCCTATGCGAGGTCGAGTACCGGGGCGGCGCGATCGATGGCGTCGGTGTCCAGGGCGTTGAGGTAGCGCTGGGTCGTCCCGATCTGGGCGTGGCCGAGGACCTTCTGGATGTCGCCCACGTCGAACAGGTGCCCGCCGTCGGCCGACCGGGCCGTGTTCAGCAGGTTGGCGGCGGTGCGCCGCAGATCGTGAGGGGCGACGTGGCCGAGCCCCGCGGCGTCGGCCCGGCGCGCCAGGAGCCGCCGGTACGCGTAGTGCGTGATGGTTGCGCTCCAAGCCACCTGCCGGGCTGCGGTGTGCTGGTTGGCTGTACGGATGGCGCAGATGACCGGGTCCGACCCGGCCACCGGCCGGCCGAGCCCGGCTTCGTAGGCATCGTGCCAGGCCTCCAGGCGGGCGGCCAGGCCGAGCCCGATCCTCACCCGCCGGGGCTTGCGGCCCTTGCCGGTCCAGGCCAGCGTCCGGTCGGCAAGGACGTTGGCCCAGGTGAGGGAGCACAGCTCGGCCACTCGCAGGCCGAGGAGCCCGAGGCGGATGGCCAGCTCGTCGCGCTCGCCCTGGCATGTGCCGTCCGAGCAGGTGGCCACCAGCCGGGCGGCCTCATCGGCGCTCAGCCAACGGGCCGGGTGGGCGTCCTGGACCTTGCCGTAGGTGGCCGGGTAGCTCCGGCGCATCACGGCGAACTCCTCCTCGAGGTCCAGGCCCGGCCCGACCCCCCGCCGGTCGCACCACCGCAGGAACGTCCTGGCCAGGGCCAGCCGGCGCCGGATCGAGTTGTTGGCGAAGGTCCGGTCGCGGCCCCGGGCCCAGTCGAGGATGTCGGCGTCCCGCAGCTCGGCCGGCGCCAGGTCGCCCAGCAACTGCCAGAGGCAGCGAGCCTGGTCGGCCCGGGTCTTGGGGTTGGCGTAGCGGGCGCAGAACCCCTCTACCAGGGCGAACGTGGCGTCCGGCCGGGGCCGTAGCGGCGCTACCCGGCCAGGGCCATCTCCTGGTCGGCCAGGTCCTCGGCCGCCTCGGTCGCCATGTGCTGGTCCAACTTCCGCTTGATGCGCTGCAGGGCGTTGTCGATCGACTTGACGTGGCGCTGCAGGTGGGAGCCGATCTCCTGGTAGGAGCGGCCCTCCACGTAGAGGCGGAGCACCTCGACCTCGAGGCCGGAGAGCATCTCGGCCATCGACTGGCGCATGCGGTTCATGCGCTCGTTGGCCACGACCTCCTCGGCCGGGTCGGGGGCGCAGTGGCGGCCCTCGAGCACGTCGTCGGCGTTGCGCTCGCCGCCGTCCTCGCTGGGCCGGGAGCCCGAGATCGACAGGTACTGGTTGAGCGGCTGGTGCTTCTGGCGGGTGGCGGTCTTGATGGCGGTGATGACCTGACGGGTCACGCACAGCTCGGCGAAGGACCGGAAGGAGGACTCGCGCTCGGGCCGGTAGTCGCGGGCCGCCTTGTACAGGCCGATCAGACCCTCCTGCTCGACGTCGTCGGCGTCGGCGCCCACGAGGAAGTAGCCACGAGCCTTGGCCCGGGCGAAGCGGCGGTAGCGCTCGAGGAGCACGTTGAGGGCGTCGGCGTCTCCGGCCTGGAAACGCTCGACGAGGTCCTCGTCGGCCAGGTCCTGCAGGGCGGTGAGGGCGTTCTGGGCCATTGGGGGAGTGCTCCTGGTCTGGTGTGATGGTGGTTTCTGTGTGACCTGGTGCTGCGCTCGTCGCCTGCGGGCCGGAGGTTTGGGGGTCCTAGCCCGTAAGGACTAGGTATCTATAGCCACGCCACTGGGTGCGTGTCAACGGTCACAAGGGGTCCCCAACCACCCACCACGGGCCAAAAATCCTACGGATCCGGAAGATTCGGACAAAATTTTTGCGAGCCCGAGCAGGAAAGGAGAGGGCCAGCCCCGTAGCTCAACCAGTTCCTGCCTAGTTCGTGACTAGTTAGGGGCCTGGCGCCTCCGGGCCACCTCGAAACAGGCCACGGCGGCGGCGGCGGCCACGTTGAGCGACTCCAGGCTCCCCCGCCGGGGGATGGCGGCCACCACGTCGCAGCGCTGACGGGCCAGGCGCGACAACCCCCGGTCCTCCGCCCCCATGACCAGGGCGATGGGTCGGTCGGCGAGCTCCAGGTCGAAGACCGACGCCGGCCCGTCGGCGTCCAGGCCGACCGACCAGACCCCGAGGCGCCCGAGGGCGGCGAGGGCGGTCGGGATGCCCGCCACCAGGGCGATCGGCAGGTGCTCGACGGCGCCGGCGGCGGCCTTGGCGACCGTGGGGGTGACGTGGACGGCCCGGTGGCGGGCCAGGACCACCCCGGTCGCCCCGGCGAACTCGGCGCTGCGCAGGACGGCGCCCAGGTTGCCCGGGTCGGTCACGCCTTCCAGCACGACCAGGAAGGGGACGGCCCCGCCCCTCGGCCGGTGGACCAGCTCCTCGAGGTCGGCCTCGGGCAGCGGGTCGGCGTGGGCGAGGACCCCCTGGTGGGACTCGGTGCGGGCCTCGGCCTCCAGCCGGCCCCGGGGGGTCCAGCGCACCGGCACCCGCCGGCGGGTGGCGGAGGCGATGATCCGCTCGAGCACGGGCGACGGTTCGGCCCCCTCGGCCACCCAGACGTCGCGCACCCGGCGCCGGCCCGCGCTGAGCAGCTCCTCCACCGCCCGGCGGCCCTCGACCTGCTCCCCGCCCAGGCCCCGGGGCGCGGCCCGGCGCCGGGCGGGGTCGAGGCGGGCCCGGGACGGCGGGGGCCGGCGGGGCGGTCGACCCCTCACTGGCTCTCGAGCAGGGCCACCGCCCAGCAGGCCGCACCCTCGCCCCGGCCCAGGGCGCCGAGGCCTTCGGGGCTCTTCGCTCGCACCGTCACCGGGGATCCGACCACCCCGGACAGGCGTTCCTCCATGGCCGGCTTGTGCGGGGCGAGACGGGGCTGTTCGAGGGCGACGGCGCAGTCCACGTTCACCGCCCGCCATCCGGCCCGCACGACCATGGCGACTACCCGCTCGAGCAGCTCCACGCTGTCGGCCCCGGCGAAGGACGGGTCGCTGTCGGGGAACAGGGTGCCCAGGTCGCCCAGGCCGGCCGCCCCCAGCAGGGCGTCGGCCACGGCGTGGGCGACCACGTCGGCGTCGCTGTGGCCGGCCAGCCCAGGCCCGTCGGCGATCTCCACGCCGCCCAGCACCAGGCGGCGGCCGGGCTCGTGGGAGAAGCGGTGGGCGTCGAAGCCCAGCCCGACCCGGTGGCTCACCGCCGCCCCAGCAGGGCCTCGGCCACCACGAGGTCGTCGGGATGGGTGATCTTCACGTTGCGGGGGTCGCCCTCGACCACCACCACCCGGCCGCCGGCCGCCTCCACCAGGGCGGCGTCGTCGGTCGCCTGGCCGCCGGCGGCGTGGGCCCGCCGCAGCCAGTCGGCCCGGAAGGCCTGGGGGGTCTGCACCAGCACCAGGTGGGCCCGGTCGAGGGTCGCCACCACCCGGTCGCCCGCCACCTCCTTCACCGTGTCGGGGACGGCCACGCCGGGCAGGGCCCCGTCGGCCCCCCGGCCCAGGGCGCTCACCACCGCGGCGAACAGCTCGGGTCGGGCGAGGGGCCGGGCGGCGTCGTGGATGACCACCACCTCGGCGTCGGCGTCGACGACGGCCAGCCCGGCCCGGGCGGAGTCCGAGCGGGTCGCCCCCCCGGGGACGACGTCGTCGGCGCCGGGCCAGTCACCCTCGGCGCGCCCGGCGGGCAGGACCAGCACGACATGGTCGGCGACCGAGCGGGCGGCGTCGAGCGACCAGTCGACCACCCGGCGGCCGGCGAGGGGCTCGAACTGCTTGGGTCCCCCGAACCGGCTCCCCCCACCCGCCGCCAGCACGAGGGCCCAGACGCCCGCAGCTACGGCAGCGCCTCGTTGAGCTTCTTCTCGGCCTCGGCCTCGTCGACGCCGATGGCGAAGGTCAGCTCGGACACGAGGATCTGGCGGGCACGGGTGAGCATCCGCTTCTCGCCGGCGGACAGGCCCTTGTCCTTGTCGCGGATGGAGAGGTTCCGGACGACCTCGGCCACCTGGTAGATGTCGCCCGACTTCAGCTTCTCCACGTGGTTCTTGTACCGACGCGACCAGTTGGTCGGCATGCGCGCCTCCTTCTTGCGAAGGACGGCGAACACCTCCTCGACCTCCTCGTCGTTGATCACCTCGCGCAGGCCCACCTCGTCGGTGTTGTCGGTCGGCACCATCAGGGTCAGGTCCCCGTAGGCCAGGCGAAGTACCAGGTATTCACGCTTCTCCCCGAACACCTCACGCTGCTCGCGTCGCTCGATCACCGCGGCGCCGTGATGGGGGTAGACGACCTTGTCACCGACGTCGAAAGACATACCTCTCCCGGGGGATTTATGCAGGTGGGGGCCTATCCAGGGTGCCAGAGATGAGGTCTTCCCACAACTCAGCCCGGTGTCGTCTGGCTACTCTCGCCGGCGTGGACATTCGCGCCGTGCTGGCCGCCACCGAGCTTCTGTCCGGCCTCGGCGACGACGCCCTCGACGATCTGGCGGCCGAGGCCCACCTGGTCGGGTTGTCGCGGGGGGACCTGCTCTTCGCCGAGGGGGACGTGGCCGACGCCCTGTACGTGGTGTGCTCGGGGCGGGTCGCCATCGCCCGCCGCTCCGGTGACGGCCACTCCTCGGTCGTGGCCCTCATGGAGGAGGAGGACGTGTTCGGCGAGATGCCGCTCCTCGACGGCGGGGGCCGGTCGGCCGAGGCCCGGGCCCTCGAACCGTCCGAGGTGCTGGCCGTCCCCTACGGCCCGGTGCGCCGGGCCCTCGAGGCCCGCCCCGAGGCGCTGTGGATGGTCGTGTCCCTGCTGGCCCGGCGGCTACGCACAACCAACGAGGCCCTGGCCGACTCCATGTTCCTCGACGTCACCGGCCGGACGGCCAAGCGGCTCCTCGAGCTGGCCGGCGACGCCGACGACTTCGTCCTGCCGGTGACCCAGGAGGAGCTGGCCGGCATCGTGGGCGCCTCACGCGAGCGGGTGAACAAGGCCATCGCCACCTTCGTCCGGCTGGGCTGGCTGGCCCAGGAGGAGCGCCGCTACCGGGTCCTCGACCGGGGCAAGCTGGCCCAGCGGGCCACCTAACCCAGCGCTCCGCCCAGGAAGGCCACCGCCCGGCCCCAGGCGTCGGCGGCGTCGTCGGGCCGGTGGGAGGGACGGCTGGCGTCGTGGGCGAAGCCGTGCTCGGCGTCGGGGTAGACGACCACCTCCACCCCCGGCACCTGGCGGAGGGCGTCCACGTCCCCGGGCGGGGTCCAGTGGTCGTGGCCGCCGATGATGGCGAGCACGGGACAACGACCGGGGCGGCCCAGCGCCTCCAGCGGCTCGCCCTGGGCCGGCCCCCTCCACTGCTCGGGGACCCGGATCATCCCGTAGAAGGCCACGGCGGCGGCGAACCGTCCGGTGCCCGACGCCTTCAGGGCGTACATGCCCCCCATGCAGAACCCGACGATGCCGACCCGCTCGACCCCGGTGAGGTCGGCGGCGGCCCGCAGGTCGCCCAGCACCCGGGCGTCGTCCAACCCGCCGGCGGCGGCCAGGCGCTGATCGACGGGCATGTCGGCCTGGCCGGCGAAGGGCTCGGGGGCGGCGACGACCCAGCGGTTCTCCTCGGCCAGGCGGGCGCACAGGTCGTCGAACAGCGGCCGCAGCCCGCCGATGTCGGGGGCGACCACCAGGCCGCCGGCCGCCTCGCCCGCCGGCCGGGCCAGCTCGACGGGGGTGCCGGAGGGCAGCTCGGTCCTCATGAGTAGCGGTCGAGGATGCTGGTCTCGGCCAGGCGCGACAGGCCCTCCTTGATGGCCCGGGCCCGGCCCGAGCCCACCCCCTCGACGTCGTCGAGCTCGTCGACCGAGGCCCGCATGATCTTCTGCAGGTCGCCGAAGTGGTTCACCACCCGGCCGATGACGGCGTCGGGCAGCCGGGGGATGCGCGACAGGAGACGGAAGCCCCGGGGCTGCAGGCCGGCGTCGAGCCCGCCGACGTCGGTCGGGATGCGCAGCACCCAGGCCACCGTCTTCAGGTCGAGGAGGTCCTCGGTGGACAGGGTGGCCAAAAGCTCGACGGCCTGGTCGATCCGCCAGGCGGCCTCCTCGCGCAGGTAGTCCTGCACCACCAGGTGGCGGTCGTCCTCCACCCCGCCCATCAGCTCCTCCAGCTGGAGCAGGACCAGCCGGCCGTCCGTTCCCAGCTCGACGATGTAGTCCTGGACCTCCTCGGCGATGCGGCGGACCATCTCCGAACGCTGCAGCATGGTGACCACGTCGCGCACCGTCACCAGGTCCTCCACCTCGAGGGCCGACAGGGCGGCCGACACCACATCTAGGCGGTTCTTGTAGCGCTCGAGGGTCTGGAGGGCCTGGTTGGCCCGGTCGATCAGCCTCGGGATGGGCTCCAGCGGGTGCTTCTCGTTGTTCCGGTAGACGGCGATGACGGTCATGGTCTCCGACACGGAGATGACCGGAACGTCGAGCGACCGGGCCACCCGCTCGGCGGTGCGGTGGCGGGTGCCCGTCTCGGTCGTGGGCACGCTCGGGTCGGGGACCAGGTGGACGTTGGAGCGGGCGATGCGGCTGGCGTCGGCGGCCAGGATGATCGCCCCGTCCATCTTGGCCAGCTCCGACAGCCGCTGGGGGCTGAACTCGGCGTCGAGGAGGAACCCGCCCGAGCAGATCGACAGCACGTCGGGATGGTCGCCCACCACGATGAGGGCGCCCTTGCCGGCCTGCAGGATCCGGTCGAGACCCTCGCGCAGCGGGGTGCCGGGCGCGACCGCCCCGAGAGCCTCCGTCATCGCCAGGCTCCTGCGGGACGGCACGACCCGCATGCTACCGGCGGGTCGGCTCGCTCAGGTCGGCCCGCCCGGCCCGGGCAGCGCCCTCAACCCCGGACGGAGCCGGCCCATCGTCTCGATGGCCTGGCCGACGCTCGCCACCCGGTAGACCGACATCCCCTCGGGCCCGTCGGCCGACGAGCCGGCCACGATGGCCCGGCGGAACCCGAGCCGGAACGCCTCGGCCAGCCGCCTCGGGGTGTGGACCACCTGGCGGACCTCGCCGCCCAGGCCGACCTCCCCGAACACCACCAGGTCGGGATGGACGACCTGGTCGCGCACCACCGACGCCAGCGACAGGACGAGGGCCAGGTCGGCCGCCGGCTCGGTCACCCGCACCCCGCCCACCACCGAGGCGTACACGTCGTAGGTGCCGAGGGCCAGGCCGGCCCGGCGCTGGAGGACGGCGATCATCAGCGACAGGCGGCCGCCGTCGAGGCCCTGGGCCGACCGGCGGGGCATCTGCAGGGAGGTCGAGGTGGCCAGCGACTGCAGCTCGACCAAGAGGGGGCGGCTGCCCTCCATGGCCGGCAGCACCACGCAGCCCGGCACCCCGAAGCGGCGGTCGGCGAGGAGCATGCCGCTCGGGTCGGCCACCGGCGCCAGCCCGGCCCCGGTCATCTCGAACAGGCCCAGCTCCCCCACCGGCCCGAACCGGTGCTTGACCGCCCGGAGGAGGCGCAGGGCGTGGTGGCGGTCGCCTTCGAAGGAAAGAACGGTGTCGACCAGGTGCTCGAGCACCCGGGGCCCGGCCAGGGCCCCCTCCTTGGTGACGTGGCCGATCATCACCATCGAGGTGCCCCGCCCCTTGGCCAGCCCGACCAGCTCGTGGGCGCAGGCCCGCACCTGGGCCACCGACCCGGGGGCCGACTCCAGCGCCGGGTCGTAGAGGGCCTGGATCGAGTCGACCACGCACACGCTCGGCTCTAGCTCGGTGACCGCGGCGGTGACGTCGGCGAGGGAGGTGGCCGCCACCAGCCACAGCGAGTCGCCCACCGCCCCCAGCCGCTCGGCCCGCATGCGCACCTGGGCCTTGGACTCCTCGGCGGCGACCAGGAGGCAGCGGTGACCGGCCGCCGTCAGGTTGGCCAGGGCCTGGAGCACCAGGGTCGACTTGCCGATCCCCGGCTCGCCGCCGAGGAGGGTGGCCGAGCCGGGCACCAGGCCGCCGGCGAGGACCCGGTCGAGCTCGTCCAGCCCGGTCGGCAGGGGGCGGTCGTCGTGGCCCTCGACGCTGGTGATCGGCACCGCCGGCCCGGCCGACTCGGACCGCAGCCCCGCCGGCCGGGAGGACGCCGCCGCCGGCGTGGCCTCCACCTCTTCGATCAGCGAGTTCCACGCCCCGCACGCCCCGCAGCGCCCCGACCAGCGGGGCTGGGCGGACCCGCACTCGTGGCAGCGGTGGACGGTGCGCAGGCGGGGCATGGCCCGATGGTAAGGAGGGGCTGCGACACCCCCGCGGATGGCGGCGCCCGCCGGTCAGGTGGTGTGGACGATCAGCAGGTGGCAGGGGGCGTGGTGGCTCACCTTGTTGGGGACCGACCCGAGCAGCCGGGCCGGGCCGGTCATGCCCCGGCTGCCCACCACCAGGAGCCCGGCCCCTTCGGCCTCGGCCGCCTCCACCAGGGCGGCGGCGGGATCGCCCTGGCAGGCCCGGGCGGCGATGTCCACCCCGGCGTCGGAGTGGCGCTCGGCCTCGGCCTGGGCCACCGCCAGGGCCCGGTCAGGGTCGCCCACGCTGACGATCGTCACCGACGAGCCGGTGGCCTCCGCCACCTCCACCGCCCGCTCGACGGCGCGCCGGGCCGTGTCCGACCCGTCCGTGCCGACCAGCACCCGCCCGTACACGCGAGGGCGGGCTACTCGGAGGAGGTGCCGGCCATCTCCACCGGCGGGGGCTCGATGCCCTCGATGGAGCGGAAGACGATCTGGTCTCCCTCGGCGTCGACGATGATCGTCTCGCCGACGTTGAACTCCTTCCACAGGATCCGCTCCGACAGCGGGTCCTCGACCATCTGCTGGATGGCCCGACGCAAGGGTCGGGCGCCGAGGGTGGGGTCGTAGCCCTTCTCGGCCAGGAGGGCCTTGGCGGCCGGGGTCATCTCGAAGCCGAGGCCCTGCCCCTCGAGCTGCTCGGAGACCCGCCGGATCATCAGGTCGACGATCTCGGTGACCTCCTCGCGGGACAGCTCGTGGAACACGATGACCTCGTCGATGCGGTTCAGGAACTCGGGCCGGAAGTGCTGCTTCAGGGCCTCGTGCACCTTCTCCTTCATCTTCTCGTAGGTCACCGCCGAGGTCGTCTTGGCGAAGCCGACCGACGCCTTGCGCAGATCGGCGGTGCCGAGGTTCGACGTCATGATCAGCACCGTGTTCTTGAAGTCCACCGAGCGGCCCTGGGAGTCGGTCAGGCGGCCGTCCTCCAGGATCTGCAGCAGGGCGTTGAACACGTCCGGGTGGGCCTTTTCGACCTCGTCGAACAGCACGACGGAGAACGGCTTGCGCCGCACCGCCTCGGTTAGCTGGCCGCCCTCCTCGTAGCCGACGTAGCCCGGAGGCGAGCCGACCAGCCGGCTGACGGTGTGCTTCTCCATGTACTCGGACATGTCGAGCTGGATGAGGGCGCTCTCGTCGCCGAACAGGAACTCGGCGAGCGTCTTGGCCAGCTCGGTCTTGCCCACGCCGGTGGGGCCCAGGAAGATGAACGATCCGCTGGGCCGCTTCGGGTCCTTGAGGCCGGCCCGGGTCCGCCGGATGGCCCGCGACAGGGCGGCGATGGCGTCCTGCTGGCCGATGACCCGCCGGTGCAGCTCGTCCTCCATGCGCAGCAGCTTGGCCGTCTCCTCCTCAGTCAGCTTGTAGACGGGGATGCCCGTCCAGTTGGCCAGGACCTCGGCGATGACCTCTTCGTCGACCACGTCGAACAGGTCCACGCCCTCGGAGCGCCACTCGGCCTCCATCGCCGTCTTGGCCTCGAGCTTCTCCTTCTCCTGATCGGCCAGCTTCTTGGCCTGGTCGAAGGCCTGCTTCTCGATGGCCGCTTCCTTCTCGCGCCGGATGCGGCTGATGTCGTCCTCGAGCTTCTTGTAGTCGGGAGGCGTCGACATGCGCCGGATACGCAGCCGCGACCCGGCCTCGTCGATGAGGTCGATGGCCTTGTCGGGCAGGAAGCGGTCGGAGATGTAGCGGTCGGCCAGGTTGGCCGCCGCCACCAGAGCCTGGTCGGTGATGGTCACCGAGTGGTGCGACTCGTAGCGGTCGCGCAGCCCCTTCAGGATGTCGATGGTGTGGGTGAGCGAGGGCTCGTCCACCTTGATCGGCTGGAAGCGCCGCTCGAGGGCGGCGTCCTTCTCGAGGTGCTTGCGGTACTCCTCGAGGGTGGTGGCGCCGATGGTCTGCAGCTCGCCCCGGGCCAGCATGGGCTTGAGGATCGAGGCGGCGTCGATGGCCCCCTCGGCTGCGCCGGCGCCGACCAGCGTGTGCAGCTCGTCAATGAAAAGGATGATGTCGCCGCGGGTGCGGATTTCCTTCAGCACCTTCTTGAGGCGCTCCTCGAAGTCACCCCGGTAGCGGCTGCCGGCGACCAGGGCGCCGAGATCGAGGGTGTAGAGCTGCTTGCCCTTGAGCGTCTCGGGGACGTCGTCGGCCACGATCTTCTGCGACAGTCCCTCGACGATGGCCGTCTTGCCGACGCCGGGCTCGCCGATGAGGACCGGGTTGTTCTTGGTCCGGCGGGAGAGAACCTGCATCACCCGCTCGATCTCGCGCTCGCGCCCGATGACCGGGTCGAGCTTCTTCTCGCGGGCCAGGCTGGTGAGGTTGCGCCCGAACTGGTCGAGCACGGGCGAGCCGGAGGGGACCTCCTGGCTGGCCGGGCCGCCGGCGGCGGCCGCCTCCTTGTTGCCGTAGCCGGACAGGAGCTGGATGACCTGCTGGCGGACCCGGGACAGGTCGGCGCCCAGGTTGACGAGGACCTGGGCGGCCACGCCCTCGCCCTCGCGCACCAGCCCGAGCAGCATGTGCTCGGTGCCGATGTAGTTGTGGCCGAGCTGCAGCGCCTCGCGCAGGGAAAGCTCGAGGACCTTCTTGGCCCGGGGGGTGAACGGGGGCGAGCCCGTCGTCGCCGACCCGGCCGGCCCGATGGTCTCCTCCACCTTCTCGCGGACCGCCTCCAGCGAGATCCCCAGCGACTCGAGCGCCTTGGCCGCGACGCCCTCTCCCTCGTGGATCAACCCGAGGAGGATGTGCTCGGTCCCGATGAAGTTGTGGTTGAGGAGCCGAGCTTCCTCCTGCGCCAGCACGAGGACCCTACGGGCTCGGTCGGTGAAGCGTTCGAACAAGATGCCTCCTGGCGGGCCTAGGTGGCTCGCTGACAATTCTACTCAGGGGGAGTGTCGGAACGGCACCCCCCCTCCATGAGACCTGGGGACCACCGTAGCCCCAGGGGTTTTCTCAACCCCGGGAGGGTCGCCTATGTTCCGTGGCAGTGAACGTGGCTCACCTCCTGGACCTTCCCCGCCTCGAGGACGAACTATCCAGCCTCGAGCGGCGCCTCACGGAGGCCGTGAGCACCGAAGATCCGTTCCTGACTCAGGTCGCCCGCCACCTGGTGGACGCCGGCGGCAAGCGGCTCCGGCCCGCCCTGACCCTGGCCGCGGCAGGGGCCGGATCGGCCGACGGGCCCGTCGCCCCCGACGAGGTGCTCCTCGGGGGGGTCTCCGTCGAGCTGGTCCACGTCGGGTCGTTGTGCCACGACGACGTCATCGACGAGGCCGCCACCCGCCGGGGGGTGGAGACGGTCAACGCCAAATGGGGCAACCTGATCGCCATCCTGGCCGGGGACTTCCTGCTGGCCCGGGCCTCGGAGATCGCCGCCGGCCTCGGCACCGAGGTGGCCGGCCTGCTGGCCGCCACCATCGCCAAGCTGTGCCAGGGCCAGACCCTCGAGATCCAGGCCGCCTACGACGTCAACCGGTCGGAGACCTCCTACCTGGCGGCCATCGCCGGCAAGACCGCCTCGCTGATGTCGGCCGCCTGCCGCATCGGGGCGCTGACCGCCGGCCTGGACCGCGACCAGCTCGAGGCCCTCACCTCCTACGGGCACGCCTTCGGGATGGTGTTCCAGATCTGCGACGACGTCCTCGACGTGGTGGGCACCGACCAGATGCTGGGAAAGCCGGCCGGTCTCGACATGGTCGCCGGCGTCTACACCCTGCCGGTCATCCGCACCCTGGCCGACGAGGACTCCGGCGCCGAGCTCCGGCCCCTCCTCGGGGGTCCTCTCGACCCGCCCGAGCGCGACAAGGCCCGGGCCATCGTGCGGTCCTCCGGGGCCATCGGCGGCTGCCTCGAGCTGGCCCGCGACTACGCCGACCAGGCCGCCTCGGCCGTGGACGGGCTGGCCCCGACCGTCGGTCAGGCCCTGGGCCGACTCGGCCACCTGGTCATCGACGACCTGCCGGCGGTCTGACCGCTCGCCCCGGCGCCCCCCGGGGGCCGGCCCGGTCCGCTCTCGGGGTTGTTCGTCGTTTTTCTCTGCCAACGTTTGTTGGCAAACGACGGTGTGTGACACCGGCGTTCGGTGCATTTTGCGACAGCATTTTTTGCTGGTGGTCGCCGGTCCCCGCTCGCCAACCGGAGTTGACGCCGACTCAGGCTTCGGGGCGCAGGGTCGGGAAGAGGATGACGTCGCGGATGTTGGCCACGTCGGCGAGGAGCATGGCCAGCCGGTCGATGCCCACCCCGAGACCGCCGGTCGGGGGCAGCCCCTGCTCCATGGCCCGCAGGTAGTCCGCGTCGAGGGGCATGGCCTCGGCGTCCCCGGCGGCCCGCTCGCGGACCTGCTCCTCGAAGCGGGCCCGCTGCTCGTCGGGGTCGTTGAGCTCCGAGAAGGCGTTGGCCAGCTCCCGCCCGGCGACGATCGCCTCGAACCGCTCGACGTATCCCGGCCGGCTGCGGTGGGACCGGGCCAGGGGCGAGACCTCCTGGGGGTAGTCGCACACGAAGACCGGGCCCCACAGCTGGTGCTCGGTGGTCTTCTCGTAGATCTCGAGCAGGACCTTGCCCGGGCCCCATTGGGGCTCGACGGGGACGCCGGCGGCGGAGGCGACCTCCCGCAGCTTGTCGACGCCCATGTCCAGGTCGACCTCGAGGCCGGCGGTCTCGGCCACCAGCTCGGTGAGCGTCGCCCGCCGCCACGGCCGGCCGAGGTCGAGCGCCCGCCCCTGGTAGGTGATGGAGGTGGTGCCGAGCAAGGCGGCCGCCGTCTCGGAGACGAGGCTCTCGGTCAGCTCCATCATGTCGGTGTAGTCGGCGTAGGCCTCGTACAGCTCGAGCATGGTGAACTCCGGGTTGTGGCGGGGCGAGATGCCCTCGTTGCGGAACACCCGGCCGATCTCGAACACCCTCTCGAAGCCGCCGATCACCAGCCGCTTGAGGGGCAGCTCGAGGGCGATGCGCAGGAACAGGTCGAGGTCCAAGGCGTTGTGGTGGGTGCGGAACGGAAGGGCGTGGCCGCCGCTCGGCACCAGCTGCAGCGTGGGCCCCTCCACCTCGACGAAGCCCCGCTCCTCCAGCTGGCGGCGGATGAGGCTCACCATGCGGGACCGGAGGGCGAACACCCGTCGCGACGACTCGTTGGCCCACAGGTCGACCTCGCGCTGGCGGTAACGGGTGTCGACGTCGGTGACGCCGCGCCACTTGTCGCCGAAGCCGTGGCGGGCCTCGGCCAGCAGCACCCACTCGGACACCCGCACCGACAGCTCGCCCCGGCGGGTCTTCATCACCTCGCCGGTGGCCCCCACCCAGTCGCCCAGGCTGAGCCGGGTGAAGCCGTCGAAGTCGGTGGTGTGGTTGGCGCCGGCGAACAGCTGGATGGAGCCGGACGAGTCGCGCAGCTCGGCGAAGTCGAGCTTGCCCTGATGGCGGTGGAGCATGACCCGACCGGCGACCGACACCACCTCACCCGTCTCGGCGCCGGCGTCGATGCCGTCGAACTGGTGGTGGAGGGCGGCGGCTTGGTGGGAGCGGTCGAAGCGGTAGGGGGTTTCGGTCACGGCAGGTTCCGTTCGTAGACGAGGCGCAAGCCGTGGAGGGTGAGCCAGGGCTCGACGTACTGGATGGTCTCGCACAACCGGGCGATGAACGAGCCGAGCCCGCCGGTGCACACTACGGTCGCGGCGGGGTCGACCTCGGCCGCCATGCGCCGGCACAAGCCGTCGACCTGGGCCACGTATCCGTAGATGGCGCCCGACTGGATCGACTCCACCGTGCTGCGCCCGATCACGTGGCGGGGCTCGACCAGCTCGACCCGGCGCAGGGCGGCGGCCCGCTCGAAGAGGGCGTCGAGGCTGATCTCGATGCCGGGGATGATCGCCCCCCCGAGGTACTCGCCCTTGGGCGACACGGCATCGAGGGTGGTGGCGGTGCCGAAGTCCACGACGATGCAGGGGCCGCCGTACAGGTCGATGGCCGCCACCGCGTTGGCGATGCGGTCGGCGCCGACCTCTTTCGGGTTGTCGTAGAGGATCGGCATGCCGGTGCGGACCCCGGGCTCCACCACCACCGAGAACACGTCGTAGCGCCGGACGATCATCTCGCGCAGGGCGGCGGTGACGCGGGGCACGACGGACGACACGGCGATGCCGGTGACGACCTCCTCGGCCCGGTGGCCGTCGAGGTCGAGCAGCTCGGCCACGAGAAGAGCGTGCTCGTCGGGGGTGCGCTCGGCCACGGTGGCCAGCCGCCAGTGGTGGAGCAGGTCGGTCTCGGCGCCCCGTCCTCCCGCCCCCCTCCCCTGGCGGCCGGCCTGGGCCGGACCGGAGCGGCCCCCATCGGGCGGGGGGGCGGCGTCGGACTGGTACATGCCGATCACCGTCTGGGTGTTGCCGACGTCGATGGTGAGCAGCACCGCTCAGCCCGCTCCGTCGGGGGCGATGTCGAGGCCGATGTCGAGGATGGGCGCCGAGTGGGTGACGGCCCCCACGGAGACGAAGTCGGCGCCGGCGAGGGCGTAGGCGCCGGCGGTGGCGAGGGTGACCCCGCCGGACACCTCGACGGGGACGCCGGGGGCGGCCGAGCGGACCAGCTCGACGCATTCGGCCACCTGTTCGGGGGTCATGTTGTCGAGCATCACCATGTCAGCCGCGGCAGCCAGGGCCTCCTTCACCTGGTCGACGTCGTCGCACTCGACCTCGACGTGGCGTCCGGGCCAGCGGCGCCGGGCCCGCCCGACGGCCTCGGCGATGGTCAGCCCGCCGAGATGGTTGTCCTTGACCAGTATCGACTCGGACAGGTTGGCCCGGTGGTTCACGCCGCCTCCGGCCCGCACCGCTGCCTTCTCCAACGCCCGCAACCCCGGGGTGGTCTTGCGGGTGTCGCGCAGCCGACAGCCGGCGTTGCCGGCGGCCAGGGCGTCGACGTAGGCCCGGGTGGCGGTGGCCACCCCCGAGAGATGACAGAGCAGGTTGAGTGCGGTGCGCTCGCCGGTCAGGACCGACCGCAGCGGTCCTGACACGGTGCCGACCCGCTGGCCGGGGGTGACGCCGTCGCCGTCGTCAGCGTGCCACTCAACGGCGACCTCGGGGTCGAGCTGGGCGTAGGCCTCGGTGGCGGCGCTGGTGCCGGCGAGGACACCGCCGGCCCGGGCCACGAAGTGGGCACTCGCCCGGCGTCCCGACGGCACCAGGGCGGCGGTCACGTCTCCCATCGGCAGGAGGTCCTCGGCCAGGGCGGCCGCCACCACCTGGGTCACCGCCGCCGCCGGCGGGTGGAGATCGTCGCGCCGGTCGGTCACCGGGCACCGCCGAACACGAGCCGGCACCGCCACTCCGGCCGGGTGTCAGGGTGGTCGGTGCGGGTGTGGGCCCCCCGGCTCTCGGTGCGGGCGGCGGCGGCCCGCAGCAGCGCCCACGCCGCGGTGGCCACGTTGCGCAGCTCGGCCACCTCGGGCGTGGGCGGCCGATCGGAGAGGTCGGACAGGACGCCGGCGACCACCTCGGCAGTGGCGGCGAGCGACTCGGACGAGCGCAGCACCCCGGCGCCGTGGGTCATGGCCCGCTGGAGACGGTCACGCTCCTTGGCCGGGTTGGCCGGCCCGCCGACGTCGTCGGCGCCGCCGCCGGCGCCGCCCGGCAGCTCGAGGGCCAGAGGGCGGCCTCCGATCACGTCGGGGCCGGCGGAGCCGTCCAGCACCGCCCGCATGGCGCCGGTCGGTTGGGGGGCGTCGGTGCCGGCGAGGATGGCCTCGACCACCCGGGGGGCGAAGACCATCCCCTCGAGCAGCGAGTTGGAGGCCAGCCGGTTGGCCCCGTGCACGCCGGTGCAGGCCGCCTCGCCGCACGCCCACAGCCCGGGGATGCTCGACGCCCCGCACAGGTCGGTCACCACACCACCGGACAGGTAGTGGGCGGCCGGGGCGATGGGGAGCCAGTCGGCGGCCGGGTCCAGCCCCACCTGGCGGACCGAGGCGGCGATGGTGGGGAACCGCTCGTCGAAGCGCTCCAGCCCGGTGGCGTCGAGCCACAGGTGGTCGACGCCCTGGTCGAGCATGCGGGCCGTCATGGCCCGGGCGACCACGTCGCGGGGTAGCAGCTCGTCGACGAAGCGCTCGCCGTCGGCGTCGCGCAGCAGCGCCCCGTGACCCCGCAGCGCCTCGGAGAGGAGCGGGCGGGGCATGGCCGGGTGGTGGAGGGCCGTGGGGTGGAACTGCATGAACTCGACGTCGGCGACCGCCGCCCCGGCCCGCAGGGCCATGGCCACGGCGTCGCCCGTCGCCTGGGTCGGGTTGGTGGTGACGGCGAACATCTGGCCGGCCCCGCCGGTGGCCAGCACCAGGTGGGTGGCGCGGATCTCGCTCACCCGACCGGCGGGGTCGAGGACGGTGACGCCCACGCACCGGCCGTCCTCGACGACGAGGTCGAGGGCGAACCATCCCTCCCAGATGGCCGCCGCCGTCTGGCGCACCGCCTCGACGAGGGCCCGTTCGATCTCGGCGCCGGTGGCGGCCCCGCCGGCGTGGAGGATGCGGGCCATGGAGTGGCCGCCCTCGCGGGCCCGGGCCAGTCCCCCTTCGGGGTAGCGGTCGAACACCGCCCCCATGGCGATGAGGTCGTTGACCCGGGCCGGCCCCTCGTCGACCAGCACCCGCACGGCGTCGGTGTCGCACAGGCCGGCGCCGGCGCCGAGGGTGTCGGCCAGGTGGAGGTCGGTCGAGTCCTCGTCCCCGCCGAGGACGGCGGCGATTCCCCCCTGGGCCCAGCGGGTGGCCGACTGGGCCAGGTCGGCCTTGGTGAGCACTCCCGCCGACAGCCCCTCCACCCCGGCGGCCCGCACGGCGGCGGACAGGCCGGCCACTCCGCTGCCGAGGACGAGGACGTCGAGCGGGGAGGCGTCGGTGCCGGCGGCGCTCACGCCGGGGAGGCTACGCGCCCAGCCGGCGCACCTCGGCCCCGTGGGGCTCGTCGACGATGCGGTTGGAGGAGTCGACGTGCACGACCCGCGGCTCGAAGCCGGCCAGCTCGGCCGCCTCGTAGTCGGCGTAGGTGATGACGATCACCTTGTCGCCGGGGTGGACGAGGCGGGCGGCGGCCCCGTTGAGGCAGACCTCGCCCGGGCCGCCGGGTATCACGTAGGTCTCGAACCGGTTGCCGTTGTCGATGTCGAGGACGGCGACCTGCTCCCACTCGAGGATGTCGGCCGCCTCCATGAGACGGGTGTCGAGGGTGATCGACCCGACGTAGTTCAGGTTGGCGTCGGTGACGGTCGCCCGGTGGATCTTGGACTTCATCATGCGCCGGCGCATGCGTGGCCTGCCTTTCTGGGTTCGGTCGCGCCGTGGGTCGGCGAGGTGGGGACGGTGACTCCGAGGTTGTCGATGAGGCGGGTGGCGCCGAGGCGGGCGGCGATGAGCAGCCGGACCTCGCCGGCCAGGCGGGCGGGCACGGCGAGGGTGGCGGCGTCGACCGCCTCGGCGTAGTCGAGGCGCAAGCGGGGCTCGGTCGCCACCACCGCGCCCATGGCGGCCCGCACCGCGGCGGGGTCGGTCTCGCCGGCCTCGACGGCGGCCGCTCCGGCCCGCAGGGCGGCGTGGAGGGTGGGGGCGGCGGCCCGCTCGTCGGCCGAGAGGTAGGCGTTGCGGCTCGACAGGGCCAGCCCGTCGGGCTCGCGCACGGTCGGGCAGCCGATCACCTCGACCGGCATGGACAGGTCGGCGGACATGCGGCGCACCACGGCGAGCTGCTGGTAGTCCTTCTCCCCGAAGTAGGCCCGGCACCGCCCGGCCATGGAGAACAGCTTGGCCACGACAGTGGCCACCCCGTCGAAGTGGGAGGGGCGGCTGGCCCCTTCGAGGGTGTCGGTGAGCCCGGCGACGTGGACCGTGGTCAGCACCGGGGCGGGGTACATCTCGGCGACCGACGGGGCGCACACGATCGAGGCGCCGGCGGCGCCGGCTACGGCCAGGTCCGCATCGAGGGTGCGGGGGTAGGCGTCGAAGTCCTCGGCCGGCCCGAACTGCAGGGGGTTGACGAAGATCGTCACCGCCACCACGTCGCAGTCGGCGCCGGCGCGCCGGATCAGCGAGGCGTGGCCGTCGTGGAGGGCGCCCATGGTGGGCACCAGGCCCACCGACCGGCCCGCGGCCCGGTGGGCGTCGAGCGCCGCCGAGAAATCGGCGACGGAGGTCACCAGCTCCAATGTCTCTCCTGCACGTTCCAGCCCCCGTCCGGGGTGCCGTTCGTGCCTTACAGATTACCCACCCGGCGGACTTTTCCTTCCAGCCGGGCCTCCGACCCGTCCCGAACCAGCTCGGGGGCCAGGTCGGAGAGGGGGGCGACGACGAAGCGGCGCTCCCACATCCGGGGGTGGGGCACCACCAGGTCCGCCTCGTCGACGGCGATCTCCCCGGCGTCGCCGAGCAGCAGGACGTCGACGTCGAGGGTGCGGGGGCCCCAGCGCTCGGCCCGCACCCGGCCGGCCGCCTCCTCGAGGGCGTGGGCCAGGTCGAGAAGGGCCCTGGGGTCGAGGGTCGTGGTCAGCTCGGCCACCGCGTTCAGGTAGGGGCCCTGCCCCTCGGGGCCGCCGACCGGGTCCGTCTCGTAGACGGGGGACACCCGCACCGAGGTGACGGCGGCGGCGGCTCGCAGCGCCTCCACCGCCGAACGCAGGTGGGCCCAGCGGTCCCCCAGGTTGGAGCCGAGGCCGAGGAAGGCCCTCACCGGGACGTCAACGGGAGCGGGTGATGCTCACCCCTACCGAGGTGACGTCGGCGGCGACCGGGGGGTGCAGCTTGCGCACGGCCACGGTGACGGCGGCCACGGTCGGCTCGGACAAGACGGCGTCGGCGATGCGCTGGGCGAGGGTCTCGAGCAGGCGGCAGCTCTCGGTGGAGACCAGCCGGTCGACCAGCTCGATCACCGCCCCGTAGTCGACCGTGTCGTCGAGGTCGTCGGTGGCGCCGGCCCGGGTGACGTCCACCTGCAGGTCGAGGTCGACCTCGAAGGGCTGGGCCCGCTGGCGCTCCTCGGGCAACACCCCGTGGGTGCCCATCACCCGCAGCCCCCGCACCTGAATCGAGTCGGCCACCAACTATCACCCCCAGCGGACCGCCCGCCCTCAGGCGGGCTTCACCATGGTCAGCAGCTCGCGCCCGGACGGCCCCATGTGCCGCTTCAGCATGCGCTCGATGACCGTCACCGCCTGGGGCGGGTCCTCCAGCCGGCGGGTCCACAGCAGGTAGCCGGCCATCACGCCCATGACCCGGTCCCCGAGCTCCTCTTGGTGGACCAGCAGCCGCTCGCCGGCGGCCAGCCAGGCGTCGACGCTGCGGAAGAGGTCGGTGAGCTCCTCGGTCACGTCGCCGCTGGTCGCCACCGGCATGTGCGACCAGTTGATCCCCTCCTCCTCGTAGGCGTGGAGGTTGTGGGGGGAGTGCAGCAGCGACACGATGCGGGTGAAGCCCTGCTCGCGCAGCCAGATGATCTCCTCCTGGCGGCGGACCTTGCGGTGGTTGCGGGCGTAGCCGCCGGGGCGCTCGCTGACCGCCAGCTGGTCGGCCAGGATCCAGGTGAAGTTGCGGGGCGGGATGCCCGCCGCCCACCGTCCCTTCATCGGCACCTCAGCCCTCCCCCACCAGGGCGGCGGCCTGCAGGGTGGCGGCCACGTCGTGGACCCGCACCATGGCCGCCCCCCGGTCCATGGCCCACACCGCCGCGGCCAGGGACGCCTCGGCCCGGTCGTCGACCGGGGCGGGGTCCTCACCGGCGCGGGCGGACAGCGGGCCGAGGAAGCTCTTGCGGCTCGCGCCCACCAGCACCGGCCGCCCCAGGGCGGCCAACCGGTCGAGGGAGGCGAGGAGGGCCAGGTTGTGGGCGGCGGTCTTGGCGAAGCCCAGGCCCGGGTCGACCCAGACCTCCTCGATGCCGGCGGCCTCGGCCCCGGCGACCAGCTCGGCCAGGCGGGCGCACACCTCGCCCACCACGTCGTCGTAGGCGGCGAGGGACTGCATGGTCTTCGGGTCCCCTCGCATGTGCATGGCCACCCAGCCGACCCCGGCCTGGGCGGCCACCGAGGCCAGGGTGCCGGATATGTCGTTGATGAGAGTGGCGCCGGCCTCGACGGCGGCCCGGGCCACGGCCGGCTTCACCGTGTCGATCGACACCCGCACCCGGGGGGCGAGGGCGGCCACGACCGGCACGACCCGGCGCAGCTCCTCCTCCTGGGGGACGGGGTCGGCCCCGGGCCGGCTCGACTCGCCCCCGACGTCGACCACGTCGGCACCCTCTTCGGCCATCTCCAGTCCCCGGGCCACGGCGGCGTCGGCTTCGAACCACTCCCCGCCGTCGGAGAACGAGTCGGGGGTGACGTTCAGCACGCCCATGACGAGGGGCCGCATGAGGGCCAGAGTACCGGTGGCCACTGGCCGGTCAGTGACCGTGGATGAACTGGACCGCCTCGGCCCGGGTGGCCGGATTGGTACGAAAGAGCCCCCTGACCTGGGACGTCACCGTGACGGTGCCGGGCTTGCGCACCCCCCGCATGGACATGCAGAGGTGCTCGGCCTCGATGACGACGAGCACGCCCCGGGGCTCGAGCCGTTCGACGAGGGCGTCGGCGATCTGGGTGGTCAGCCGCTCCTGGACCTGGGGCCGGCGGGAGAACCCCTCGACCAGCCGGGCCAGCTTGGACAGCCCGGTGATGCGGCCGTCGTCGTTCGGGATGTAGGCGACGTGGGCCTTGCCGATGAACGGCACCAGGTGGTGCTCGCACACGCTGTAGAAGGGGATGTCGCGGATCATGACCATCTCGTCGTGATCCAGCTCGAAGGTGACGGCCAGGTGGTCGGCGGGGTCCTCGGCCAGCCCGGAGAACACCTCGGCGTACATGGCCGCCACCCGCGCCGGCGTGCGGGCCAGCCCGTCGCGGTCGGGGTCCTCCCCCACGGCGGCGAGGATCTCGCGCACCGCCCGCTCGACGCGGGCGACATCCACTCCCACCCCGGCCCTTACCCGACCGGGCCCTCGTAGACGCGGATCTCCGGGAGGTTGCGGTAGCGCTCGGCGACGTCGAGGCCGTAGCCGACCACGAACACCGGCGGGATGCGGAACCCGACGTAGCGCAGGTCCGGATCGGCTCGCTGCAGCCCCTCCTTCACCAACAGGGCGCACACCTCGAGGCTGGCCGGGTTGCGGGCCACCAGGTTGCGCCGCACGTAGGAAAGGGTCAGCCCCGAGTCGACGATGTCTTCGACGAGGAGCACGTGGCGGCCGGTCAGATCGGCGTCGAGGTCCTTCACGATGCGGACCACCCCGGAGGTCTTGGTGGCGCTGCCGTAGGAGGAGACGGCCATGAAGTCGCATTCGACGGGGAGCCCGACGGCGCGCGACAGGTCGGCCATGAACATGAACGCCCCTTTGAGCACGCCGACCATGAGCGGGGGGCGGTCGCGGTAGTCGGCGGCGATCTGCTCGCCGAGCTCCCCCACCCGCGCCTCGAGGGCGTCGTGGGACACCACCACGTCGCCGAGGAGCGGGTCGTCGCGGTAGGTGTCCAGCGCGGGCCGTTCCGGCGCCGTCATCGGGCGCAGGCTAACCGCGCTCGATGCGCAGCCGTCCGGCTCGGCGGTGGACGGAGATCCCCCCGCCGATCTGGGCCGAACGGGCCTCGTGGCGGGCCACGGCCAGCACCCGCTCGAGGGTGGTGAGCGTCGGGGGGTGGGCCTCGCCTTCGGGGTCGGCCTGGCGCAGCCAACTGCGCAGGGCCCGGCGGGCGAGGGGCGCCGGCGCCGCCGCCAGCTCGGCGACCGACGTCGGGTCGATGGAGGCGGCGAGGGCGTCGAGCAGGTCGGCGTCGTCGGCGAGGAGGGCGGCCTGGCGGGCGACAACGGCGGCCACGTCGCGCTCGGCGATCTCGTCGAGCAGCGGCAGCAGCTGGTGGCGGATCCGGTTGCGCCGGTGGCTCGGATCGTCGTTGCTGGGGTCCTCGACGATGGCCACGCCGAGCTCGGCGCACAGCTGGCGGGTCTCGACCCGGCGCAGGGCGAGGATGGGGTGGCGGGGGCCGGGGCGGATGCCGGCGAGCCCGTCGAGCCCCGCCCCTCGCACCAGGTTGAGCAGGATGGTCTCGGCCTGGTCGTCGGCGGTGTGGCCGGTGGCGGCGTCGGGGGGCAGCACCTGCCGACGGGCGGCCCGGGCCCGGGCCTCGAGGTTGGGGCCGGGGGCCACCGCCACCCGCTCGGACCGGAAGGCGGCGCCGAACCGGCCGGCGGCGTCGGCCACCAGACCCGCCTCTGCGGACGAGCCGGCCCGCAGCCCGTGGTCGACGTGGACGGCGGTCACCCGGCAACCGGCCTCCACGGCGAGGATCATCAGCGCCATCGAGTCGGCGCCTCCCGACACCGCGCAGGTCAGCTCGGTGCCCGCCGGCGGGAAGGCGCAGCGGGCCAACAGCTCGCTGCGCCGCGGGACGACCCTGGCCGACGGCTCCGCCGCCGGCTGGCCGGGTTCAGGACTCGGCGAGGCCGGGGACCGCACCCTGGCGGGCCACGCTGACCAGCTCGGGGACGCTCGGCACCGAGAGGCGCCGGGCGATGCGCCGGAGGCTGGCGTAGACGTTCGAGCGGCTGACCCCCAGCTCGGCGGCGGCCTGTTGCACGGTCGGGGTCTGGCGCACCACCCGGAGCAGCTCGCGCTGCTTGTCGGACAGCGACGCCACCGCTTCGGCGTCGATCTGGGCCGGCCCGGGCGCGGTCCGGCGAGGCTCCGGCGGGTGGTCGAGGCGGGTCAGGCGGGGGCGGGCCTGGCCCTCGAGGACGTCCTCACCGCCTTGGAGCTCGGCCCGCTCGATGCGAGCCAGCTGCTCGAGGGCGGCCCGCTGGGCGGCCCGGCGCAGCTCGGGCTCGGCTCCGTCCTGGAGGGCGCGGCCGAGGTGGGCCCGCAGGTCCGACCCCGAGAACGGCTTGGTCAGGTAGAAGGCGGCCCCCTCGATGCCCCCCCGGATCCGGTCCATCTGGTCGGAGCGGGCGGTGAGGAGGATGACGGGGATCGACGCGGTGGAGGGCTCGGGGTCGGACTTGAGGGCGGTGAGCACGTCGAAGCCGTCCATGCCCGGCATCGTGAGGTCGAGCAGCACGGCGTCGTAGGCGTTCTCGTCAACCAGATCGAGCGCCGACTGGCCGTCGCTGGCGACGGTCACCTCGTGCCCGTCCATCTCCAGCGTGATGCGGACGAGCTTGGCGATGTCGGGTTCGTCGTCAACCACCAGGACCCGGGCCATTCGGACAGCCAGGCTATCGAAGGCGGCGGCGGCGGGGTGCCGGGCTAGACGGCGGCGGCCGAAGGACCGTCGACCCGGGCCACCCAGCGGGCCGGATCGCGGATCTCGTCCATGGTCGGCAGGTAGTCCGGCCCCTTCCACGCGGACTGGAGGGCGTCGGGGCCGGCGGCCGCCTCGACGGCGGCGATGAAACGCTCGCCCATCTCGTATTGGCGCAGCTTGGCTTCGATGCCGAGCAGCTGCTGCAGGGCGCGGGCGGCGGCGTTGTGCTGCTGGCGGCGTTGACGCAGCACCCGGGCGAAGCGCTCCGCCTCGGGGATGAGCCCGGACGCCGCCCGGTCCATGGTGACGTCGCCGTGCCCCTCCAGCAGGCTCATGAGGGCCTGCACCTTGCGCAGCACGGCCACCTGCTCGTCGCCGGCGAGGATGGCGAGCAGCCCCCCGTCGGCCAGGGGGTTGCGCCCGGCCCGGACCTCCTCGACCGTGCGGCGCAGCCCCTCGACCAGCCGTCGGGGGTCGGGGTCGACCCCGGACATGGTCTGGTTCACCAGCCCGACGAAGTAGTCGCGCATCCAGGGGATGCCGGTGAACTGGGCCCGGTGGGTCACCTCGTGGAGGGCCAGCCACAGCCGGAACTGGGCGGGCGGGAAGGCGTAGCGCTTCTCCAGCGAGATGACGTTCGGGCCCACGTAGTAGACGACGTCCTGGTCCTCGGGGCGCTCGTCCTCCACCAGGAGCAGGTCGTACTGGCCGAGCACCCGGGTCGACATCCACCCGAGCAGGGTTCCCACCTGCAGCCCGGCGATGTTGCGCCCCACCGCGGCGACGGGCGCCGCCATGGGCCGCTCGGCGATCTTGCGGGTGAGCGGCGACAGCAGCCGCCGGAAGGATTCGACGTTGGCCCGCACCCACTGGGGGCGGTCGGCCACCCGGGCCCGGGCCGGCCCGGCCAGCGAGGCCAGGCCGGTGGACTCGGCCACCATCAGCTCGGCCCGGGCCGTCGCCTCGTCGAAGTCGGCCTGCAGGGCGGCGTAGTGGTAGGAGCGGGCGAACGGCTCGCTGCCGGCGACCCGGGAGGCGACCCGGGCGGCCAGCTCCCAGTTGACCGGCTCGGTCACGAGCCGGTCTGGGGACCGCCGTCGAGGCCGGGACCGGCCGGGGCCGGCCCCCCGGGGCCGGCGCTCAACTGCATCTCGTGGTGGATGGCGGCGGCCACCCGCAGCCGGAGGCTTTCGGGGACCTCCTCGCGGCACTTGTGGGCGATGGTGATCCGCAGCTCGGCCTCGAAGTCGAACGCCTCGAGGCAGGGCCCGCAGTCGTCGAGGTGGCGCTGGATCTCCACCCGCCGGTCCTCGGTCAGCTCACCGTCCAGGAAGTGGTAGAGGCGGTGGATAGCCTCGCCGCAGTCGTCGCCCGGGACGCTCATTGCTCGCTCGTCACTTCCACCCTCCGGGCCCGGCGGCTCTCAGCCGACCAGGCCCCGCTCTCGACCGTACTCGACCAACGCTTTTTGTAGCGCCCTTCTTCCACGGTGCAGCCGGCTCATGACCGTGCCGATCGGCACCTCCATGATGTCGGCGATCTCCTTGTAGGAGAAACCCTCGACGTCGGCCAAAAGGACGGCCATCCGGAACTGCTCCGGCAGGGACTCGAGAGCCGCCTTGACCTGGTCGTCGGTGAACAGGTCGAGGACCTCCTCCTCGGCGCTGCGACCGGCCTGGGCCGCCTCGAGGCCGCCCAGCCGGCGGAACAGGTAGAGGTCCTCGACGTCTTCGACGTCGGACATCTCCGGGCGGCGCTTCTTGGCCCGGTAGCTGTTGATGAAGGTGTTGGTCAGGATCTTGTACAGCCAGGCCTTGAGGTTGGTCCCCTCCTGGTAGGAGCCGAAGGCGCGGTAGGCCTTGAGGTAGGTCTCCTGCACCAGGTCCTCGGCGTCGGCCGGGTTGCGGGTCATGCGCAGGGCGGCGGCGTACAGGGAGGGCATGTGCTCCATCGCCTGCTCGACGAACGTCGCCTGATCGGCCATGGGCCACCTTATAGCCGGGGGTCGCGACATCCACCCCGGTGTGACCAGAGTCTCCGAGTCCAGAGCCCGAGAGGGGAATCGAACCCCTGACCTACGCATTACGAGTGCGTTGCTCTGCCGTCTGAGCTACTCGGGCGGAAGCAGCGATCCTACCGGCGGCCCAGGCCGTCCAACCGCACCAACAGCGCCTGCAGCAGCAGCGTCTCGTTGGGGTTGCGGATGAGCGCCCGGCCGGCGTCTTCGACGGCGCCGATGGCTTCCACCGCCGCCCGGACGTCGCGGGCGTCGGCGGCGCCGGCCATCCGCGGGCGGTAGGCATCGACCAGGGCGGCCAGCCCGGCCCGCAGCTCGTCGGTGCGCACCCGTCGCTGCTGGCGGCGGTGACGGTCTTCCATCTCCTTGGAGGAGAACCGCTCACCCCGGGCCTTGGCCTCCTCGGCGGCGCGGGTCGCCTCCTGCTTCTGGGCCCGGGCCAGGGGCTCGACGGCGGCGTCACAGCCGGCCAGCAGCTCGTCGGCCAGGACGACGATGGTGGCGCCGGTCCCGTCGAGTCGGGACGGCACCGACCGCCACGCCTCCCTCCGGGCGGCGAAGCCCTCGTCGGAGACGAGGAGACGGGCCCGGTCGAGCCGGCCGCCGGCGGCGGCCGCCACCGAACGGGCGGTGGAGGCGTCCACCCCCTCGGCGGCCAGCACTGCCTCGAGCGCCTCCGAGGACAGGGGCGAGAAGTCGACCCGCACGCAGCGGCTGGCGATGGTCACCAGCTCGGGCGGGACGCTCTCGGCCAGGACCACGAACACCGTCGTCGCCGGCGGCTCCTCGATGGTCTTTAGGAGGGCGGGGCCCGCCTTGCTCACCAGATGGAAGTCGGTGAGCACCAGCACCTTGCGGTCGGCCTCGACGGGGGTGCGCGAGGCGACCCGAATGATGTCGCGGGCCTCGTCGACGGAGATCGACGCCCCGGTGCGCTCCACCATCACCAGGTCGGGATGGGAGCGCCCCAGCGCCCGCCGGCAGTGCTCGCAGGCGCCGCAGCCGCCCTCGGCGCACAGGAGGGCGGCGGCGAAGGCCACGGCGGCCTCGCGCTTGCCCGAGCCGGCCGGCCCGACCAGCAGGTAGGCGTGCACCGGCGCCGAGGCGGCCGCCGCCAACGCCTCGACCGCCCGGGGCTGGCCCACCACCGCGTCGAAGACGGGCGGGGGGGCGAGCGGCGCTCTCAACGGCGGGCCGAGGCGGGCCCGGCGACTTGGGGCTGCCCGCCCCCCGACCGCGTCGCCCAGCGGTCGAAGGAGGCGCCCACCCGGTCGGCCACCTCCTCGACCGTTCCGGTGCCGTCGACCACCAGCCAGCCGGCCGGGGCGGCGGCGGCCATGGCGGCGAAGCCCTCCGCCACCCGGAGGTGGAACCCGGCTCCGGCGGCCTCGAGCCGGTCGGTGGCCCGCCCCACCCGCTCCCAGGCCAACTCGGCCGGCACGTCGAGCAGGATGACGACGTCGGGCCAGATGCCCTGGGCGGCCCACGAGCAGAGGCGGGTGAGCTCGTCGAGGTCGAGGCCCCGTCCGTAGCCCTGGTACGCGAGGGTCGAGTGGCTGAACCGGTCGGTGACCACGTCTCGTCCCGAGCCCAGGGCCGGGGCCACCACCTCGCTCACGTGCTGGGCCCGGGCGGCCAGCATCAGGAGGGACTCGGCCCGGGCGTCGAACCCGTCGGACGGGCCGTGCAGGACGAGGTCGCGCACCGCTTCCCCCAGGGCCGTGCCCCCCGGCTCGCGGGTGAGCACCGCCCCCAGGCGCTGGGCCAGCCGGGCGGCCTGGGTGGACTTGCCGCAGGCCTCCCCACCCTCGAACGCGATGAGCCGCCCCGCCACTAGGCCTTCTTCTTCGCCGCGGCCTTCTTGGCGGTCGTCTTCTTGGCGGCCGTCTTCTTGGCCGCTGCCTTCTTGGCCCCCGCCTTCTTGGCGGCCCGCCGGGGCTTGGCCGGGCCGGCCGCCCTCCGCTCGGCGAGCAGCTCGGCGGCCCGCTCGGGGGTGACCGAGTCGGGGTCGTCCCCCTTGCGCAGCGAGGCGTTGGTGGTCCCGTCGGTGACGTAGGGGCCGAACCGCCCGCTCTTCACCACCATGGGCTCGCCGGTCTGGGGGTCGGGGCCGAGCTCGCGCAGCGGCGCGGCGGCCGCCGCCCGCCCCCGGCGGGCTTTGGGCTGGGCGAACAGGGCCACCGCCTCCTCGAGGGAGACGGTGAAGATCTCCTCCTCGCTGCCGAGCGACCGGGTGTCCGCCCCCTTCTTGAGGTAGGGGCCGTACCGCCCGTTGAGGGCGACGATCTCCTCGCCGTCGGCGGTGCCCACGGTGCGGGGCAGCGACAGCAGCCGCCGGGCGTCGTCGAGGGTGACGGTCTCGGGGGACATGGTCTTGAACAGCGAGGCAGTGGCCGGCTTGTGCTTCGAGCCGGGCTCGGGCTCGCCCAGCTGCACGTAGGGGCCGAACCGTCCGGCCTTGACCAGGACGGGCAGGCCGGTGTCGGGGTCGGTTCCGAGGGTTCGATCCGAGCTGGGGGCGGCCAGCAGCTCCTCGGCCCGCTCGACGGTGAGCTCGTCGGGGGCCAGGTCCTCGGGCACCGGGGCCCGGTCCTCCCCCCGCTGGAGATACGGCCCGTAACGGCCGACGCGCACCACGATGGGGTGGCCGTCCGAGTCGGTGCCGACGGGGATGGAGTTGACCTCGCGGGCGTCGATCCGGTCGAGGTGCTCGGAGACGACGGTGCGCAGCCCGGGCCGGCCGTTGCCGAAGTAGAAGCGGCGCAGCCACGGGACCACCTCTTCCTGGCCGGCGGCGATGCCGTCGAGGTCGTCCTCCATGGCGGCGGTGAAGCCGTAGTCGACCAGGTCGGCGAAATGGCTCTCGAGCAGCCCGACCACGGCGAAGGCGAGGTAAGCCGGCACCAGGGCGGTGCCCTTCTTCCAGACGTAGCCCCGCTCCTGGATGGTGCCGATGATCGACGCGTACGTCGACGGGCGGCCCACGCCCATCTCCTCCAGCGCCTTCACCAGCGACGCCTCGGTGTAGCGGGCCGGAGGCTGGGTGGCGTGGGTGCGGGGCTCGAGCCCGGGCCGGCCCTCGACCTCGGCCACCGCCACCCCGTCGCCTTCGGCCAGCGGGGGCAGGTGGACCTCGCGGTCCTCCAGCTCGGCCTCGGGGTCGTCGGAGCCCTCGACGTAGGCCCGCAGGAAGCCGGGGAAGGTGATGACCTTGCCGCTGGCGGCGAAGGTCGCCTCCTCGGCGCGCCCGTCGGCAGCCGCCGCCGCCCGCCCGGTGATGCGGACCTGGGCGCTGGTGCCCCGGGCGTCGGTCATCTGGCTGGCGACCGTTCGCTTCCAGACCAGCTCGTAGAGGCGGGCCTCGTCCCCGTGCAGCTCCCCGGCCAGCTGCTCGGGCGTGCGGAAGGTGTCGCCGGCGGGGCGGATGGCCTCGTGGGCCTCCTGGGCGTTCTTCACCTTCTTCTCGTAGGTGCGGGGCGCCGGCGGCAGGTACTCGTCGCCGTACAGCCGGCGCACCTGGTCGCGGGCGGCGGACAGGGCCGACTCCGACAGGGTGGTCGAGTCGGTGCGCATGTAGGTGATGTAGCCGTTCTCGTAGAGGCGCTGAGCCACCTGCATGGTCCGCTGCGAGCTGAACCGGAGCTTGCGCCCGGCCTCCTGCTGCAGGGTCGAGGTGATGAACGGGGCGTAGGGCGACCGCCGGAAGGGGCGCTCCTCCACCGAGGTGACGGCGAAGTCGGACCCGGCCAGGCGGGACGCCAGGTCGGCGGCGCCGGGCTCGTCGAGCAGGACCACGTCGGAGGCCTGGCGCACCTGGCCGGACTCGTCGAAGTCGCGCCCGGTGGCGAGGCGCCGGCCGTCGAGGGCCACGAGGGTGGCGGCGAAAGTGCGCCCACCGGAGGGCGTGGCCGTGGGCGCCTCGAAGGTGGCCTCGATGTCCCACCAGGTGGCGGAGTTGAAGCGGATGCGGGCCCGCTCGCGCTCGACCAGCATGCGGGTGGCCACGCTCTGGACCCGCCCGGCCGACAGGCGGGGCATCACCTTCTTCCAGAGCACCGGCGACACCTCGTAGCCGTAGAGGCGGTCGAGGATGCGGCGGGCCTCCTGGGCGTCGACCAGGCGGCGGTCGAGCTCGCGCCAGTCGCGCACGGCCTGCTCGATGGCCGACCGGGTGATCTCGTGGAACACCATGCGCCGCACCGGTATCCGAGGGTTGAGCACCTCGAGCAGGTGCCAGGCGATGGATTCGCCCTCGCGGTCCTCGTCGGTGGCGAGATACAGCTCGTCGGCGTCCTTGAGCAGCGCCTTCAGCTTGGAGACCTGGGCCTTCTTCTCCCTGGCCACCACGTAGAGGGGCTTGAAGTCGTTGTCGACGTCGACCCCCAGCCGGGCCCACGCCTCGCCCTTGTAGGCGGGCGGGATGTCGGCCGCGTTGCGGGGCAGGTCGCGGATGTGGCCGATGGAGGACTCCACGACGTAGTCGCGGCCCAGATAGCCGGCGATGGTCTTGGCCTTGGCCGGCGACTCGACGATGACGAGAGGTTTGGGCATCTCGGGCAGCCAGGGTTGGCAGACGGCGGGGCGGCTGTCAAACAGCCCCTCGCCGCCCCCCTGTCAATCAGTGATGCCCGACGACCTCGGCGGGCGACACCCCCCCGACGGTCTCGGCGGAGGCCACGTCGTCGCCCATGGTGCCGGTGGCCCGCTTGGAGAAGGCGATGGCGGCCAGCAGGATCACCAGGCAGCCGCCGGCGATCCCGTAGCGGGCGGCGGTGTTGTGGTGGAGCTTGATGACCTCGGGCAGGATCAGCAGGGCCACCAGGTTCATGACCTTGATCAGCGGGTTGAGGGCGGGGCCGGCGGTGTCCTTGAAGGGGTCGCCGACGGTGTCGCCGATGACGGCCGCCTTGTGGGCCTCGGAGCCCTTGCCGCCCACATGCCCGTCCTCGATGAACTTCTTGGCGTTGTCCCACGCCCCGCCCGAGTTGGACAGGAAGTTGGCCATCAGCTGGCCGGTGAGGATGGCGGCGGCGAGGAAGGCGCCCAGGGCGAAGTAGTTGATGCCGAAGCCGATGATGACCGGCGACAGCACGGCCAGCAGAGCCGGGGTCACCAGCTCGCGCTGGGCGGCGGCGGTGCAGATGGCGATGACCCGTCCGTACTCGGGGCGCTCGGTGCGATCCATGATCCCCGGGTGCTCGCGGAACTGGCGGCGCACCTCCTCTACGACGGTGCCGGCGGAGCGCCCCACCGCCCGGATGGCGAGCCCCGAGAACAGGAAGGCGATCGACCCGCCGATGAGCAGGCCTACGAACGTCTTGGGGTTGGCCACGTTGATCTGGGTGGCGAGGTTGTCGAACACGGCCCCGCCGGTGCCGAGGTTGAGCTGGTTGGCGATGGTCTCGATGAAGCTGGCGAACAGGGCCACGGTGGCGATGACGGCCGAGGCGATGGCCACGCCCTTGGTGATGGCCTTGGTCGTGTTGCCCACCGCGTCGAGGCTCACCATGACGCGCTCGGCCTCGCCGCCGAACTCGCCGGCCATCTCGGCCACGCCGGCGGCGTTGTCGGCCACCGGCCCGAAGGAGTCCTCCGACACGACCATCCCGGTGGTGGAGAGGAGCCCGATGCCGATGAGGGCAACCAGGTAGAGGGTCAGCTCGATGTTGCCGCTGCCGAGGGCGATGGCCACCCCGATGGAGATGGCGATGGCGACGATGGCCCACACGCTCGACTCGAGCCCGGCGGAGATGCCCGACAGCACGGTCGTCGCCGGCCCGGTGCGGGCCGAGTCGGCGATCTCGCGCACCGGCGAGGTCTCGGTGGAGGTGAAGTACTCGGTGATGAGGCTGGCCACCTGGCCGAGCCCGACGCCCACCAGGACGGCCCAGAACACCTTCAGCTCGTGCACGTAGAAGTGGGCCACGAGGAAGGCGGCGACGAGGGTGAGCAGCCCGGCCAGCCGGTAGCCCCGGTTGATGGGGGTCATGGCGGTGCGGTCGGCGTCGCGCCCCCGCACGCTGAAGATGCCCACGATCGAGGCGAGGATGCCGAAGCCGGCCACGGCGAGCGGGTAGATGAGCCCCTTGGCGGTGTCGGCGAAGCCCAGCGAGCGGAAGGCGGCGTAGCCGAGGATGAGCGAGGCCACCATCATCACCGCGTAGGACTCGAACAGGTCGGCGGCCATGCCGGCGCAGTCGCCCACGTTGTCGCCCACGTTGTCGGCGATGGTGGCGGCGTTGCGGGGGTCGTCCTCGGGG
>JAJPHE010000076.1 GCA_021325435.1 Actinomycetota bacterium | reverse complement strand
CCATCTATCGGCTCGGGGCCACCGGGTTGGAGCGCTGGCCGGGGAGGCGCTGACCGAGCGGCTGCAGCGGGCGGGGCTCGACGTGCTGGGACCGGTGTCGGGCTGGCCGCCGTTGGCTCCTTTGGTGATCTGCTGGCTTCCACCGACCTGGTTCTGGTCGCCGCCCCGGCCGAGCTCGACGAGCCCGGCCCGATTCCCCGGAACGTGATGTACGCCGGTCCTCTGTTTGAAGGGCCGGGGGAGGACGCCGGCTGGCGGCCTCCGCCCGGCGACGCTCCGTTGGTGGCGGTCTCGGTGGGCACCGCCGGAGACCCCGCCGGCGAGGCGAGCCTCCTCGAGCGGATAGTGACCGCACTGCGCCGTCTGCCGGTCCGAGCGGTGGTGACCCTGCCCGCCTACCTCGAGCCCGGCGCGCTGCCGGCGACCGAGAACGTCGTGCTGTGTGGCTACGTCAGGCATTCGGCCCTGTTGCCCCACGCCCGGCTCCTCGTGACCCATGCCGGCCTCGGCTCGGTGGTCGCCGGCCTGGCTCACGGCGTTCCCATGGTGTGCCTTCCCCTGGCCCGCGAGCAGCCCGACAACGCCCGGGCCGTCGCCCGCCTGGGCGCCGGCACCGTTCTGGACCCGCGGGCTCAACCGGAGACGATCGCCTCAGCCGTCGAGCAAGCGCTGGCCACGGCCGCGCCGGTGAAGATCGAACCCGATCCTGGGCCCGCGGTGGCGGCGGTCGAGGCGCTGGCAACCGGAGGGCCCCGTTGACCGAGGCCGGTTACATTCCCGCGATGAGCATCGTCGAGGACCTGATCGACAACCCCGGGGTGTACCTCGGGGTCGGACGGGATCCGTCCGAGGATCGCCATCAGCCCGAAGGGCAGGCGGCCCGGATCGTCGTGACGCCACTACCCGGTGGTGTCGGTGTGGCCATCGACTACGAGACGTTCGATCCCACCAATCCGGAGCGGATCCAGCCCCACATCGAGCACGCCATCATCGGCCGGGTTCATGGGGGCGGCGCCATCCTCGTTACCGCCCACTCTCATGCCGACACTGTCACCGTGCTCCACGAGACCGCCCCCGGCGAATTCACCATGAGCGGCGAGGGCGCCTTTCCTATGGCGATCACCATCGCCGTGCCCGAGCCGGGGCGGCTGGTCTACGTCTGGGCCTACGGCCGGCCCGGCGAAGAGCCCGTGCCCCGAGACCGGGCCGAGGTCACCCGGCGCTGACCGCCGGGGCGATTCGAATGGGGCCGGTCCGGTTCCAGCGCCGCCCGGTCGGCAACCACTGGAGCTTCGTCACCGCCGTCCCCGACGACCTCACCGGCTCTGAGCGGCGGATGGCCGAGGTGTTCGACGACGGCGGCCTTCCCTGAGCTGCTCGTCACGACCCAGCGGCCTCAGCGGGTCTCCGGCCGGGCGATGGCGGTGAGGATCCTCTTTTCGTGGGGGTTGCCCTCCGTGATCCGCTCGACCGCCCGCACCCGCTGCCAGGTGGCGAGGCGGTGGGGGTCCGGTGATCGCTGCTCTTCATAGGCGCGGAGGTAGGCGCGCCGCAGGACGTGGCGCCCGGCGGCGTCGACGGGGGCCGGCAAGGGCTTGCGACCACCTGAGCGGGCGACCCGATAGCGCACGAGGGTCAGGGCCACCTCGCTGTCCGGGTCGCCGCGGGCGGCGTCGGCCCAGTCGAGCAGCACCGGGCCCTGTCTGCCCATGACGATGTTGGCCAGGTGCAGGTTCCCGTGACAGAGCCGGCCGCTGGCCTCCCCACCTTCGTCCAGCGCGGCGAGCGCCTCGATGGTCCTTCGACGGAGCTCCTCGTCGACCAGCGGCGAGCGGGAGATCTTGGCGACGATCAGCTCGGCCAGCGACGGAAGCCAGGCGGGAGGGATTACCTGGTGGATGCGCGCGTGCGAGCGCGCCAGGACGCGGGCCGCTGCCCGTACTCGCCAAGGTCGTCGTCGGACCTGGGCGGCCAAGTCGACCCCAGCGATGTGCTGGAGGACGAGCCCGGGCCGGCCGGCGACATCGACCCGGTCGACTACTGCGGGCGCCGGCAATCCGGCGGACGCCGCCACTCGCAGGACGGCGGCCTCACGGTCGGCCCGGGCGGTGGCCGAAGGGTCTCGCCACAGCTTGATCACCTCGCCCGGCGACCACTGGTGGATGTCGGCCTCGTGGCCGCTGGCGATGAGACGCCCGGGCTGGGTCATTTGGTGTCCCGGTAGTGTCGGTTGATGGCACGCGGGCGGTGGACGCGCGTCGTCGGGATTGTCGCGTTGGTTGGCGCGGCCGGCTCCCTGGCCTGGGTGCTGGTCGACCGGTGGCAGCAGGCCGGCGCCGTGCATCTCCGCTGGGGGTGGGGTTGGGTCGCCGGGGCGGCGGCGTGCGGGGTCGCCGCCGACCTGGTGATGTCGGGCGCCTGGACCGTCCTCATGGAGCGCAGCGGGGATCGTTCCGGTTGGCGCACGAGGACGCGAGTCTTCTGGGTCGGCCAGTTGGCCCGGTTCTTGCCGACCGGACTGGGATCGCTTCCCGCCCGGGTGGTGGTGGGGGGCCGGGCGGGGATGTCGCGCCGGCGGGTGGCGGGGACAACCGTCGCCGAGCTGGTCGCCTCCGGAGCCACGGCCGGCGTGGCCGGGCTGCTGGTGTTGCCCGGCCTGGTCGGGGTGGGCGCGGCGGTCACCGGCCTGGTCGGCTCGGCCGCTGGTTTCGCCGGGCTG
>JAJPHE010000104.1 GCA_021325435.1 Actinomycetota bacterium | reverse complement strand
CCGTCAGGTCGCGGAGTTGGGACCCCGGTCGGGGGATGATCGTCGCCTCTTCGCCGGAATCACCCACGTGACGCACCCGTCCAACCGGAGCCGGCAGGGAAGCCCGCCGTGGCTATGGCAGCCCCCCTAGGTCTCCGACTCCCTTTTCTGTGGCCGATGGTACCGGACGGATGGAGGCTCAGGGTCGGGGTCCGAAGCTGAACGCACCGGTCTCCAAAGCCGAAATTCGGCGGCGGTAACTTGGCTCCGTGGACCCCGATCCGCTTCCGGTCGTCATCGTCGACGACTCCGCCGAAGTGCGATCGCTGCTCCGCATGCAGTTGCGGCTGAGCGGCCGGTTCGTGGTGGTGGGCGAGGGATCGACCGGCGACGACGCCGTGGCCCTGGCGAGTCGCCACCGGCCGGCGCTACTGGTCCTCGATGCGTCGATGCCCGGTATGGACGGGCTCCAGGCTCTGCCCGCTATCGCCAGAGCGTCTCCTGAGACCCGAGTGGTGATGTTCTCCGGCTTCAGCGGCGAGGACCTCGAACAGAGCGCCCGCTCGTTGGGAGCGGTCGAGTTTGTGCAGAAGGGCACGCCGCTGCGCGACGTCCCCAGCCGACTGCTGAAGGCGGCGACGGTCGACGTCAGTGACGCCACCGCTCCCTTGGATGGAGCGGGCACCGATGACGGTGAGGCCGCCGCCATCATGTCCGAGCACCTGGAGCGTTTCCGCACCGTCTTCGAGCAGGCAGCTATCGGCATGTCGACCATGACCCTCACCGGCACGATCGTCCGGGTCAACAAAGCGCTGACGCAGATGCTGGGCCGCACCCCCTCCGAGCTGGTAGGGCGCGGTTACCCGGATCTCTCCGATGGCAGAGGCCGGGCGGCTCTGGCGGCCGCCATGGAGCTCATCTCGTCCGGTCGCCAGAAGAGCGCCGAGGTCGACCATCTCGTAGTCGACGCCGGGCAACACGATCTCTGGATCCATTCGACCCTCGTAGCCGTAACGGACGGCGGGGGTCAGCCGCTGTACCTGTTCTGCCAGATGCAGGACGTGACCGACCGACGCGAAGCGCTCACGAAGCTACGGGCCAGCGAGGAGCGCTTCCGCCTTCTGGTCGAACAGGTCCGTGACTACGCCATCTTCATGCTCGATCCCGAGGGCCGCATCGCCACCTGGAACGTCGGAGCCGAGCGGATGAAGGGATACCGGGCCGAGGAGATCATCGGCCAGCACTTCCGGGTGTTCTACCCCCGCGAGGTACAGGAGGCCAACCACCCGGAGCACGAGCTGGAGCTGGCGGTCCGCCACGGCCGTTACGAGGAGGAAGGGTGGCGGGTACGCCGGGATGGCTCGCGCTTTTGGGCCAATGTGGTCATCACCGCCCTCTTCGACGAGGGCGGCACCCTCATCGGCTTCGCCAAGGTGACCCGCGACCTGACCGAGCGGGGACGGGCGCAGACCGAGCTGCAAACCAGTGAAGCCCACTTGAGTCTTCTCGTGGAACAGGTGCGTGACTACGCCATCTTCATGTTGGACCCGCAGGGACGGGTCAGCACATGGAACCTGGGCGCCGAGCGCATGAAGGGGTACGCGGCGCAGGAGATCATCGGTCAGCACTTCCGCACCTTCTACCCGCCGGAGCTGCAGGAGGCCCGCCACCCCGAGCACGAACTGGAGCTGGCCGTCCGCGACGGCCGTTACGAGGAGGAAGGGTGGAGGATCCGCCGCGATGGTTCACGCTTCTGGGCCAACGTCGTCATCACCGCGCTCTTCGATGATGCAGGGAACCTCGCCGGGTTCGCCAAGGTCACTCGCGACATTACCGAGCGGCGGGCGGCCTCTCAGGCTCGGGAGGCGGCCGCCGCCGAGCTGGCCGAGGCCAACGTGCGGTTGGTGGCGGCGGCAGAGCAGACCGCAAGCTTCGTGGCGGCCACCGCCCACGAGCTACGGAGCCCCATCACCGCCATGACGGGGGGCGCCGACCTGCTCGACGAGCACTGGGATCGCCTGGATTCTGAGGAACGACGTGAGCTGCTGGGCAGCATCAAGAGCGGCGGAGCCCGTATGCGACGGCTGCTGGGCGACCTGCTCCTGGCCGCCCGCCTCGAGGCTGGCTCCTTCGAGTTCCAGCTCGAACGGGTCTCGCTGTCCGAGGCGGTCACCGAAGCCGTCGTGGGGGGATTTCCTGGCGAGGCTCTGGAGGTCGAGGTGGTGGGGGTTGACGACCTAGTGGTTCGGGCCGACCGCATCCGGTTGGTCCAGATCCTCACCAACCTCGTCACCAACGCCGCCAAGTACGGCAAGCCGCCCATCACGCTGGAGGCCCGCCCGACCGGAGACACCGTCGTGGTGAGGGTGAGCGACGCCGGCTCGGGGGTCAGCGCCGACCTGGAGCCCAGGTTGTTCGAGAAGTTCTCTCAGGCGCCCGGGCAGTCCGCCAGCGGCAGCGGCCTCGGTCTGTTCATCGTGCGCGAGCTGGCTCGCGGTCAGGGCGGTGATGCCTGGTTCGAGCGGGGTGAGCGGGGCCCGTGCTTCGCCTTCTCCCTACCGGCCGCACCCGGCTGACCCGGTCAACTGATGCGTTCGCCGACCACCACGACGTAACCGAGGCTTACGAGGTAACGGGTGTGGCAGCGGCGGCAGCGGAAGTTTGTCCACCCCGCCACGTTGAAGGCCTCGGCTTCCTCCGATCGGCACACCGGGCAGGCCACCACGCCGGCGGCGTCGGCTCCCCGCCGGTGTGGACCTCGACGGTCCCCTTGCACCAGTGCCGACGTCATCGCCGTGGACCGGCTTCAGCGGTGGCCATAGCTCCTCCTCGGCGTCATAGTGCCGCCCGGCGAGAGGCCCGACAAGAGGCGATCTCAGGCTCTTCAGAGGGAGATCGGGCCGCCGAGGGAGTCCAGCAGTGCGACGGTGTCGGGCGGCATGCCGCGCACCAGGTCTTCGAGCATCCCCCGCAGAAACCCGGTGCGGGTTATCACCGCGTCCAGGATCTGGCCCTTTTGTCCGTCCTCGAGGCGATCCCACGACGTGCGCAGAGTGGCGATGCCCGCTTCGAGGACGGTCATGGAGGCCATCAACGAATGGGCCACCACGGCCAGCGTCGCCTCGTCTGAGTCGTGCTCGGCGGTCGCGGAACTCCCGCGGTTGGCGGTCACCAGAGGTGCTCGATCGGCTGTCGACCGGCCGAGTTGAGGATCTGGGAGACGTCGGGCCCCGGACAAGTCGCCCCTTCGTCGGCAAAGCGCCCAGCATGTCCGAGGAGTTGGCGCCTTTCCTCCCACACTTGGGTGTCGCCCCCGACGTGCGGTAGGTCGGCTGGACCGGCTACCCTTGGAGGGCTCGGAAGGAGCGCAATTTGCCGTTCGTGGCGGGTGACAAGGTCGTTTATCCGCATCACGGGGCGACGGTCATCGATGGCGTCGAGACCCAGGACTTCGCCGGCGATACCAAGGAGTACCTCGTGCTGCATTTCGCCGATGCCAGCCTGACCCTGCGCGTGCCGCAGGACCAGGCCGGTGCGGTCGGGCTGCGCGAGGTGATCGACGACGACGAAGTGGACGACGTGCTGGCTGTCCTGCGTCGTCGCGACGTGAGAATGCCGTCAAACTGGTCACGGCGCTACAAGAACCACGCCGAGATGCTGAAGTCGGGGGACGTCTACCAGCTGGCCGAAGTGGTTCGTAACCTCTCCCGCCGCCGGCAGGAGAAGACCCTGTCGGCGGGTGAGCAGAGAATGCTGCAGGTGGCCCGGCAGAACCTCGTCTCCGAGTTGTCACTGGTCATGACGGCTGCGCCCGACGAGGTCGACGTTCTGCTCGACCGGGCCCTCGCCTAGGTTGGGGGCGCATCGGTGAGCGGTCGGGGTCGGCCGACCTTCGGCAAGCTCGAGCGTGAGCGCGAGAAGCAGGCCAAGGCGAAGGCCAAACGGGAGCGACGTCAAGCCGCAACAACGGCGGAGGAGACCCCGGGCGGGTCCAAGCCGCCGCAGCCGCCGGCAGAGTCAGCCGAAAGGGTGCTGGCGCTGGTCGACGACCTCCACGAGCGGTTCGCCAACGACGAGATCTCCTTCGACGACTACGAGGTCGAAAAAGCGGCGCTGCTCAGCCGTCTGACCATCGAATAGTCCCGAATAGTCAGCCCCGGCCCGGTCGATTCGGAACAATCGACCCGGTGGCGCTCTCCCGGAGCTTGGCCTTCTTGGCCGCCCGCTTCTCCTTGATGGTCTGCCCGGGCTTCTTCTTCTGAGGATCCTTGGGGGACTTGTCGCCCATGTCCGTACGTCCTTCCTCTCTGCCGAACCAGAAGAGGTGGCGTCCGCATGCCGCAGTCGGCGAGCTCCACCAGGTTTTTACTCAGCGTACCAGCGACCGGCTGGGACGCTCCCGGTCAGCGCTCAGGCCAGGCCCTCGCGCAGTTTCGCCAAGGCCTCCAGCCGCCGGTTCATCTTCTCGGGTTCTGCGGCGTCGCGGGAGCGGATCCGGATCTCCAGCTGGTCGAGCCGCTGATGCTCGCGGACTACGATCTGCTTGCGCTCGTCCTCGCCCTGGCTCCGCAACGCTCGCAGGAAGGCGGCGCGGGCGTCGCCGGCCCGTTTCAGCCCTAGGTTGCGGGCCACCGCCGCGTACGAATTGCCTTGCTCACGCAGGGCGAGGGCCTCACCGTCAGTGTTGACCCGTGAGGGAGGCCGGAAGGCTCTGCCTGCTCCTTCGCGTCCTTCGCTGGAAGAGCTCCGCGACGGGCCCCGTCCTGGCCTAGGCATCAGCGAGCCTGCTGGACTGATTGGTGCTCGGATGGGAGTGGAAGTCGAGAGAGTTCAGGGTTCCGACAGCCATGACCGGCTCCTTCGCCCACGCAAAGTCAGTGTCCGGAGCGGATGGCGTCCAGAGATCGCCCAGCCTGCGCAGGTGGGCCAGGAAGGGACAACCCTAGCCGCTGGTGCGGCGGCCGCTGACGCCGGGAGCGATCTCCGGCGCGCCTGGTGTCCGAGGCGAGCCCCTCAGGATCGGGCGAGCTCGCCCAACAGGGCCACGCTGCGGCTGATCTCGTCGTCCGAGCCGTAGGGGAAGGCCGACAACCCTGTGGCTCCGCGGTCGAACAGGGAACGGATCTGGGCGGCCACCGAGTCCTCGTCGCCCACGATGGCCACGCCCCCGGGGCCGGCGGCGCCCTCACGGTCGAGCATGGCGCGGTAGGAGGGCAGGTGACCGTAGATGGCGAAGGTGGAGTCGGCCGTCGTCCGGGCCCCCCCAACGTCCGTGGTCACGCACACCGGCAGGCACACCTCCACCCGCGGAGCCGGCCGACCCGCCTTCTCGGCGGCGGCGGTGATGCTGGGAGCGATGTGGGAACCGATGGTGTCCGGGCCGGTCATCCAGGTGATGGTCCCGTCGGCCAGCGTGCCGGCCAGCTCCAGCATGCGGGGGGCCAGAGCGGCCACCAGCACCGGCGGAGGCGGGGCCTTGATCTCCAGTGGAGCCATGGTGGCGGCCTTTAGGCGTCTCGCCCTGGTAGTTCACCTGCTCACCCCGGAGCAGCGGCATCAGCGCGTTCAGGTAATCACGCATGTGGCGGGCGGGGCGGTCGAAGCTGAACCCGTACATGTTCTCGATGACGATCTGATGGGACAGCCCGATGCCCAAGGTGAAGCGCCCACCGGTGGCGGCCTGTGCCGTTAGGGCCTGGGCGGCCATGACGATTGGATGGCGAGGGTAGGTGGGCACCACCGCCGTCATGAGCTCGATCTCGGGCACCTGCGCCCCCACGAGGGACAGGAGGGTGATGGCGTCGTAGGAGAAGATCTGCGAGCAGGCCAGGCTCTTCATGCCCGCCTCGGCCAGGCCGCGAGCCTGAGCCACCACCGAGTCGATGGGCACCGAGGTGTCGATACCGGATCCGATCTTCATGGGGGAACGCTCTCACAGGTCGCCCGGCGGCGAAAGCTGAACATCCGGCCTCGACTGCCGCGGTCGATCAGGACCGCCACGTGGCGACGGCACACCTCCAACAACGCTCACGGGCCATACCCCTGAGCGCTCTTGGAGGTGATGCCTCCGGATACGAACCGCGGTCCCAAGGTAGCGGGCGGCTGGATCCGGCTCGGCGGCCGGAAGCTGGCCGAGGCCAGTTGCCGGGATGAGGTCTTGGCGGCGTTGTTGTCGCTCAGATCTCGGGTCGATGACCAGGTGTTCACCGTCCGCGAGGTTTTTGCCGAGATGCAGGCCGCCGGCACTCGGTACGCCGAATCCACGGTCTTCAAGACGATGCAGAGAATGAAGTTGGCTCCGGCCCGGCCGCCGTACGTTCGGCTGGAGCGGGTCGGCCAGGACGGCTTCCGCATGGCCGATTGCGATAGTTCAGGGTTAGCTGTATAGTTCAGCTATGGCTGTACTAGCTGTTGTCGATCTCGCAACCCTGGGCCGAGTCGGCACGGCTTTGGCTGACCCGACCAGGCGCCGGGTCCTGGTTCAGCTGATGGACGGCCCGGGCTACCCGGCTGAGATGGCTGACGAACTCGGCACGACCCGAGCCAATCTGTCCAACCATCTCACCTGCCTTCGGGAGTGCGGCCTCGTGACTGCCACCGCCGAAGGTCGCCGGGTCCGCTACGAACTCGTCGAAGACCGCCTGGCCGAAGGGTTACGGATCTTGGCCTCGCTGGACCTGCCCGGCCACTGCGACTGAAAGGACAACATGGCGCGTCCCGTGTTCAGCTGTCCATCAACGTGAGCGACCTCAACACCGCGGTCGCCTTCTACTCTCGGCTGTTCGGCGCGGAGCCGGCCAGGCTCCGCCCCGGTTACGCCAACTTTGCCATCGACGACCCGCCGCTGAAGCTCGTGCTCAACGCTCCCGGGAATGGGGAACCGGGGACGATCAACCAACTCGGTGTTGAGGTGTCATCCACGGATGACGTCCGGCGAGCCGACGACCGTTTGCGCGACACCGGGCTCGATCCGACCCCCGAACCGGGTGCCGTCTGCTGCTATGCGCGCCAGGACAAGACCTGGGTCCGCGATCCCGATGGCGTGGCGTGGGAGTACTACACCGTTCTCGAACACGTCGAGACTGGGTGAACGCCTCGCCCATTCGCATGGCCTTGACGCCGGCCGCCGACGTCGTAGAACCAAAGTCGCATGACTGGCTGCGGCTGGCCCGGCTGGCCCGATCCTTGTCTTGGCTGACGCTCGGGTGGCTGGGTATCGAGGCGGGTGTGGCGGTCGGCGCCGCGATCGTGTCCCGGTCGACAGCGCTGCTGGGGTTCGGGCTCGACAGCGGAATCGAGGCTATGGCCAGTGTCATCGTGGTGTGGCGCTTTACCGGATCCCGACTGACCAGCGATCGATCGGAGCGGCGAGCACAGCAGCTCGTCGCCGTCAGTTTCTTCCTCCTCGCCCCCTACATCGCCGTCGAGGCCACTCGTGTCCTGCTCGCAGGCGACCGAGCGGAGACCTCCGTGGTCGGCATCGTTCTCACGGCCGGTACCGCCGTCCTCGAACCCGCGCTCGGGATCGCCAAGCGACGAATCGGTCTTCGTCTGGGCTCGGAAGCCACAGCGGGCGAGGGGACCCAAAATCTGGCTCTCCGTCTGCTTCCGTGGGCGGGTCAGGTCGCTGACCGGCGTGGTAGGGGTGGGCAGTAGCCGCCGCGGTCGAGGAGTGCGAGAGCGATGAGGTGTTCGGGT
>JAJPHE010000101.1 GCA_021325435.1 Actinomycetota bacterium | reverse complement strand
TCCTCCTGCGTTCTCGAAGCCCTCAAGAAGCTCGAAAACGTAGGCAGGAGGCGGGGTGCGGCCGAGGATGGGCTCCTCAGGCACCCACGGATAGGTCAGGAGAGCCCAAAATCTCCTCTGCGCCTATCTGGCCGTCGCCGTACTCGTTGGATTGCTGGCGAACACGCTGCTCGGACTGTGGTGGGTCGATGGCGTTGTCGCTCTCGGCATTTCTGGATGGGCGGTCATCGAGGGACTCAGAGCCTGGGCCGGCAGGACGTGCGGCTGCGCCACGCCGGGATGCGCGGTCTGAGGTCCTACTCGGTACTGATCTTCTCGACATCGAAACGTCGTGAGCCCACCGGCGGTGCATGTCCGCGAGGCGGACGCCGCCACCGATGTCCAGCAGCCCGGCCCGGCAGCCTCGCCGAGCCGCGATTGGCTGCGCCTCGCGCGCGCTGCTCGGCTTCGGTTTCGACAGCGGCATCGAAGCGCTGGCCAGCGTCATCGTCGGGTGGCGATTCACCGGAACTCGTCTGGTGAGCGCGCTGTCCGAACGACGCGCTCAAAAGCTGGTCGCCATCAGTTTCTTCCTGCTCGCTCCCTACATCGCCGTCGAGGCGGCCCAGGCCCTCGCCGCCGGAACGCGAGCAGAGACCAGCATCGTCGGCATCATCCTCACCGCTGGCACCGCGTTGCTCGAACCTCCGCTCGGTATCGCCAAGCGAAGGCTGGGGGCACGACTCGGATCCGCCGCGACGGCTGGTGAAGGTACTCAGAACATGCTCTGCGCCTACCTGGCCGCCGCGGTGCCAATCGGCCTGCTCGCCAACACTGTGCTCGGCCTGTGGTGGCTCGACGGCATCGTCGCCATCGGGATCGCTGAATGGGCGGTGGTAGAAGGCCGCCGAGCCTCGTGTTCAAGACGATGCAGCGCATGAAGGGACCGGCGGGTCGTGCGCCGTGGATCGTCCTTGAACAGTCAGGCGTTGGCTTCCGGCTATCGACCCGGACCTAGCATCCCTCTTCCCCGGCGACAGGCAAACAGGTCCCGCGACGTGGATTCGGACGGAGCGGCCCTTCGTTACGGGACCGTGCCGCCGGCGAGGCGGCGAAGCTGCTCACGATCGCGCCGGGTCGATGTCGACGCTTCCGGTCATGTCGGTTCTCTGGTGAGGTCGATCGCGGTGAGCCGCAGTTCACTGGTGTAGCGACGGCCCTCGGCGTCGAGAAGCCAGGTTTCGTCTGGGCCGGGCAGCATTTCCGAGACTCGCACGGTGCCTGCGCTCGTTGCCCGAACGAAGCGGGCGAGGATACTTACCAGCGCCCGGCTGTCGAAGTCGATATAGACAGGCTTGGGTTCGCCGTCTGCGAGCGCGAACACGCGGCGGGGCATGCCGAGCGATCGCGCCCACTTACGAGCGGCGACATGGACGCCGTCCTTGGTGTGCGCCCAGGTCATATCCGCGGCCGGGACGGTCCAGGTCTCCCGGCGCAGCACCGTGCGTCCGGCGGTGATCCGAGGCGAGTACGGCGCGGGGGCGAAGGGCTGGTAGGCGCGGATGCCGCTTACAAAGATCAGGTGCTCGAACGCGTAGGTGAGCGGGGCCACCGGCGTGCCTTCGTTGGTGACGAGCATCGCCTGGTCGTCGCGGGCGTCCACCCACAGCTCGGCGATGTCGAAGCAACGCTCCCCGCTGGACGTGCAGGTCTCGTCAGTGCTGAGCAGATATTGGTCACGAGTGGTGCCGTACCCGACCGTGAAGCGACCACCGATACGACCCATGGTGCGTGAGGGGACCATGATCAGCCTCGGCTCGGGCAGGTGGGCCGCCATGAACTGTCGGACGCTGTCGGGATCGGGGTGGCCCTCCAAGAACACGGACTGGCCCACGGGAGCGCCGCCCGGGTGGAAATCGCCCACGACCACCGTGAATTCACCTCGCTCTATGGCGTCGATGCCAGCGGCAGCGATCTGCACGTCAGGCCCGTGGAAGACCGCCCTGGGCCACGGCGGGCGGGCGTCGGCGAACACGGCGCAAGCCCGATCGCTCAACGTGTCGAGGTCACCGGCGAGCAGATCGGTCCACCGACGCTGCAGCTCGGCGGTGACCGCGGCCGCCCCTTCGAACGGGGTCGGCATCTCCCGGCGGGCCGAGGCGGGCATCAGGCGAGGAAGGGCCCGGCGCCACACCTCCAAAAGCGGGACTCGAGCGTCACCCCGCTCGGCGCGTACCTCCAGCAGGGCATCGCTGATGAGGCGTTGGCCGGCGGCGTAGATCTCGCCGCAGTACCACCGAGACCCGGCCAGGACAGGAACCAGCGCCCGGGCGAACTCTTCCACTACGGCTGGGCCGAGCCGCAGCCGCAGGTCGCGTCGACAGTCCTCGTAGCAGACGGTACGCCCGGCGTACATCTCCCCGGCGCGCCGTTTAGCTGACACATTGACGAGCGACTCGAAGACGCGGTCCAGCTCCCCGAGCGCGTCGGCCAGCGCGTCGGCATCTCCGGCTGCGGCGGCCACCCCGGCCCGGGCCGCCTCGAGGCCGTGAAGACTCTCCAGGCAGCGACCTCGCACCCTGTCGTCGCCGATCGCTTCAAGCTGGGCACGAAGATCGCGTTCTGGGTACGGCCCGAGGGGCACCCGGAAGGCCCACACCAACGCCCCACGTTCGCTCAACTTCTGGATCAGGCCGAGCGGACCCACCTCGAACGCTGGGCGCCGCCCGTCGCAGGCGCTGAACAGCGCCGCCTCGGGCGCATCGAGGCTGTCGGGCACGAAGGCAGGATGGCGCCGCGGCGGGATCCAGCGACGCACCTCGGGGTCCTGGGCGAGCGTGGCGGCCAGCGCGTCGATGGCCCACACCTCAAAATGAGTGACCCGCTCGGCCAAGAGTTCGGCACCCGGTTCCAGGACCGCCGCGGCGCCGTCATCGGCGAGAGTTCCCCATCCCAGCGGCCCGAAAAAACCGATCGTGTCGTTCTTGGCGCAGTACCGCTGCCAGTAGCTGGCGACCGTCTCCAGACGGCGCCGACGCGTACTGCCCGTCGCTGAGTCCAAGCGGTCCAGCGCGTTGCGCAATACGTCTCGGTTCTGCCACGTCAACGCCTCACGGAGTCGTCGATTTTCGGCCAACCGGGCTAAGCGGCCGTCCTCATCGTCGCCGAACGCTTCGAGACCATCGACGGA
>JAJPHE010000155.1 GCA_021325435.1 Actinomycetota bacterium | reverse complement strand
CTAGAGGCTCGAACCGCCACCTGGTCCTCCAGCGGCTCGGCTGCGGCCGGACCCGTCGACCGGCTTACTCAGCGAGGGCGGGGCGGCCGCCCTGTCATGCCATCACTATGAGCTGGCCCCGGCGGGCGACGCTCACCCCGGCGGGGGACAGGGCGATGCCCACCAGCGGGGCCCCCGAGCCCAGGGCCCACAGGAGGAAGAAGCGGGGTCCGATCCCGGCCCGTCGTCTCAGCACCCGTCCGACCAGCCCGGTCTGCCCGAAGGAAACGATCTCGTCGGCCTCGCTCCCTACGAGCGCCATGGCCGTCGCCGGTCGCAGGCCCCGCTCGAGGAGCAGGAAGAGCAGCGAGCAGGTGGTCAGGCCGCCGATGACGATGCCGAGGGAGGTCCGGATGCCGTCGGCCGGGGCGGCGTACATAGCCGTGGCCGTGCCGAAGAACGCCGCCGCCCCGATCCAGAAGCGAAGGGACAATGCGGTGAACCGCCACGGCAGGGTAAGCACCGCGCCGCGTTGGGCCCGGGTCAGCGACAGTCCCTCACCCAGCGGGTCGAAGGCCGGCCGGCAGATCCGATATCCCCTCCAGATGCCGACCGCGCCCGCACAGAGCAGGTAGCCGACGAACAAGCCGATCAACAGGGCGCTGGGTCCCCGGGCCCCGCCCAATTGGCTGGGGGTTCCGACACGGAGCAGAGTCTGGTAGGCGAAGACGGTGCCGGCGCCGGCCAGGTTGGCTCCGGCCGAGCAGACCCCGACGAACACCGCCATCCGCCGGACGTCGACGGGCTGGCCGGCAGTCACGGACGGGAGGCTACCGACCGACGAACCGAGGGGGCCGCTTCTCGAGGAACGCTCGCACCCCTTCGCGGTGGTCATCGGTCACAAACAGCTCGGCGAGGGTGCTCGACACCCATGACCCGAGCTCGTGCCAATCCGGGTCCAGGGCACGAGCCAGTCCCTCCTTCAGTCGCCGCACGGCGAGAGGTGGGTTGTCAGCAATCCGCCGGGCCAGACCCACGGCGGTCGGCATCAGCTGCTCGGGGGGGACGACCCTGCCTACCAGCCCGATCCTGACTGCTTCAGCAGCATCGATGACCTCCCCGGTGAACAACAGCTCCGCCGCCTTCTCGCGACCGACGAGCTGGGCCAGCCGCCCGATTCCGGCGACATCGCTGCAGAGGCCGCGCAGGACGAACAACTCACCGAAGCGAGCGGCTTCGGAAGCGACCCTCAGGTCGGCCATGAGAGCCAGCTCCATCCCCCAGCCGACCGCCGGGCCGTTGACGGCGGCGATGACGGGCACCCCGCAGTGGAGCAGAGCGTCGGCGGCGGGTGTAAGACGCGGCTGGCGGGCGAGGTCGGCGGCTGGCCGGTCACCGCCCGACATCACCACCTTCACGTCGTCGCCCGAGCAGAAGGCGCTGCCTTCGCCGGTGATCACCAGACACCGAGCGGCGGCGGTCCGCACCACCTGCTCCAGCTCCGAGTAGGTGCGGTGGGTGAGGGCGTTGCGGGCATCGGGCCGTCTCAGGGTGATTACACCGACGTCGCCGTCGACGTCGTAGCTGAGGTCGTCGTACATAGGCGTCACCGTAGGCGGACGCCTCCCGGGGTGCTCTTTCCGTGTTACGCGAACCGTCCCCGGGGCCTTGAAGGCCGCGGGGACGGAACTGGCGACGGTCGACCCACCCGGGTGGGGCCGGCCGTCCCCCTCCTCCAGCAGAGGTGACCTACCCGTCTATACGGCGGTCCTTCGCATAGACGAGCATCGGTCGTGCCTCACCGAAGGCGACCATGACCATGCCCATGAGGAAGCAGGCAAGGGCCATCAAGAGCCAGAACTTCATGTTGAAACCAGTCATCGGAAGAGAATGGCCGGCGGGGCTGGCCGCCGGGACGCTGGCAGCCGGCGGATCCGTCAGGGCCAGGGTCGGGCTGGCCGACGGCTTAGGAGCCGGAGCCGGGGCGACGACTGGAGCTGACACCGGAACGACGGCAGGAGCCGTCACCGGGTTGACCGTGTGACCGCCAGCCGTCGGGTTCGAGGTCGGTGCGCCGACGGGCGGGGCAACCGGGGGAGGTGTGACTGCCGGCGGGTTAGTCGATGGTGTCCCGCCAGTGGTGCCGCCGGTCGTCCCGCCAGTGGTGCCGCCGGTCGTCCCGCCAGTGGTGCCGCCGGTGGTGCCGCCGGTGGTGCCGCCGGTGGTGCCGCCGGTCGTCCCGCCAGTGGTGCCGCCGGTGGTGCCGCCGGTCGTCCCACCAGTGGTGCCGCCAGTCGTCCCGCCAGTGGTGCCGCCGGTCGTCCCACCGGTCGTCCCACCGGTCGTGCCGCCACTGGTGATCGGGGCAGGCAGGTCACCGCACGCGACGACCTTGCGCTGGCTAGTCGGGCTGCCGCTCGTGTCGGAGGTGGTCTTGATTAGGGCGCAGACTGTCCCCGTGTAGGTGCTCGGAACTGTAAAGGTGTAGGTCTCAGAGCTGTTGGATGTGCCGGCGAAGGGACCCGTGAGATCGGCCGAGTCGATGACCTGGGAGGTGATGCTTCCGTTCGGCGGAAGAACCCCGGAAAGCTCACAGGTCTCGATTGTCCACGTCCCGCCCGGCGTGTTGCTGCCTGGGAAGAGCACGGTGTAGCTGATGACGTCGCTGTTGTCGGCCGCCCGCGGGGCCACTGTCACATTTGCCGTAGTGGTGTTGTCCGAGGTGCTCGGCACAAGTCCCTGGCATGAGCCGTTGTTCGGTCCGGTGATGGTGCTCGCGTCGGATGACGAGAAAGCACCGTCCGGACTGGCCGCCAATGCCGAGGCCGGCGACTCGACGAAGGTGCTGACGCCGGCCATGACCAACGACAGGGCTCCCAGGAGCACGGTGCCCCGGGTGGCGACCACGTAGAGCTTGCTGGCTTTGGGTGCTCGATTGGGAGAACGTCCCTGAGATGT
>JAJPHE010000019.1 GCA_021325435.1 Actinomycetota bacterium | reverse complement strand
TAGGACGAAGCTCACGACAGTTGTGGCAGACGACGTCCTCGAAGTGAGGGGGTTGCTGGTCGACGCCCTGCTCACCAGCGGCCGGTTCGAGGTGGTGGGGGAGGCGGCGGACGGGTTCGGGGCGGTGGAGACCGTCTCGAGGTTGCATCCCGACCTCGCCCTGGTCGATCTCGGCATGCCGGCCGCCGGAGGCCTCGACGTGCTCGAGGAGCTGAACCAGAACTCGCCCGACACCCGGGTGGTGGTGGTCTCCGGGTTCGCCGGCCGCCGCCTCGAGGAGCTGGCGGCCTCTCGGGGGGCGGCCGCCTACGTGCGCAAGCGGCTCTCCATCCGGGCGGTGGTGGACGACATCCTGGCCGCCGCCGGGATGCTGGAGATCGCCGAGTCGGTCCTCACCGAGAGCCGGGTGTTCGAGCGAGATCCCCGCAGCGGACGCGAGGCCCGCCGCTTCGTCGGCGACGTCCTCGAAATGTGGGAGTGCAGCGACGTCCTGGACACGGTTCACCTGCTGCTGTCCGAACTGGTCACCAACGCCGTCATCCATGCCCGCTCGGCTCCGGATGTCGCCGTCAGGCTCCTTCCTCAGGCCATCCGGATCGAGGTCGGCGACGACGACCCGACCGTTCCGGCCACCCCGGCGTCGGCCGACCCGCTCGGCACCTCGGGCCGGGGGTTGCAGATCCTGGAGTCCTACGCCGACCGGTGGGGGATTGAGGCGCGGGCCGGCGGCAAGGTGGTCTGGTTCGAGGTGCCCAGGCTGGACGCCCGCCCCGCCACCAGCGCCTGACGATCCCGCCCCCTCCCGGTGACTTACGCCACTTCCCTTGACATACCGACTGCATGTCTCCTATGAAATACCGACAGCCTGTATGCCAAGGAGGGGCCGTGACGCTGCCGAGAGACGAAGTACTGGAGGGCCTGGTGGGGGAGCTGTCGGCGTTCGAGGAGCTGGTGCGCTCCATCGCCGAGCGCGAATGGGCGCTGCCCACCCGCTGCGAGGGGTGGACCGTGGCCGACGTGGCCGCCCACCTGACCGGCACGGTGGCCGACGTGGCCGGGGGGCGTCTCGAGGTCTTCGCCGACCCCCAGTTCCCCGAGCGCCAGGCGGCCGAGCGCCGGGGACGCAGCGCGGCCGAGGTGGCCGACGAGCTCCGGGACGCAGCCAAGATCGCCCGCGACATCGGCGCCGGCCTGACCGACGAGGTCTGGGACGGCCCCGGGCCGGCAGGGGTGGGCGGCACGCTGGGCGGGGGCGTCGAGGCCATCTGGTACGACGCCTACGTCCACGCCGACGACATCCGGGCGGCCCTCGGGCGTCGCTCCGTAGGTGGTCCCGGCCTGCGGGCCGCAGTGGCGCACCTCTCCGACCTGCTGACCGACAAGGGTTGGGGACCAGCGGTCCTCGCCCTCGACGGCCTCGACGAGTTCCCCGTCGGCGGTGGTGGGGGCCGCCGCGTCACGGGGGATCCGCTGGCCTTCGTGCTGGCCGCCACCGGACGTCAGGACCCCGCCACCATCGGCCTCGATCCCGCGGTGAACGTCTACGGCTGACCGCTAGGGGCAGCGGCGGTCTCCGCCCGGGCCGGGGGCCGCCGCCGACAACCCATCCAGCACCATCCGCACGGCCTCGCCGACCTGGGCCCGGACGGCGTTGGGGTTGGTCGAGGCGGCCAGCAGCATGGCGGCCTCGACCAACCCCCCGAACAGGACATGGGCGAGCGGCTCGACCGGGCCCGCCTGCACCTCTCCGGCGGCGATGGCCGCTTCGAGGATCGACCGGACCAGCCCGAGCCCGTAGCGCTGGTCGATCTCACGCCACCGCTCCCAGCCGAGGACGGTCGGACCCTCCAGCAGCACGATCCGCTGGACGGCCGGGTCGAGGCAGGCGTCGAGGAAAGCGTCGGCGCCCCGCCGGAGGACCTCGAGGGGACCGGCGTGGCCGAAGGGGACGCTGCGGGTCACCTCATCGGCCAACCCCGCCTCGACGTCCTCGTAGACCGCTTCGAACAGGTCGCGCTTGTCGCGGAAGTGGTGGTAGAGCGCCCCCCGGGTCACGCCGGCGGTGCGCACCAGCTCCTCGGTCGAGGTGTCGGCGAAGCCCCGCTCGGCGAAGAGGCGTCGACCGGCGGCCACCAGCGCTGCCCGGGTCCGGGCCGTCTGCTCCGCTTTGGTCGGCAACCCTCCCCCGATCCTGGCAGCATACGTACCGCCTGTATGTACAGTACCTATCCCGGCTGTCGCAGTGGTGGACTCAGGAGGCAAGCGTGACCGACCCCGACACCATGGCCAACCTCATGCCCTTCGCGGCCACGCTCGGGATCGTCACCCTGGCGAACGGGCGGGAGGAGACTCGTGCTCGCCTCGAGTGGGAGGAGCGCTTGTGCACCACCAACGGCGTCCTTCACGGCGGGGTGATCATGGCCCTGGCCGACACGACCGGAGCCATGTGCGCCTTCAACAACCTGCCTCCTGGCGCCAGCGGTACGACGACCATCGAGTCCAAGACCAACTTCCTGCGAGCCGCCCGTTCGGGGCACATCGAGGCGGTGTCCCGGCCGCTACACGCCGGCCGCACGGTCGTGGTGGTGGAGACCGACGTGTTCGACTCGGAGGGCAAGCGGGTGGCCAGGGTCACCCAGACCCAGGCTGTCCTGGGCGGCTGACCGCCAGACGCGGGGGAGGGGCCCCTTAGGGCCCCTCCCACGGTGACGTCGTGCCAGGCCGTCCGCCTGGAACAAGCGGTCTACTTGCCTCCAGGCTGCGGGTTGGCGTTATTGCAGTCGTTCTGCAGGTCCTGCAGGCTGTTCTCCGGGGTTCCGTCCCCTGAGCCGCTGTCGGGGTACTGCTGGTCGAGCTGGTTGTTGAGCTGTTGGAACGGGGTCGGCCCTCCGTTCTGCCAGGGTTGACCGTTCTTCTGACCGTTGTTGGCTGCGTTGCACAGCCCGTACTGGGCTTGGGGGGGAGGGCCTCCGTTGGCGAGGGCCGCTCCGCCGGGGGCGACCATCGCCAGCGCGGCGCCGGCCACGATCCATCTGCGCATGCGTGGTTCCTCCGCAGTTGAGGTACTCGAGCGGGCCAGAACTTCGCCGTCGGGGGGCGGCCTCCTGCCCGAATTAACCATTTTTGTCCAGAACGGACGGAAGGCCGGGTCGGCTGGCCGGAGGCCGATTCGGTGCGGCGGGGAAGTCCCTATGCCGGGGGCGACTCCAGCCGGCGGGCCTCGTCCTCGAGGCGCCGGGCCCAGGTCAGCATGACCTTGGCCTGCCGGTTGGTCGTGTGGCGGGCCTGACGCCAGTAGTCGAACGCCAGGCGCCTCAGGGCCGCCGCCCTCCTCTGCCTGAACGAGCGGTCGGGTCCACCGCTCGGGGAGCTCTCGCTGCTCTCCATCAGACCTCCGGGAGGTGCGGTGCCGCGCCAACGGAAGGCTTCCGTTCCCTGCCATTGTCCCCCGTGGGGGCGGATTCGGAAAGGGCTTCTGCCCAAATTCCGCGGCTGGGGTGCGCTGGCGCCCCCGCCTAGCATCGCCGTCCGTGGCCGACTTCACGACCCTCCAGGTCGAAGCCTCCGGAGCGCGGGGTCGGATCCGCCTGAACCGCCCGGAGAAGCTGAACCCGCTCGGCCCGGTCACCCTGCAGGAGCTGGCCGACGCCGCCCGGTGGTTCGACGACCGGCCCGAGGTGAAGGTCGTGGTGGTGGAGGGCGCCGGCCGGGCCTTCTCCGCCGGCGCCGACCTGGCCGCCTTCACCTCCCCGCCCGCCGGGGAAGGGCCCGCCCCCTCACCCCGCGACGGGGCCGACGCCGGGCGGCGCATGGCCGACGCGGTGGAGGCCATGCGGGCGGTCACCGTCGCCCGCATCCACGGCCACTGCGTGGGCGGGGCGGTGGTGCTGGCCGCCGCCTGCGACCTGCGGGTGGCGGCCGAGGACGCCCGCTTCTCGATCCCCGAGGTGGACCTTGGCATCCCCCTGGCGTGGGGCGGCATCCCCCGCCTGGTGCGAGAGATGGGGCCGGCTTTAACCAAAGAGCTGGTCATGACCTGCCGCCCGTTTACCGCGGCCGAGGGCTTGGCCCACGGGTTCCTCAACCGGGTGGTCCCCGCCGAGCGGCTGGATCAAGAGGTGGAGGAGCTGGTGGGCCAATTGGAAGGGAAGTCGTCCCTGACCCTCCTCGCCACCAAGCGCCACACCAACGCGGTGACCGAGACGATGGTCGGGCTGAGCCGAACCTGGAACGATGCCGACTCGCTGGTCACCGCCTTGCGCGACCCCGAGTCGAGGGCGGTCGCCGCCGCCTACCTCCGCCGCCTGGGACGAGCTTGAGCCCGTCGTCGGCGTCCGCCGGCCCGGCCCCTGGATGAGTCCGCGGCAGCCGGTCGCCGGCCTGGTGTTGACCCCGGGCGCCAGCGCCGGTCGCGACCAGCCGGCGCTGGTGGCCGTCGACGAAGCCGTCACCGCCGCGGCGGGCATCACGGTGGAGCGGGTCGACTTCCCTTACCGCCGGGCCGGCAGGCGCCGGCCCGATCCCGCCGGGGTGCTGGTCGCCAGCGTGCGTGAAGCGACGGAGGGGCTGGCCGAGCGCCTCGGCGTACCGACGAAGCGGATCGTGATCGGGGGCCGGTCGATGGGGGGCCGCATGTGCTCCATGGCCGCCGCCGAGGGCCTCGATGTCGCCGGGTTGGTGCTGATCAGCTACCCGTTGCACCCGCCGGGCCGTCCGGACAAGCTCCGGGTCGACCACTTCGGCCGGCTCGGCCTGCCTTGCCTGTTCGTCTCTGGCACCCGCGACGCCTTCGCCACCTTCGACGAGCTCGAACGCGAGACGGCGGCCATCCCGGGGCCGGTCGAGCTGGTTCGCGTCGAGGGCGGTGACCACTCCTTACGCCGGCGCGACGCCGAGGTCGCCGAGGCGGTGGTCCGCTGGATCAAGGCGCGGCCCTGAGGACGGCGGCCCGTCGCCCCAGCATCCGACGGGTCGCACCTCGCCCGGTTGGCCCGGTGGGGGCGGGCGAGGGGAGGTGCCGTCCCCTTCGCCGCCCCACCTACCAGTGTGATCGTCTGTCCCGGCCCAGACGTTGCACCCCGATTGAATCGACGAGCCGTGGCCCTGGGGCCGCCTACCCTGCCCGCCGTGTACCGGTTCGGGCCGGACCTGCGGGCCACCCTCTCGGCCAACCTCACTTCGTTCCCCCGGCGACCCTACGGGGGCGCCGATCCGGGCCTGCGCCCGGCGGCGGTGGCGGTGTGCATCGTGGCCGGCGAGGGAGAGACGGCTGGCTTCCTGCTCACCCGCCGGGCCGCCCGCCTGCGCAGCCATGCCGGCCAGTGGGCTCTTCCGGGCGGCCGGTGCGACCCCGGCGAGACGCCCGCCGCCGCCGCCCTGCGCGAGCTGTGGGAGGAGGTGGGCCTGGCCCTCACCGACGCCGAGGTCCTCGGGTTGTTGGACGACTACCCCACTCGCTCCGGCTACGTGATCACCCCGGTCGTCCTGTGGTGCGACGCGGTCGGCTCCCTCACCCCGAACGCCGGGGAGGTGGAGGCCATCTACCGGGTGCCCCTGGCTGACCTCGACCACCCCGAAGCCCCGAGGCTTCTCACCATCCCCGAGAGCGACGCCCCGGTGGTGCAGATGTGGGCAGCCGGGTCCTGGATCCACGCTCCCACCGCGGCCGTCCTGCTGCAGCTGCGGGAGGTGGGGTTGCGGGGCGCCGACACCCGGGTCAGCCACCTCGAGCAACCGGTCTGGGCCTGGCGGTGAATTCGCTTGCGTCGCCGCCGCCGGGATGTTGGGCTGTGGACCTCGCCGAAGGTTGACCGGCCGAACGGGAGGAGGTGGGGCCGATGACCGCAGTCACGGGCATCGTGCCGCGCTCGAACCCCGGCCCCCGCATCTCCTAGCGGTCCGCCCGGCAGGCGCGGCGCCGTCCCGACGGTCCGTTCCTACCGGAGGTCCCCTTGACTCGCGAACAACGCCGTCGCCCACGCCGTGGCGCGACGTCCTTCCGGTGCCGACGCTGCGGCCTCGAGGTCCCACTCGACGCTGCCGGCACCGCCCACCGCAACCACTGCCCCAACTGCCTGTGGAGCCGTCACCTCGACCAGACGACGCCCGGCGACCGCGCCTCGGACTGCGGCTCGGCCATGGAGCCCATCGCCATCTGTGTGCGGGGCGACGGCGAGTGGGTGATCGTCCACCGCTGCGCGGGATGCGGCGCTCTGCGCCTCAACCGCTCGGCGGGCGACGACAACGCCCTCGTGTTGGTCCGCCTGGCCGTGAAGCCGTTGGCCACCCCGCCGTTCCCGCTGGAGCGGATCGCCGGCATCTGAGGGATGACCAAATCCAGCGGTGCCCGACCGGCGGCCGGTTACCTTGCCGGTGATGGCCGTCAACGCTCTCATCTTCGACTTCGATGGCCTCATCCTCGACACCGAGAGCCCTCTCTTCGAGTCGTGGCGAGAGGCCTACGCCACCCACGGGGTCGAGCTCACCCTCGAAGAGTGGTCGGTCACGATCGGCGCCGCCGACCATTTCGACCCCCTCGAGCAGCTGGCCCGACGGTGCGACCGACCCCTGGACGTCGAAGCCGTCCAGCGGTCGAGGCGTCGCCGTCGCGACGAGTTGCTCGCCGGTCTGTCGCCGTGCCCGGGGGTGCTGGAGTATCTCCTCGAAGCGAGGAGCCTCGGGCTGGCGGTGGCGGTCGCCTCCAGCTCACCGCGCGCATGGGTCGAGGGCCACCTCGACCGTGTCGGCCTCTCCGAATCCTTCGTGCACCTGTCGTGCTTCGAGGGGATCGGGGAGTCGAAGCCCGCCCCTGACCTCTACTTGGCGGCCCTCGAAGCCCTCGGCATCGGACCGGAGGAGGCCGTCGCCTTTGAGGACTCACGCAACGGCTTGATGGCCGCCAAGGCGGCGGGGTTGCGATGCGTGGTCGTGCCCACGCCGATGACCAACCACCTCGACTTCGCCGGGGCCGATCTGGTTCTTCACAGCCTGGCCCAGATGCCCCTCGGTGACCTGCTCGCCGCCCTGGAGGAGCCCTGGCGCTGACCCTCGCTCAGCCGAAGTGGGTCCGGGGCCGGGGCTGGAGCCGTCCGTCCAGGTAGAGGTCGACCTTCTCGTTGTAGAAGGCGGCCAGCCCGGCGATCTTCTGGCTCTCCGGCAGAGGCGCCCGGTAGACCCAGACGAAGTCCTCCTCGCGCCGACCTCCGAGCTCCAGGTGGAAGTACTCGGCCGTCCCCTTGTAGGGGCAGTGGGTGCGCCGCTCGGACGGCTTCAACAGCTGGAGCCGGTAGTGCGACATGGGCAGGTAGTAGCGGGGTGGTAGCCCGGTCTCGTACAGGATCCTCGGCTGGGACGACTCGGCGATGGTGACCCCGTCGACCTCGGCCCGCACGTGGCGGCTGCTGGCCAGTATGTCGACGCGGGTGTGCGGATCGCGGGGGTGGGTGTAGACGGGCTCGTCCTCCTCCAGCCACTCGTCCATCGCCGACCACTCGATCCGGACCGCGTCGCGCAACGCCTCGATCTCGGAGTGAGGGAACACACAAGCGGCCCCATCAGCCGTGTTCGGTCCCGCCTTCACGTCGAACAGCTCGGCGCCGCCGCCGCCGGGGGAAGGCCCCGCAGCCCGCGCCGGTCGCAACTCGGCGACGACATCGGCCCGAGGCACGTAGTAGGTGGGGTAGTACGGCCGCTCCCAGACCAGCAGGGGGGCGGTGGTGTCGAGGACGAGATGGCCACCCAGATAGGCACGGACCCGCTTGGGGCTGGTCTCGACCCTCACCCGGCCGCCTGCCGCTCGGCGATGACCTCGGGGGCGATGTAGCGGGTGAAGCGGGCGCCGTCGGCGAAGACATCGAACCCCGGGTTGAGGGTGCGCCCCAGGCCGTCCAGGTAGAGGATCTGCTTCATCAAGAGCACCAGGTCGGTCGGCAGGGTCACCCCGTGGCGGTTGGCCGCCCGCAGCAGCTCCCCTAGGAGGCGGGCCAGGGGGATGTCCTCCAGCGGACGCTCGAGGTAGTCCCCGGCGATCGAACTGAGGTCGGCGGTGGCGGCGACCAGATCGACGCCGCTGGCGTCGGCCAGGTCCATTATCGAGATCGCCATGAGGTCGAAGCGCCGGTCGACCAGCGCCGCCAGCAGCCGCGACACCTTGATGCGGGTCTCGTCGTCGAGCCGGCCGACGATGCCGAAGTCGAGCATGCCGAGCGTTCCGTCGGCCAGCACCAGCATGTTGCCGGCGTGGCCGTCGCCGTGGAAGAAGCCGTGTTGGAGGGCGGAGGCCAGCAGGCTGCCGAGGATGGTGTCGGCCAGCTCGCGGCGGTCGAGCTCCATCTGGCTCAGCGCCTCGGTGTCGGACACCTTCATGCCGTCGAGCCGCTCCATGGTGAGCACCCGGTCGGTGGTGAGGTCCCAGTGCACCTCGGGGATGTGGATGGGCCAGTCGGCGAGAACCTTGCGCAGACGGTCCATGTGGGCGGCCTCCACCCGGAAGGCGAGCTCCTCGACCAGCCCGGCGGCGAAGTCCTCGATCACGCCGACGGGGTTGGCCGCGGCCAGGCGGGGAACGACCCGAACCGCGGCCCGGGCCCCTTTCAACAGCATGCGCAGGTCCTCGCGCAGCAGCTCCTCCAGGTTCGAGCGTTGCACCTTGAGGACCACCTCGCGGCCGTCGGCGAGCGTCGCCGGATACACCTGGGCGATCGAGCCGGCCGCCATCGGCCTCCATTCGATCCAGCGGAAATGCCGGCGGAGGTCACCGAGCTCATGGGTGAGGGTGGCGGCCACCGTCTCCCACGGTTCGGGAGGCACCGCGTCCTGGCAGTGGGCGAACTCCTCCACCAGTACCTGGGGGAAGGTGCCCGGTGAAGAGGACACCAGCTGGCCCAGCTTCACGAACGTCGGCCCCAGCCCCTGAAAGGCGAGGCGCAGCTGCAGGGCGGCCAGCTCGGGCAACGGTCGGCCCCGGTCGGTGACGAGCAGCCGGGCCAGCCCGACCGCGTTGCGGGCCCCGGCCAAGCTCAGCTGGCGCAGGCGGCGGGCTCGGGGACGGTCGCCGGGCCGCAGCAGCGACGGTGACGGATCGGTCATCGCCGACCGACTGTAGGACCCGCGGGTGACCGGGACCCGAGGTTAGGTGGCGGGCGGCGCCGTCAACCCGGCTGGGGACCGGCCCTCGACGACCCGGACGGCCGCCGACAGCACCGGCAGCTGGGCGCCGGCGGCGTCGAAGTAGAGGGCGAAGAACGGCCCGGGGTGCTCGGCCTGGCGCAGCTGGACCGGCCCAACCGGCAGAGCTGAGCTGATCCGGACGACGGATGGGCGGTGCACGGTGTGGAGGCGGGCCCGCAGGCCGCACTCGAAAGCCAGCTCCGCCGTCGGAACGGGGTCCGCCAGCCAGCGGACCCCCACCAGCTCTCCGCCGGCGTCGATGGCCGCCCGCAGGGCGCCCAGGGCCCGGTCGCGCTGTAGGGCCAGCTCGTCGCGGAAGGCGTGGGCCAGGGCTCGACGCAGGGCGCGTCGGTCGTGCCGGGGGAGCCGGGCAAAGGGGTCAACCGCTCGTTGGCGCCGGTAGGCAGTCACTGGCCTCCACCCCCCGTCACCGGCCGCGCCGGCCGCCTCGCCCCCCGTGCACGGTACGGAGGGCCGGTTGACCTTTCAATAGCCCGGATTGACGGTTCGTCTTACCCGGCCGGACCTCGGAGGCCCACCCGGGCGGGGGGGGCCGGTTACCCGGGGGTGTGGCAGACAGCCTCGACGTTGTTGCCATCGGGGTCACGCACGAACCCGCCGTAGTAGTTGGGGTGGTATTCGGGCCATTGGCGAGGCTCGTGCAGAACCTCGGCCCCCGCACCCACCGCCGCCTCGAAGAAGGCCCGCACCGCCGCCCGGTCCGGGGCGGTGAAGGCGAGGTGGGACTCGCGGAAGCCCTCCCCGGTCTGGCGGGGACCGATCCAGAAATCCGGCTTGCCGTCGACGCCGTATCCGATGACCTCGCCGAAGTCGAGGACCCGGGCTCCCCCGAGGGGGCCGAGGACGGCGTCGTAGAAGGCGGCGCTGGCGGCGACGTCGGCGCACTGGATGGAGATGTGGTCGAGCACGGGGCCATCTTGGCGCTCCCGGGCAGGGCGCGCCGCCCCCCTCGTCCAGGCAGGAGTCGGCACCGACACCGCCGAAGTTCACCGACGAGACATCTCAGGTTCGTCTTTCGTCCCCCCACGCCCAGGAGCCCACGTGTCGCGCCCCCTGCCCCGCCGGTCACTGGCCGTAGCTCTCTCTGCTCTTCTCCTGACCGGCGGAGCCGCCGCCGTCGCCGTGCACGGGTCGGGCGGTGGCCACCGGCAGGCGGGACCGGCGACGCCCTCCGGGGCGGCGGGCAGGTTCCTCGCCCTGACCGGGGCCGGAGCAGGTCAGGCGGTGACCGTCTCGCGCCTCGCCGGGTCCAAAGCGGCGACGGGGGCGGGGGGCAAGCAGCCGGACTGCGTCAGCGCCGGTCAGAAACACCTCCAGACCGACAACCCGGTGGCGGTCATGTCCAACGGTTGGTGCATCGGGCCGGCTGGTTCCAGCGTCGACGTTCTGCGCTTCCCCCTCGGGATGTCGCCGACCACGGACGGCTCGGTGATCGTGAGCTCCGACAGCGGCGGGGCCCAGGGCCTGACCTTCGTCGACGGCACCACCCTGGCCCCGACCGTCGCCGCCAGCCCGGGGGTGACCCCTGCCGGCAATCTCTTTATGGGGGTGACGGCGCCGGCGCCGGGGGCCAACACCGTCTACGCCAGCGGCGGCAACGCCGACCGGGTGTTCCGATTCGTTCTCGCCGGCAACCGGTTGGTGCCGGCGGACGCCTCCGAGGCGGTGATCTTCCCGACCCACAACGCCGTCCACGGCATCGCCACCCGAGCCGGGCTGCCGAATGCTCCCAGCCAGTCCCACCTCGACGGGATCCCCGTCACCGAGTACCCGGGCGCGGCGCTGCTCGACGGAAGGTACCTCTACGTCGCCGGCAACCTGTCCGAGCCGACCTCCTCGGCCGAGCCGTGCCCGGACGGCCAGGACGTCTGCTCGCGGGTGTCGGTCATCGACACGACCACCGACACGGTGGTTCGGCGGGTGCCGGTCGGGCGGGACGCCTACGCCCTCGCCGTCGTCCATCCGACCCCCACCACCGCCTACCTCTACGTATCGAACTGGGGCGACGAGAACGCCACGACCGCCCGTATATCCCAGCCCTACGCCGGGGGCACGGTGTCGGTCGTGGACATCTCCAACCCGGCTGCCGCCGCCGAGGTGGGCCACGTTCAGGTGGGCCGCCACCCGACCGCCCTCCAGCTCAGTGCCGACCACTCGACTCTCTTCGTCGCCAACAACAACGACGACAGCATCTCGGTGGTCAACACCAATCTGGCCACCACACCGAATCAGCCCACGGTGGCGTCCACCCAGTCAGTCGGGCCTATCCAGGGCGGCCTGGTCGGCGCCCACCCCGACGCCTTCGCCCTGTCGCCGGACGGCAACACCCTGTTCGTGGCCCTGTCGGGGATGAACGCGGTCCAGCTGCTGGACGGTCACACCGGCGTCCCCCTTCAGGCGAGTGGCAACATCCCCGACGACCCCAGCCAGTACGAGTACATCCCGACGGGCTGGTACCCGTCGTCGCTGGTCGTCGTTCCCCACGGGTCGGGCTACCGGCTGTGGGTCGCCAACGCCAAGGGCATCGGGCCGGGGCCGGGGCCCAACGGGAGCGTCTTCTCCAACGGCACCAACACCAACGGCACGGTGCAGGCGATCGACCTCCCGCCCAAGGGTGCGGACCTGAGCCGGTGGACCCGGGACGTCTCCTATTACGACAACTTCGCCGGGCTCAACGTCGACCCGTGCGGGCAGGCCGTCGATGCGTCCCAGGTCGTGTGCCCGGGCGGCCATCCAGGAGGCGGCTCCGGCCTTGGAACCCAGCCGATCCAGCACGTCGTCTACATCGTCACTGAGAACAAGACCTTCGACCAGTACTTCGGAGACATCAACCAGGACCCGACCAACCCCTACGCCGGCAGCTACAACGCCGACCCGAAATGGGTCCTGTACGGGCAGTGGAACACTCCGAACCACCACAAGCTGGCCAGCGCCTACAGCCTGGGCGACAACTTCTTCTCCGACGCCGAGGTGTCGGTGACCGGGCACTCCTACACCTCGGGCGCCACCGCCACCGACCACAACGAGTTGACGTGGGAGGCCGACTACGACCAGGGGATCCGGGGCACCCACGGAAACGGTGACCCCCTCCGTCCCAGCGTGGCGGGTAAGCAGGGGGCGGACATCCAGGCCACGGAAGACGAGATGTACGACCCGAACGGGGGCTTCATCTTCGAGGACTTCGCCCGAGCCAACGCCGTTGACCCGGCCCACGCCGGTACGGGCAAGCTCAGCATGGCCATCTACGGGGAGCACACCGCGGCCCAGTCCGGAAGCACCCTGGACAGCTACAAGGTCCACTACGCCCCCGGCTCGGGGACGGGAGATCCCTGGCATACCGGCGACCTGCAGTACTTCGACTACTGCCGGGCCCAGCTGTTCGTCACCGGCCAGACCTCTACCGGCCCACTAGGCGCCGGGCAGGACTTCGGGTCGCCGCCGGCCGGCTTCTCCACCAAGAGCTGTGGAGGCGAGAAGATCGACCCGAACTTCTCCTTGGCGAACTGGACGGCGACCTACAAGGCGACCGGCAACGACGTCATGCCCAGCTTCATATACATGACCCTGCCGGTCAACCACACGGTGGGCACCAACGTGGGCAGCCCGACGCCCCAGTCAATGGTCGCCGACAACGACTACGCGCTCGGGCTGATCGTCCAGGCCCTCTCCAACAGCCCGTTCTGGAAGCACACCGTGATCGTCAACACCGAGGATGACACCCAGGTGGCAGGAGACCACGTGTCGGCCCTGCGCGACTACCTGCAGGTGAGCGGGCCCCTGGCCAAGCCGGGCCCCAACCACCAGAGGGGGTCCATGCCGGCGCTGCTCAGGACGGTCGAGACCATCTTCGGGGTGCAGCCCATGTCCCTGTTCGACCGGCTGGCCGTCCCCATGCACCAGGCGTTCCTGCCGAATGTCCCGCAGAACTACGACTCAGCCGCCTACAAGGTGCCCACCTACACGGCCGTGAAACCGGCGGTCCCCTTCGCCCTCGTCCAACCGGATGCCGTCGGGTCGGGAGTGTCGGCCACCATGGACTTCCGCACGGTCGACCAGCTGAGCCTGGCCGACGAGCAGGTGCTGAACTCCATCCTCTACGCCTACATCAAGGGTTGGCCCCTTCGGGTACCGGCCGGCTACCACTACCAGGGTCCGGCGAGCGGCGACGGATAGTCGCCGGGCGCCCCGCCCGATCAGGGCCGCGTGCGCTGAAGGGCGGGGTGCCGGCTGGCCACCAGGCTGGTGACCACCCGTCGGGGGGCGAAGTAGCCGCCAATGGCGGTAAGCCGGTTGGCTAGGCCGGGGATCACCACGGCCTTGCCCCGCGCCAGGCCGTCCACCGCCTCCTGGGCCACCCGGTCGGCGGGTATCCACATGAACTTGGGGGCGGCGCCTTCGGCCTCGCCTGCCTCGAAACCGGCGGTGTCGGCGAACTCGGTGTCGACCGGGCCCGGGCATAGAACGGTGACGCTCACCCCCGAACGCCCCAGCTCAGCCCGCAACGAGTGGGAGTAGGACAGAACAAAGGACTTGGTGGCGGCGTAGGCGGCCTGCCCGGGCACCGGCTGGAAGGCGGCGGTGGACGCCACGTTGAGGATGGCACCGCCGCCCCTGTCGGCCATGCCGCGGCCGAAGATCATGCACAGGTCGACCAGCGCCTCGACGTTGGTGCGGATCATGCCCAGCTCGCGGTCGCGGTCCATCTGGTGGGCGAGCCCGGTGGTTCCGAAGCCGGCGTTGTTGACCAGGACGTCGACGGTCAGGCCGCGGTCGTCCAGCGCTTGGGCCAACCGGTCCCGCGAGGACCGCTCGGTGAGGTCACAAGAGACGACCTCGGCTCGGATGTTGCAGGTGGAGCTCAGCTCGTCGGCCAGGGTCCGCAGCCGATCCTCCCGGCGGGCGACAAGAGTGACGCCGAGGCCCCTTCGGGCCAGCTGGCGGGCGATCTCGGAGCCGATGCCGGAAGACGCTCCGGTGACCACGCACGTCCGGTTGGTATCCGGGGAGGGCAATGACATGCGGGCATCGTAGGAGAGGCTGTTCGATGACCGGAAAGCCAGACGACGGTGCATCCGCTGAGGGGCCGCTCGTCCGCTGGGGGGCGCCGGGTGCCTACCATCGGGGAGATGAAGGTGGGCATCTCCCTTGGAGCCCTGAACCCGAGGTTCTGGGTGGAGGCCACCGAGGCGGCGGACCAGCTCGGTTACGAGTCGGTGTGGATCTCCGACCACCTCGTCCTTCCCGTGCACATGGCGGGCAGCCCTCATGCCGGTCAGGACAGTGCGCCGATCTCCTCCGACGTGGCCGTCTTCGACCCCTTCGGCTACCTGGCTTTCCTCGCCGGTCGCACCAGCCGGATCCGGCTCGGCACCCAGGTCTTCAACCTCGGTCTGCGCCATCCGTTCGTCACCGCCCGGGCCGTCGTCACCCTCGACATCGTGTCGGGCGGTCGGGTAGAGCTCGGGATCGGCGCCGGCTGGCTCAAGGCCGAATGGGACGCCGTGGGCCTTGACTTCCACACCCGGGGCCGCCGGGTCGACGAGGCCATCGACATCTGCCGGCGGCTTTGGCGCGATGAGGTCGTGGAGCACGAGGGGGAGTTCTTCAGCTTCCCGCCGGTGCGCTTCGAGCCCAAGCCGGCCCAGGAGGGCGGGCCACCCCTCCATGTCGGCGGCGACAGTCCAGCTGCCCTCCGACGGACGGTCAGGGTGGGCGACGGCTGGCTGCCGATGAATCACGCCCTCGAGGAGATACCGGCGGCGGTGACCCGCCTGCAGGCTCTCGCCGGGGAGGCCGGACGAGTGAACCCGATCGAGGTGACACTGGCCTCGCCCGTCCAGACCAAGGACGATCTGTCGCGCTGCGCTGAGGCCGGAGTGAATCGAGTGATCGTCAGACCCTGGAGACGTTCGAGCGAAGCAGTTGACTCGCTCCGTCGTTTCGCGGAGGAGGTAGGGGTTGAATAGCTTGCCGTCCCCCGACGAGCTGGCCGCCCGGGCCGCCGGCGACGGTGAGCTGGGCCTGGCCGTGCGTCACTGGACCGGTGGCCTGCGGCTGGAGGTGGGGGACCGCCTGTACGGGTTCTCGGTCGACGGTGGGGAGATCCGCCCCGGAGTGCCGCCACCGGGCCCCGAGGTCATCACCGTGTCCGGTCCCGCCGAGGTGTGGGAGCCGGTCCTTCGGGGCGTGCCCCCCCGCTTCGCCCACGCTCTATCGGTGATGCTGCGTCTTGGCCTACGACTCGATGCTGACCCCCTCCGGTACTGGCAGTACCTACCCGCCCTCGAGCGGCTGGTGGAGCTGCTGCGGCCCGGCGTTCCCCGGCCGCAGCCCGACGAGGGCGGCCCCGTTCCCAGGCACGACGCTCCCGTAGGCGGCTACGTGCACGTTGAGCTCGCCGACCTGGATCACCGTCTCTATTACGAACGGGCCGGCACCGGCATCCCGATGCTCCTGCAGCACACCGCCGGAGCTCACAGCGTCCAGTGGCGTCACCTGTTCGAGCGGCCGGAGATCACCGATCGGTTCCAGCTCATCGCCTACGACCTTCCGTTCCACGGGAAGTCCATCCCGCCGGTGGGCCAGCGGTGGTGGGAAGAGCCCTACCAACTGACCTCCGGGTTCCTCCGCCAGGTCCCCGTCGCCCTGGCCCGGGTCCTCGAGCTCGACCGGCCCGTCTTCATGGGCTGCTCGGTCGGTGGTCTCCTCGCCCTCGACCTCGCCCTCAACCACCCGGACCGGTTCCGGGCCGTCATAGCGGTGGAGGGAAGCCTCCACATCGGCGGGGATCCCGCCGAGCTGACGGGGTTCTGGCATCCACAAGTCAGCAACCAGACCAAGGCCCGCCTCATGGAGTCGTTGTGCTCGCCGACCTCGCCCGAGGCCTACGTCAAGGAGGTCTCCCAGGTCTACTCGGCCGGGTGGCCCCCTGCCTTCCTCGGCGACCTCCACTACTACATGGTGGAGTTCGACCTGCGGGCCCGGGTGGCCGAGATCGACACCAACCAGGTCGGTGTCCACATCCTCAACGGCGAGTACGACTACAGCGGCACGGTGGAGATGGGAGTGGCGGCCCACCGGGCCATCCCGGGTTCGACCCACACCGTGATGAGCGGAGTCGGCCACTTCCCGATGCAGGAGAACCCGGCCGAGTTCGTCCGCCACCTGCTACCGATCCTCGACGCCGTGGCGGCGAGCGCCTGACTAGACCCGAGGCAGTTCCCCGCCTTTTGCGCTGAGCTACGAACCGAGCGACCCGCAGTTGCCCACGAAGGGAACGTCGGCGAAGCGCTGCTGCAGGAACGGTCCGGTTTGGGGCTCGAAGAACGCCCCCGCCTCGGTGTGAGAAGCTCCGGTGTACTCCTGGTAGTCGACGGCGATGCCCTCTCGGCAGTAGTGGCGGGCCAGGGCCTTGTCGTCGGCGGCGACCATCGCCCCGTCTCCTCTACCGTCGACATTTCCCACGCCGATCAGCAGAGGTTCCCGGGGGTGGGTCTTCGCTGTTCCCATGGTCTGCTGGCTCAGCATGCTGGAGAAAGGCGCCACCCGGCCGAGGTCGCGGTAGGCGGGCAGCATCAGCTGGGAAATGGTGAGGCCGGGGTAGCGGCCGAACTCCGACGCCATGCAGGCGTCGCTCTCCTGCTCGACCACCTTCCGGCCGAAGCTCGACAGGTACGGGCCCAGGTCGACGTGGTAGGCGCGGGTGAGCCCCAACAGCTCTCCTGGTATGGCGGCCGAGTACTCACCGGTCCCGTTGATGTAGGCGAAGTGGTCGAGGTAGTTGGCGGGGACGCCGCCCTCGGCCACACCGACCAGGTTGACCTGCGGGGCGTACGCCGGTGCCAGCTCGCTGGCCCAGTCGGCCGCCACGGCTCCCCCCGAGTAGCCCGACAACCCCACCTTGGTCGACGAGCCGACCCGCAGATAGGACTCGGTGGCCCGGACCGCGTCGAGCGTCCCGTATCCGGACTCTCGGCCCGCCATCCAGTCGAGGCCGGTGCCTTCGAAGTCGGGGACGGTGACGATGTCGCCCTGCGAGAGGTACCAGCTGATGAGGAGCTGTTCCTCGTCCGCCTCCTGCTGGTAGGTGGAGTCGCCGGCGTCCCCACCGGCCAGGGTGTAGCTGGGATCGCATCGAGGGCCGAGCCCGTCGTAGAAGCTCAGGTATCCCACGATTCGCGGCAGCACGCCGGCCGACGGTGGTGACAGAACGGTGGTGACCGTCGCCGTGGGCTGGCCCAGCTGGCCGGTAGTGCGGTACAGCAGCTGCTCGGCGGTCAGCGGGGTGGAGTTGCCCGGACCGAACGCCACCTTGACCGACCGCTCCTTCAGGACGGTGCCGGGGGCCAGCTGGCCGAGCGGGCGCGCCCCGGAGTACCGGTAGAAGGGGTCGCGGGAGGGAACCGGTGGTCCCTGAGCCGCCTGGGTCGGAGCCGACGCCGCCGGAGCGGCCAGGACGCCCAGCACCACCAGCCAAAAGGCCAAACGACCGATTCGGCCCTGCATGACCCAAGCACACCAAAGGTCGGTCAGCCCTGTCCAGGCGTCGGGGGCCGCTGTCTCCCCCGATTCAGGAGAGGACGAAGCCCTCGTAGCCGGCGGCGGCCACCTCGTCGCACTTCCGCCGGTAGGCCGGCAGTCCTCCCACATAGGGCATGTGGATCCGCTTCTTGCCGGGCACGTTCGCTCCGAGGTACCAGGAGTTGCAGGCGTCCGAGGCCCGGACCAGCCCCTTCACCAACGACGCCGCGTGTTCCATCCAGGCGTCCTGCGCCTCCGGGGACGCCTCGATACTGCGCTTGTCACGGCTGCGCAGATGGTCCAGGCAGTCGGCGATCCACTCGACGTGCTGCTCGATGGACACGACCATGTTGGTGAGGACCGAGGGGCTGCCGGGGCCGGTCACGGTGAAGAGATTGGGGAAGCCGGCCACCTGCAGGCCGAGGTAGCTGACGGGTCCTTCCGATGCCCAGAGCTCCCTGAGACGGCGGCCACCCCGCCCACAGATGTCGATGCGGTTGAGCGCCCCGGTCATGGCGTCGAACCCGGTCGCCATGACCAGGACGTCCAGGGCGATCTCCCGGTCGGCGGTGAGGACCCCGACCGCCGTGACCTTGACGATCGGGTCGCGCCGGAGGTCCACCAGGGTCACGTTGGCACGGTCGAAGCACTCGAAGTACCCGGTGTCGAGGATCTGACGCTTGCAGCCCATCGGATAGTGGGGCACTAGCGCCTCGGCGACGCCGGGATCCTTGACCTGTCTCCTCACCAGCTCGGCGTACAGCTCGGTGGCGGCCTGGTTGGCCTCGAGGTCGTACATCACGTCAGCCCAGGCCCCCAGGGCGTTCCAACCCAGTCGCTCCAACACGGCAAGCCGCTCCTCGGGCGGCGTCTCGAGGATCCGCCGCGACGGCGGAGTCATGCCCTCGAAGGAGACGGCGCCGAAGCTGACCAGCCCGGCGTAGGCCGCCCGCTGCCGGGCCCGCAGACTCTCGTAGTCGGCCTTCACCGCGTCCAGCTCCCCCGGGGCGAGAGGACGGTTGTCGGCCGGCCGGGTGTAGGCGGCCGAGCGCTGGAACACATAGAGATGTTCCGCCTGCTCGGCGATGACCGGTATGCACTGGACGGCCGATGAGCCGGTGCCCACCACCCCGACCCGCTGTCCCCTGAAGTCGAATCCCTCTTTCGGGTAGGAGCTGGTGTAGAGGGTGGTGCCGCTGAAATCAGCCAGCCCGGGGATAGCCGGGTCGAGCGGGGCGGACAAACAGCCGGTGGCGGCGATCACGTAGCGGGCGACGAAGTGCTGCTCTCCGTCCGTCTCGATGGTCCAAGTGGCTGTGTCCTCGTCGTAGGTGAGCCGGGTGACCACCGTGGCGAGCTGGATGTGGCGGCGAAGGTCCAGGCGGTCGGCCACGTAGTTCAGGTAGGCCTCTACTTCGGGCTGGGCCGGCATCAGCTCGGTCCAGTCCCACTCCTGCTGGATCTCCTTGTCGAAGCTGTACGAGTACTCGATGCTCTGGACGTCGCAGCGGGCCCCGGGGTAGCGGTTCCAGTACCAGGTGCCCCCGACGCCGTCACCCTTCTCGAGGGTGCGCACCGAGTGGCCCCGTTGGCGCAGGAGGTGGGTGGCGTAGAGCCCGGCGAAGCCAGCTCCGATGACGATCACGTCGAAGCGCTTCGCATCCCCCATGGCCGGGATCGTAACGGTGAGGCCCATACGGCTAAAAGCCGTAGGGTCGCCGGGCGACGGGATCATGGGCCGGCGAATCGTCATCCAGAGCGGCCCCGGCGCCGAATAGGGCCCAGATGGAAGAGTTGGGCATCGACCTCCAAGGGATCAGCGATGCGGCCGTGGTGGTGGCGATCGGCCGCTGGCGCCCCGACGCGCTGGCCGAGGCCTACCGCCGCCATGGCGGGGCGGTCTTCTCCCTGGCCTTGCGGGTGCTCAGGGACCGGGGCCGGGCCGAGGATGTAACCCAGACGGTCTTCACCACCCTGTGGGAGGAAGCGGACCGTTTCGACCCGGAGCGGGGTTCTCTGCGCTCGTACCTGTTGACCATGGCCCACCGGCGCTCGGTCGACATCGTCCGCTCCGAGGACCGGCGTCGGGACCGAGAGGTTCGCCTGGCCGGTCTGGCCGAAGCCCCGTACGACCTCGAGCGGGAAGCGTGGGACCTGGCGGTGGGCGAGCGGGTGCGCGCCGCCCTCGGAACCCTCGGGGAGGCTGAGCGACAGGCCATCGAAATGGCCTACTTCGGCGGCCACACCTACCGGGAGGTGGCTGGCCTGCTGGGCGAGCCGGAAGGGACGGTAAAGAGTCGGATCCGCTACGGCCTGCGCCGACTGCGGACCGCCCTGGTAGACGTGGGGGCGGTGGAGCGATGACTTTCGACCACGAGGGGATGGCCGAACTGGTTGCCGCCTACGCCCTGGACGCCGTCGAGGCCGACGAGGCCCGCCTGGTCGAAGACCATCTCCGGGACTGCCCCCGGTGTCGGGCCGAGCTGGCCGACCACCGGGACACCGCCAGCTTCCTCGGCCACGCCGGCGACGACGCCCCCGCCGGGGTGTGGGAGCGCATCGCCGGCAGCATCGAGGCCGCCCCGGGCTCGCCGCCACTGCGGGTGGTGGTGGGCGGGGCAGCGGTGGAGAACGAGCAACACCGGTTGCGGAGGTGGTCTACTCGCCTGGTCGGGGTGGCCGCCGCCGCAGCCATCGGTCTCCTGGCCGCCGGCTACCTCCGCACCGACCATCAGGTGGGTCAGCTGCGTTCGGCCCTCGCCGCCAACCGCGGCCTGGAGCGGGTCACGGCGGCGGCGTTGGACCCCCGCGCCCAGCGGGTGGCGCTCACTTCGTGGAACGGGACGGTCATGGCGGCGGCCGCGGTCCTGCCCGGCGGCCAGGCCTACCTCGCGTCCGAGGGGCTGGCCAGCCTGCCCGGATCGCGGACCTACCAACTGTGGGCGATCGTGGACGGCCACCCCGTCTCCGCCGGGCTGATGGGCGCCGATCCAGGCCTCTTGGTCTTCCGGGTGACGCCCGGTGCGGCCGTACTGGCCATCACCGACGAGCCGGCGGGCGGCAGCCCGCGTCCGACGAGCGCTCCGGTGGCGTCGGCCACGATCTGAGCCGCCCCGGCCCGAGGCCTTTCCCGATCTTTCATCCAGGAGGGGCCTCGGCGACGAACAACCGGATGTGATCAAGCACAAGGCTTTGCGTCCAGCGGCCGCGGCGGTTGCCGGGATGGCCCTAGCTCTGGGGCTTTCCGCCTGCGGGGGCTCTTCCTCCCCCTCGGGCTCCTCGACCGCCTCGACCTCCTCGACCTCCTCGACCTCCTCGACCGTCTCGACGCCCTCGGCCTCCCCGGCACCCTCAGCCGCCGACACCATCGTCATCAAGAACTTCGCCTTCCAGCCGGCTTCCCTCACGGTGCTGGCGGGGGCGACCGTCACCGTGCACAACGAAGACGACTCGACTCACACGGTGACCGCCGACGATGGGCGGTTCGACACCGGCGACATCGGCCCTGGCCAGACCGTGAGCCTTCAGATCCACGGGACGGGGAGTTTTTCCTACCACTGCTCCATCCACCAGTTCATGCACGGATCGCTCACGGTCAAGGGATGAGATCGATGATGCACCTGGGTGAAGCCCGCCTGCGCCCCATGGCGCGGGGGCTGGGTTCAGCCGCGCTCATCGTCACCGCGGTGGTGCACGCCTGGCTGTACTTCCACGCCGGCTATCGCCATATCCCCACCATCGGTCCGTCCTTCGGGGCCGTGGTGATAACCGCCGTTGTGCTGGCGCTGCTCGTCGCCGGTCATGGAGGTGCCTTTCTGGGGGTCGTGTCGGCTGGCTTCCTGCTCTCGGTCTTCGGCGGCTACCTGCTCTCTGCCACGGTGGGGCTCTTCGGCTTCACCGAGACGGGGCAGACCACGGCTGCGGTCATCTGCGGGCTGGCGGAACTGGGTGGCGCCGTTGCCCTGTCCCTTGGCGTCTTAAGGATTTGGGCGCTTCCGGTGGACTCCCCGCTCGGATCTTCATCCAGAGCCACGACGGTGGCGAACAAGCGGACATGAACCGCACTTTGACGAGGAGAGATACACGTGAGCCTTGACGATGCCGCCCTACAGGGGCTGATGGAGGAGTCGGCGGACACTCACGCCGACGCCATGCGCGCCGCCCGCCGCGGACTGGCCGAGGTGGTCGAGCACAGCCGAGACGACCGCACCGATCCCGAGGCCAACCGGGCCTTTGCCGCCGGCCGGCGCGAGGTGCTGCGCAAGAGCCTGGTCGGGGTGGGAGGCGTGGCCGCCGCCGGATTCGGGGCGGCGCTTCTCGGCCTGTTCGACATGCCGGCCTTCGCCGACCAGAACACCGACATCCAGATGATGCAGACCGCGGCGTCGATCGAGGCACTGGCCGTCGCCACCTACAAGACGGCCCTGACCCTGCCCTTCATCGGCGGATCATCGGCCAATTCGGTCGTCAAGGCCTTCGCCACCATGACCATGGACCAGCACAACCAGCACCTCCAGGCCTTCAACGCCGCCGCCACCAGGCTCGGGGGCAAGGCCCAGAACAATCCCGACCCCAAGTACGCCGCCGTGGTCAAAGCGGCCGTGCCCGGCATCAAGGGGCCGGGCGACGTGGTGGGACTCGCCATCAAGCTGGAGACCGTCGCTGCTCAGACCTACGTGGCCGACGTGAGTGCCCTCTCGGACCTGCAGGCCCGCAAGGTGACCGCTTCGATCATGGGCGTCGAGGCCCAGCACGTCTCGATCCTCCTGGCCGTCCAGGCCCTGCTCAATGGCGGCGCCCCCCAGCTCATCGCCCTGCCCCCCAATGCCGCCGCCCTGCCCGCCGCCGCCGGTTCGGTGGGCTTTCCCGACTCGTTCTACAAGACCGACCAGGCCAGCCCGGCCGCTGAAGGAGCCGTCTCGTGAGGATCATCCGCCGGAACAAAGACGTCATGGCCATCTCGGAGGCCGAGCTGGCGGCCCTCACCGCCGACATGGAGGAACGCCACCGCGAGAGCCTGCCCCGGATGCGCGAGTCGGTTACCGAATGGGTGGAGACCCACGGTCCCGAGGCCCGGGAGGGCGCCGTGTCGCGCCGGGGCTTTCTGGCCGGCGGCGGACTACTGGTCGTGGGAGGTGCCGTGCTGGCCGCCTGCGGATCCTCCGGCCCCACGGCGGCAACCTCGACCACGACCGCGGCCGGGTCCTCCGGGGCCAACCTCGACGTCCAGGTCGGGGCGATGGCCGCCAGCCTCGAGAACCTGGCGGTGTTCGCCTACAACGCCGGTATCCAGGCCGCCCAGGCCGGCAAGCTCGGAACCGTGCCGCCGGCGGTGGTGACCTTCGCCACCACGGCCAAGGCCCAGCACCAGGACCACGCCGATGCCTGGAACGCCATCGTCACCGGCGCCGGCTACCAGAAGGTGACGGTTACCGACCCGGCGGTTACCCCCACCGTGCAGTCGGGCTTCGCCCAGGTGAAGGACGTGGGCGGCCTGGCCAAGTTGGCCCTCGAGCTCGAGAACATCGCCTCGGCCACCTACCTCAACGGGATCGGGGTGGTCCAGAGTCACCAGGCCGTCTCCACTGCCGCCACCATCCAGCCCGTCGAGATGCAACACGCCGCCATCCTGAACTTCGTGCTCGGTCAGTACCCCGTGCCCGACGCCTTCGCCAAGACTGACGGCGCCCGTCCCCCCACCGACTACTCGGTGAAGAAGGCCTGAGGGAGCAACGCCGCTCCCCCTCGCCCCCACCTCCTCCAGTCCTGTCAGGGTCACAAACCCATCCGGGACGGCGGAGGTGGCCGGACAGGCTCGGCCCGTCGGCCCCCCGCCAAGGTCGGCGGGCCGCCTGTCCACTTGCTCCACCAGCGTCTGCTGTCAGGCCACCGAACCCCTCGCCGTCCACGGCCGCCGAAGTGGCGGCAGAAAGGAACCCTCAATGGTTCTCGCCAACATTCTCGGACCCGATATCGCCATCGTCCTGGTAGTCCTCGTCCTGCTCTTCGGAGGCAGCCAACTGCCCAAGCTGGCCCGCTCTCTGGGCTCGGCCTCCCACGAGTTCAAGAAGGGCATCGAGGACGGCTCGACCGAGGCCGCCCCCTCAGCCCCTACCCCCCGGGCCTGACGCCGCGCCGTGGACCTGTTCTCGGCCAAATTCCTCTTCTTGGCGGTGGTCGCCCTCGTCGTGCTGGGCCCGGACAAGCTCCCACCGGCGCTGCGAACGGCCGGGCGCCTCTTGGCCGAGCTGCGCCGAGTGTCCGCCGGCCTCCACGAACAGTCCCGCTCGGTCATGGATCAGGCCGGCCTGACCGAACCGATCGAGGAGCTGCGGTCGGCGGCACGCTCCCTGCGCCAACCGGTGTTCGTCCCGGTGCCGCCGCCCGCGCCGTCCGAGGTCAATGTCGCCGACCCGCCCGTAACGCCTGAGCACGTCATCGCCGCTTCAGCGGGCGACCAGTAGAGATGGCTCTGAGGCTGCCCCTGCGCCGGTCGGCGGTGGCGGAGATGACCCTGGCCGGCCATCTGGCCGAGCTGCGCCGGAGGGTCATCGTCTCCGCCCTGGCCGTCGGAGCCGGGGCGGTGGTGGCCTTCGTTCTGTACGAGTCCATCCTGTCGTTCTTCGTCGCCCCGTACTGCCACATCGTCCCGGTCGGTCAACGCTGCGCCCTGTACGTGACCGGCCCGCTCGACGGCCTCAGCATCCGGTTCCGTATCGCCGTTTGGGGTGGTGTCGTCCTCGCCCTGCCCGTGCTGTTGTGGCAGCTGTGGCGCTTCGTCACCCCGGGCCTGCACGCCCACGAGAAGCGCTACGCCATCCCCTTCGTGGGCGCCTCGCTCGTCTTCTTCGGCCTGGGCGGCGGCATCGCCTGGCTCACCTTTCCCCATGCGCTGCGCTGGCTGTCATCCATCGGGGGCCCCAGCCTGCAGAGCATCTACGACCCGTCGTCCTACCTGCGGCTGATCATTCTGCTGATCGTGGTGTTCGGGGTCGCTTTCGAGTTCCCCGTGCTGCTGGTGGCCCTCCAAGCGGCCCGGGTGGTCCGCCCCGCCACCCTGGCCGCCAGGAGGCGGTGGGCCATAGTGGCGGTGTTCGGTTTCGCCGCCATCGCCACGCCCAGTTCGGATCCGTTCTCGATGCTGGTACTGGCCCTGCCCCTCTGCCTGTTCTATGAGCTGTCCATCCTGGTCGGGCGCCTGCTCCGGCGCTAGGAGCGACCTTCATACAGAACTCCGCCGGCAACGAAGTAGGGACATGGAGTTCGACATCACCGCCTACAAAGCCCGGACCGACCGGCTGCGTTGGGGGGACCTGGACCTGGAGGCCTTCCGGGAGCAACCCCTGCCCGAGTGGTCGCTGCGCTGCCTGCGCTACATGCACGACGTGGAGTTCCACACCGCCTGCTACCTGCGCGACCTTCTGGTCACCCAGGCCCACGCCGATCCCGAGGTGACTGCCTTCCTGTCCTTCTGGGTCTACGAGGAGTTCTGGCACGGCGAGGCGCTGGCCGCCGTGTTGGAAGCCCACGGAGAGGCGGCCGGCGCCGATCGAGTGGGCCCCATGAGAGGGCGACTCGGAGCCAGGGAGAAGCTCCGCCCGATAGGAATGGCGGCGGCGTCATGGGCCATCGGAGCGGATTTCGTGGCCGTGCACATGGCCTGGGGGGCGGTCAACGAGTGGACCACCCAGGCCGGCTACGCCCAACTGGCCCAGCGCTCGGCCCATCCGGTCCTGTCCGCTCTCGTCGGGCGGATCATGCGCCAGGAAGGCCGTCACATCGACTTTTACGCCTCCCAGGCCGAGCGCCGCCTGGCCGCCAGCCTCCGAGCTCAGCGCCTGACCCGTTTCGCCCTCCGCCGGCTGTGGGCCCCCGTGGGCTCCGGCGTCATGCCCCCGGCCGAGACGGCGCACCTGGCCCGGGCCCTGTTCTCCGGCCCTGATGGCCTGGGCGTGGCCCGACGCATCGACCGCCGGGTCGACCGCCTGCCCGGCCTGGCCGGCCTCGGATTGGTCGAAGGCGCCCTCTCCGCCCGCCACGGCGAGATGGGCGAATGTCGTCGAGCCGATGTCCCGATGGCTCTCACTGCCTGAGGCGTGAGCGATGCGCCCGTGGCCGGCCCCCCGCGTGGCCGGGCGCGTCACCCTGCGCCGGCTTCTCGGCGTCGCCTGGCTGATCGACGCCATCCTGCAGTCGGAGCCGGCCAAATGGCACGCCCGCTTCCTGACCGACGACTTGTCCCAGGCGGCCATGGGCCAGCCGCCGTGGCTCAACCACCTGGTCCTGGCCGCCCTGCGGCCCCTGTCGACCCACTGGACCGTGGTCAACGGCGCCGTGGTCATGGTCGAAGCGGCCCTCGGCATCGCCCTCCTGGCGGGGCGGGCGCCCCGGGCCTGGTTGGGCGCCTCCATCGGGTGCTCGGCCGCCATCTGGATCGTCGGGGAGGGATTCGGGTTCCTGCCCAGCGGACAGGCGCTCCTGCTCGGGGGGGCGCCGGGACCCGCCCTTCTCTACGGGGCGATCGCAGCTCTCTCCTGGCCCGGATCCGACCGCGCCGACGCCGACCAGCGGCTCTGGTCCTTCCTCTGGGTCGGGCTCTGGCTGGGGGGCGCGGCGCTGCAACTGGCGGGCAGCTGGCCCGCCGCTCAGGTTCTCGTGGCCAACCTGACCGAGCACTCCGCCGGACAGCCGGCTCCGCTGCAGGCGGCAGCCCGGGCAGCTGTCCGGCTCGCCGGCGCCCACCCCGTCGCTCTTCCCGTGGGGTTGGCTGTCCTGCAGGCGTCGATCGGCGTTGGCGCAGTCCTGGCCACCCGATGGTCGGGAGCGCTTCTGGCGGCGGGGGCAGCCCTGGCTCTGGTGTTCTGGGTGGTGGGTGAACAGTGCGGCGGGATTTTCACGTCTGGCGCCACCGACGTGGGCCTCGGCCCGCTCCTTGTCGCCTTGGCGGCGGCGGGATCACCGCGCCCACCGCCGGCCGACCGCTGGGTCACCGGGTTGCGCCGCGCCACGCTCGTCCTCAGCTTGATCGTCGTCGTACCCTCCGCCGTGACCGCCGGCCTTCTTCGGCCCCGGCTCGGCCGGGCGGTGCTCCGGACCGGATGCCGGCTGACGGCGCGCCTCGTGGGAGTCCGCGTTTATGTCGCCGGCGCCGAGAGGCTGCCCGATAGAGGGCCCTACCTGGTCTGCGCCAACCACTCGAGCCTGCTCGACATCCCGGCGCTGATGATCGCCATTCCGAACCTGCGCCTCGTCATGGCAGCCGACCTCCTGCCCGGCGCCCTGAGGCGGCTGGCCCGGCGGGCCTTCGGGCTCGAGACAGTCGACCGGCGTCGTCCGACCCGGGGCGTTCGCGACCTGGCCCTCCTGGCCGACCGCTTTGGCTCGGGGCCACTGGCGATCTTCCCCGAGGGGGCCATAGCCCCCGCCGGCCGGCAGGGGGACTTCAAGGCGGGGGCGTTTGCCTTGGCGGTCAAAGCAGGTGTTGCGGTGGTGCCGGTGGCCATTCACCACACCGCCAAGCGGCTCCCGCCCGGTGCGGCGCTCCGCGTCAGCAGCGGTCCCGTGGTGGTGGAGGTCCTGGAGACCATCGAGTCGTGCGTCGTGGGCCACATCGACCGGCGTCGGCTCCGAGACCTGGTTGAAGACCGGGTCAGCGCGGCGATGGGGGGTGGCGGAACCAAGCGGCCGATCGCCGGTCGATCATCAGCGCAGGTCGAACCGGTCGAGGTTCATGACCTTGTCCCATGCCGCCGCGAAGTCCCGAACGAACTTGTCGGTCCCGTCGTCGGATCCGTAGACCTCGGCGAGGGCGCGAAGCTCGGAGTTCGATCCGAAGACCAGGTCGACAGCGGTGGCCGTCCACTTGACCTCGCCCGTGGCGCGATCGCGACCCTCGTACAGGTTCTCCGCCGAGGCCGAGGGCTTCCACTCCGTGGCCATGTCTAGAAGCTCCACGAAGAAGTGGTTGGTCAGCGTCTCGGGCCGGTCGGTGAACACACCGTGTGGGGCCCTTCTGAAGTTGGCGTTGAGGGCGCGCATGCCGCCGACGAGGACGGTCATCTCGGGCGGCCTCAAACTCAAGAGGTTGGCCCGCTCCACGAGAAGGGCTTCCGGCGGCCTCTTCTCGCCGTCCCGCAGGTAGTTGCGGAAGCCGTCGAACGTCGGCTCGAGAACCTCGAACGCCTCCACGTCGGTCTGCTCCTGCGAGGCGTCCGTCCGTCCTGGCGCGAACGGGACCTTGACAGCATGCCCGGCGTTCTTGGCCGCTTGCTCGACCGCCGCGCACCCTCCCAGGACGATCAGGTCGGCGAGGGAGACCTGCTTCCCGTCTGACCGGGAGGTGTTGAACTGCTGTTGTATCTGCTCGAGGGTCCGTAGCACCGTGGCCAGATCTTCGGGCTCGTTGACCTCCCAGTCCCTCTGTGGCACGAGGCGGATCCGGGCCCCGTTGGCCCCACCCCGCTTGTCGGTGCGCCGGAAAGTGGCCGCCGATGCCCAGGCGGTGGACGCCAACTGGGAGATCGACAGACCCGAAGCGACGACCTTGGCCTTCAGGGCGGCGATGTCCGCCTCGTCGATCAGGTCATGATCGACGGCGGGCACCGGGTCTTGCCACAGCTGGGGCTCGGGGATCCACGGGCCCAGGTAGCGCGAGACGGGCCCCATGTCTCGGTGCAGCAGCTTGTACCACGCCCTGGCGAACGCCTCGGCGAGCTGGTCCGGGTGCTCGTGGAAGCGCTGGGCGATCGGGCCGTAGATCGGATCCACCTTCAGGGCCAGGTCCGTCGTCAGCATCATCGGAGGGTGACGCTTCGAGGGGTCATGGGCGTCGGGTACCGTGCCTTGGGCCTCGGGATGCTTGGGCTTCCACTGCTTGGCCCCCGCTGGGCTCTCGGTCAGCTCCCAGTCGTAGTTGAACAGGTTGTCGAGGTAGCCGTTGTCCCACTTCGTCGGTTCGCTGGTCCACGCCCCCTCGAGGCCGCTGGTGAGGGTATCGGGGCCCTTGCCCGTCCCAAAGGTGCTCCGCCAGCCGAGACCCTGCTGCTCGACTGGACACCCTTCGGGCTCGGGACCGAGATATTCCTGTCCGCACGCCCCGTGGCACCTGCCGAACGTGTGACCGCCGACGATGAGCGCAACCGTCTCCTCGTCGTTCATGGCCATGCGACGGAAGGTCTCCCGGATGTCATGGGCGGCAGCGAGCGGATCGGGGTTGCCCCCGGGACCCTCGGGGTTCACATAGATCAGGCCCATCTGCACTGCGCCGAAGGGATCGGCGAAGTCCCCGGGGCCGGTGGAGCGCTCGTCCCCGAGCCAAGCGTCTTCCGAGCCCCAGAAGATCTCCTCGGCCTCGTAGACGTCCTGCCGCCCGAACCCGAAGCCGAAGGTCTTGAATCCCATCGACTCCAGCGCCACGTTCCCGGCGAAGACGATCAGATCGGCCCAGGAGAGCTTCCGGCCGTACTTCTGCTTGATCGGCCAGAGCAAGCGGCGGGCCTTGTCCAGGTTGGCGTTGTCCGGCCAGCTGTTGAGCGGGGCGAAGCGCTGGGCGCCGCTGCCACCCCCACCCCGGCCGTCGTGGATCCGGTATGTCCCCGCCGCGTGCCATGTCATCCGGATCAGGAGCGGGCCGTAGTGGCCGTAGTCGGCCGGCCACCAGTCCTGCGACCTAGTCATCATCTCAACGAGGTCTCGCCTCAGCGCCTCGAGATCCAGAGTCTTGAACTCCTGCGCGTAGTCGAAGCCGTCCGCCATGGGGCTGGACGAGGGCGAGGGCTGGCGGAGAACCGAGAGGTCCGGCTGGTTCGGCCACCAGTCCCGATTCGTCCTCGGCCGAGTCACCTCGGCAGTCGGCGGGGCGATTGCCGGGTTCTCGCTCTCGCTGACGCTTTCGGTCCCCTTCTTGTCAGGCATCTTGGCCCTCGTCTCGTCTCAGTGGTTCTTTGCGTCGTCTTAGGAAAGGTCGGGCCAGATTGCTGCGATATGGCCGTCGCCCTTTCTAGATGAAACCACGGGGCCTAGACGTTCGGCCTCGGCTCCGATCCAGCAGGACACGGTGACAATCGCCAATTCGACCCAGGAAGGGCACTGACGGGTAGGCGATCGACTATGGCCGACTCCCGTGTTTCCTGGGCGGTCAGGCGAACACTGGAGGGCCCGCGGATAGGGTCGCGCCCGCAGTTAGCGGGCTCCACCGCTAGGGTCCCCGGCCCATGCCCCCGTAGCTCAGAGGATAGAGCGTCGGTTTCCTAAACCGTGCGTCGCAGGTTCGAGTCCTGCCGGGGGCGCCGCTCGTGTGTATGACCACGCCTGATGTGCGTCGATTGGGTAACGGCTGATCTGAGACCCTGTAACGGGTGATCGGTGACGCGATAACGGCTGATGCTTGACAGCCGCCCCGCCGGGCCTGCCCTGGTTTTGCCGGAGGCAGGAGGTGGGGCCGTGCTCAGGGAGCTCAGCAAGCTGGAGGGGCTGGCCGAGCGTTCCCATCGGCCCGACACGCGGTATGGCCTTGACACCTGTTTAACAAAGTGTAAAGGTTCCAACCAGTGGTTAAGGATGAGGTGGGGGACTGGCGCGAGGGACGCCGGCGCTCGGCGCGGGAGGCGATCGTCGAGGCGGCGTGGGCGGCGGTGCGCGGCGAGGGGTTGGCCGGTCTCACCATGCGCGACCTGGCCCGGCGGGCGGGGGTCACCCCGCCGACCCTTTACGCCTACTTCGAGTCCAAGCACGACATCTACGACGCCATGTTCGGTCAGGCGGCGGCCGAGTTCACCGCCGTCATCACCGCCCCTTACCCGACTGACGATCCTCGCGAGATCCTCATCACCGGGGCTCGCCGATTCGTCGAGTTCTGCGCTACGGACCCCCCCCGCTACCAGCTGCTGTTCCAGCGGACGATTCCGGGCTTCGAGCCATCGCCTGAGTCATATGCCCCCGCCGTCGAGGCCTTGGCCAGCTCGCATCGGCGGCTGGCCCTGAACGGCGTCACCGCTCCCCGCCATCAGGACATGTGGACCGCCCTCGTGACCGGCCTGGTCGACCAGCAGATCTCCAACGACCCCGGGGGCGAGCGATGGACCCGGCTGGTGGAGGAGATGGTCGACATGTTCCTTGCCCACTGCGCCCCGGCACCCCGCTCGACCACGAGGAAGGCCTCACCCCGACAGAAAGGAACGAGATCATGAACACCAAGCTCGACGAGATCGGGCCCAACATCTACCGGCTGTCCACCCTGGCGCCAGACATTGGGCCTACCGGCTTCACCTTCAACCAGTTCCTGCTGCTGGACGAGGAGCCGCTGCTCTTCCACACCGGGCACCGGTCGATGTTCCCGTCGATTCGTGACGCCATCGAGCGGGTCATTCCTGTCGAGCGGCTGCGGTGGATCACCTTCGGGCACGTGGAGTCCGACGAGTGCGGGTCAATGAACGAGTTCCTGTCCGCAGCCCCTGGGGCCCAGGTGGCCCACGGGACCCTCGGATGCATGGTGTCGCTCAACGAGATGGCGGACCGGCCGCCCCGACCGCTGGCCGACGGTGAGGTCTTGCCGCTCGGGTCGATGCGGGTGCGTCATATCGACACCCCCCACGTGCCTCACGGCTGGGAGGCACGGGTCCTTTACGAAGAGACCACGGGGACGCTCCTCTGCGGCGACCTGTTCACCCACCTGGGCGATGGTGGGCCGCTCACCGAGGATGACATCGTCGGCCCGGCAGCCGAGGCCGAGGATCTCTTCTCCTACAGCTGCCTGAACCCCGCAACGCCGGACGTCGTTGAAGCCCTGGCCGACCTGACGCCCCGCACGCTGGCGCTCATGCATGGCTCCTCATTCACCGGCGACTGCGCCGCGTCCCTCCGCCAGCTGGCGGACGACTACCGGCGCCGCCTACAGAACAGCTGAAGGAACCGACACTAGAGAAGGGACGGTTGAGGACCATGGCGAGCGCCCGACAGGGCCAGGTGAGCCTGTACGTGAATGCCCCGCCGGACAAGGTCTGGTCGCTGCTGGCTGACCTGGACCGGATGGGGGAGTGGAGCCCGGAGTGCTACCGGGTGGAGTGGCTGGACGGGGCGTCGAATCCGGCCCGCGCCGGCGCCCGGTTCAAGGGGTGGAACCGGTATGGGCCGATGCGATGGTCGATGACCTGTGAGGTGAAGTCGGCCGAGCCGGACCGCGTGCTGTCCTGGTCCACTGTCCAGAAGGGTCGCGAGCTGGCAACCTGGACCTACCGGCTCGAGCCCGAAGGACCGGGCACCAACATCACCGAGTCGTTCGACGTCCACTGGCTGCCGTTCACCGCCCGTCTGGCCGAGGACGTTCTCATGCGAGACCGCGACCGGCGCAGGGAGGACGCCATGCGGGCCACGCTGGGCCGGATCAAGGGGGCGGCGGAGACCGCCGGCTGATGACCCGGCGCCGAGCGGTCACCCGCCCGGATGCCGTGGGGCCGAGGCCAGGTAGGGGGCGACCTTGCCGATCATGAACACCCCGGCCACCGCCCCTACGGCGAGGCTGGCCACGAGCACCGACCGTCTGGCGGCCGAGCCCGCCACCCGCCGCCCCACCCAGTCGGGCAGGCCGAGCCGGAAAGTCTCGGGCAGGTGGCCGAGCACGTGGACGGTCATGGCGAGGAACCAGAGCACAAAACTGGCTTTGTGAACGCCCAGAAGGAGCCGGTGCTCGGAGGCGGCCGCGAACATCAGGGCTACGCCGCTGGCCAACATCACCACTGTCAGGACGACGACGACCGGGCCCAGCAGCCGGAGGAACCACAGGGGAGGGCCTTTGCGCCGGTAGTCCGGGTGTCCGGTGTAAAAGCGGGCGAAGCGGTAGGTCGTGCTGACGATCTTCACCAGGGTGGGCGGGATGAGCAGGACCCCGAGGAAGACGTGGGGAGTGAGCAGCGACCGGACCGAGGGGACCGTGACACCCTCGGCGGCCAGAAGGAAGAACAACAGCACCGCGGTCGAGGACGTGAGACGGCTGTTCGCTTCCACTCCGGGCAGCCGCGATCGGACCGACACGCGGTGATGATAGGGAACGGGCCCCGTGGGGGACGTCTCCCTCTCAGGCAACGTTCAGGGAGCGGTGCGGTCAGACCGCGGGTGGGTCAGCCGACCTTCGGCGCTCCCACCACCGGTGCCTGGGCGGGCAGCGGGTTGTCGAGGCAACTGCCCACGTTCGCCTGTTGCACGGCCACGCAGAGGATGTCGCCGCTGGCGCTGGGGACAGGGTGATCGGTGACTCGCAGAGCGCCGCTCAGCGCGCCGGCGAAGACAACGGTCCCGAGGATAAGGCGTCTTGTCTTCACGGCAGCTTCCTTTCGATCTGACCGACGTACGAGACCGCCGTCCCCGCCGTAGCCGCCAAGGCGTGCGGATCACTGCCCACGGTGATCCCGGCGGTGCCGGCATTGACCGGATCCTGCTTGGCCCGCGCCGCCGCCGAGCTGGCGGTCATGATCGGCGCCGCAGCCGGTTGGCGGACGGTGGGGAAGGCGGGTTCGCCTCGGGGTGAGATGACCCAGCCTGACGTCGGCGACAAGGCCGACGCCGACGGTGAGAGCGGCGCGGTAGGCGGGGCCACGCGCCCGGCGGGTATGGCCGCCGTCCGCGCCGTGGGGTGGTGAGTGGAGTCGGCGGGCTGGGAGCCGAGCGGGGCCAGCATCATGGCGCCGATAGCCGCCATGGCCGCCGCGTTTCCGAACAGGCCCCCGAGCTCGGGCGAGAACCGGGTCAGGGCCCGCGCCCAGGGGTGCCACACGGAGCGAATCCGGCGCAGCAGGGCGCCGATCACCGGCAAGGCGGCGAGCCGCCCGTCCTCCCCCGCCACCAGGGCGAACTCGCGCCGCAGCGCTTGACGGGCTCTCCACAACAACGATTCGACTGTGGCCACGCTGACCCCGTGATGGTCAGCGATGGCCTCATAGCTCCACTCGCTCTGCTCACGGAGCTGGAGGACCTGGCGGTGGCGGTCGTTCAACCGACCCAGGGCGGTGCCCAGCATCTGCCGCTCTACCGAAGCCACGACGGCTTCCTCGCCGCCCGCCACGTGTCCGGTCGCCTCCACCTCGGCGTGGGCCTCGACCCGGCTCCGGCGGCGCAGCACGTCTGTGCAGAGGTTGGACGCGATCACCTTGAGCCACGGGTAGAACGCTTTTCCGTTATAGCGGTGGCGGTGGCGCCACGCCCGGGCAAAGGCCTCCTGCACCACGTCCTCGGCCTCGTGGCGGTCACGGAGCCGGTAGGTGCAGTAGCGCTCCAGTCGGCTCCGGTAGCAGTCGTATAGCGCGGCGAAATCGGAGTCGTCGGCCCCGAGCGCCTCGCCGGCGTCTGCGTGGGTGAGCAAAGCCTTTCCCTTCCGCTCCGCCGCCCTGTGGCGAAGCGTCCCGGTTGGGGCTTCGACGGGACGGCCCGGCTCTCCTCCACCGGGCAGAAAATTCGAACCAGCCACCGCAAGGAGGTGGCCCGCTCTCCGTACCTGTGGCGAGCACGGCTCGAGGGAGCGGTGTCAGAGGGAGGGAACAATGCGTATTGCCAGGATCCGGACGGCCGTTCTCACCGGTTCCGCCGGGGCCCTGCTCGCCGGCGGCCTGCTCGGCGCGGCCATGGCCGACACCCCTTCAGTTCCGAGCTGTGTCGCCAGCGGCGCCGTGCCCGCCGCCGCGCCCCTGACCGGCACCATCAGCCTGCAGGGTCAGTCCCCGGCCGGGTCGGCGACGGTCACGGCCGACAGCGCCGATGGCATCACGGTCTGCGCCGGCCCGGCGTCGGCTCCCACGCCGCCGCCGCTGCCCTCGCCGCCGGGCGTGCCCGGGCTGCCCACCCCACCGTCAGCTCCCTAGGACGGCGGCCTTCCCCCGTCCCCCAAAGACGCGGTTGGTCCGTCGCCCGTCGCCGTGGCCCCAGAGCGGCGGCCGGGCGACGGGCCGCCGCGCCTGATGGCAGCATGAGCCGGCTGAATGTCAGGAGGGGTTGAGGTGTCCGACGCCGGACCGAACGATTGGAACCGCAAGATCATCGAGGAGTTCCGGGCCAACGCCGGCAAGGTTGGCGGCCCGTTCGAGGGCGCCCCCATGCTGCTGCTGCACCACACCGGGGCGAGAACCGGCTCCGAGCGGGTGAACCCTCTCGTCTACCAGCCGGTGGGAGACAGCTTCGCCGTCTTCGCCTCCAAAGGAGGACACCCGACCCACCCCGACTGGTTCCGCAACCTGTTGGCCCACCCGGAGGCGACCGTGGAGGTGGGCACCGAGACCCGCCGGGTGCGGGCCAGGGTGCTCGAGGGCGACGAGCGCGAGCAGGTGTGGTCGAAGCAGAAGGAGCTCATGCCGGGTTTCGCCGAGTACGAGGCCAAGACCAAGGGCCTCCGCCAGATTCCCGTCCTGCTCCTCGAACGGCTGGACTGATCGCCGACGCCGGCCTGCATCCGGCGCCGACTCAGCGGGCGGGGGCCGGGCTGGTTCTCCAGGCTCCGATGATGGCCGGAAGCTCCGACAGCGAGTCGATCACCGCGTCGGGCTCCACGTCGAAGGGCGGACAGAAGTCGTTGCGGATCCAGACCGTCCGCATCCCTGCGGACCGGGCGCCGAAGACATCGTCGTAGAGCCGGTCACCGACGAATGCCACTGACGTCGGGTCGGGTCCTCCCAGCGAAGCGAGGGCGGCTCGGAAGGCGGCGGGGTGGGGCTTGATGAACTCCATCTCACTGGTATAGAGGCGGGCATCGAGCATCCCGGCCAGGCCGTCCCGTTCCAGGAAGTGCTCGTGGAAGCCGCGGGGCCAGTGGGTGTTGGAGAGAAGGCCCAACTTGATGCCGGAGCTTCGCAGCTCGCTGAGCACGTGCGCCGCCTCCGGCCGGTGCCGGATGTGGGGGGTCCACGAGTCGAGGTGGTGGGCCGCCGCCTCCTCCAGAACGACCCCGGCCACGTCCACGCCCAACTTCCGCGAAGCCTCGTCGAGGAGCTCGGAGAGGCGAGTGCTGCGCATGTCGGTATGGGTCCGGTCCCATGAGCGGGCCTCCACCTCGACCAGGGAGGCGACCAGCTCCTCCTCGTGCTCCGGTGACAGATGGCGGCCGGCCAACCGCCACATGTCCTGGATGTCGACCTCCGCCCAGATCGACAGGGTGCCGCCCCAATCGAAGATCACCGCTTCGATCGCCACCCGACGAGGATAGGGGAGAGTGTCGTCCGCCTCTTCGGTCGGGGCGGGCCAAGATTGGGTGGTGACCATGCCGTCGGGATCTGCCACCCCGCCGCAGTCGGTACAGGAGGCGCTGCTCGGTCCGGACATCCAGGCCCGCCTGGTGGCCGCCCGCCGGGTGCTGACCCAGGGCGGCGGTCATCCGGAGGACCACCGGTTGGCGGTGGCGGCAATCCTCGAGCTGGTCGACCGGCTGGAGGCGATGCTCGAGCACACGACCGACATGATCACGGTGATCGCCGAGGACGGGACCATCCGCTACTCGAACCGCGCTGCCGGCCTGCTGACGGGTCACGGGGAGGAGGTGAACGGCAGCCCGGCGCTCGATCTCATCCACCCCGAGGACATCGACACGGCGGCGAGCACCCTCGAGCGTTGCCTGGCTGAAGCCGGCTGCGAGGTGTCCGCCGAGCTGCGCATTCGGCGGGCCGACGGCTCCTGGCGCTACGTGGACGCTTACGCCAAGAACTGTCTCCACGATCCCGTCGCCGGAATCGTGGTCTCGATGCGCGACATCACCGCCCGCAAGGCGGCCGAGGAGGGTTTGGTTGCCGCCAACCAGGCACTGCAGGAGTCGCTGCGCGAGACGGAGGCCGTCCAGGCCCAGCTCGTCTTGCAGGAGCGTCTGGCGGCGATCGGAGAGCTGGCGGCCACAGTGGGCCACGAGCTGCGCAACCCCCTCGCCGTCATCACCAACGCCTTGTACCTGTTGCGCCGAGCCCTTGCCGGCGGCGGCGACCCAGCGCGCCACCTCGACACCGCCGAACGCGAGGTGGCGGCGGCATCCGCCATCGTGTCGGACCTCCTCGACTACGCCCGGGCCCGTCAGCCGGTGATGGCGCCGATCGATGTCGCCGATTTGGCGGCGGAGGTCCTTTCGACCGTGCCCGTCAGCCCAGGAGTGTCGGTGGTCGTGGAGGGAGGGGCCACCGTCGTGGCGGCCGATCGCGACATGCTCCGACAGGTGCTGGTCAACCTGGTCTCCAACGGGTTGGAGGCCATGCCGGACGGAGGCACCCTCAGCGTGTCGACTGCTCCCACCCCCGACGGCGGAGCCCAGGTGGCGGTGGCCGACACCGGCGCGGGGATCGACCCGGACGTCCTACCGAGGATGAACGAGCCTTTCTTCAGCGGGAAGGCCAGGGGGGTCGGCCTGGGGTTGGCCGTCACCCAGCGAATCGTCTCCGCCCACGGTGGAGACATCACCGTCGCCAGCACCCCCGGTGAGGGGACGACCTTCACCGTGGTCCTGCCACCACCTCAGGGTTGAAGGGTCACGTCCTTATCGGTGCCACCGAGAAGCTCGTCGACCAGTGAGTCGACCATCCCGGCGAACCAGGGGCTGTAGGCGGTCTCGGCGTGCCCGAACCGGGGGAGGATCACCAGCCGTTTGGGGCCGGCCAATCGTTGATGCAGAAGTATCGAGTCCGCCGCCGGCACGTAGGGGTCCTGCTCGCCGTGGACCAACGCCACCGGGATGGTGATGCGGTCGGCCAGCTCCGACGGGGACATCGGAGGGACCGGCACCCGGTCGATGACGCGGGTGCCCCGGGCCGACAGCAGGCGTCTCCCCAATGGGTGTCGCACCGTGGCGAGCAGGGCGCGGGCCCGGAGCCTCGGCGAGATGCCCCAGGTGGCCGGGGTGCTGATGGCGACGATGGCGTCCTCCCCTCCGAGCAGGGCGGCGTGGCGCAGAGCGACGAACGCTCCGAGGGACGCGCCCACGACCACCAATTTGTCGTGCTGCTGGCTCCGCGCCAGGCGGATCACCGCGTCCAGATCGAGAATCTCGAGGTCCCCCAGGCTCGACACCCCGCCGCTGTGACCGTGCCCCCGGAAGTCGAAGGTGTAGACGCCGCGACCGGAGGCGGCCAGCTCGGCGGCCAGACCGTTGAGGCGACGCCCGTCACCGCTCATGGTGAAGCCGTGGGCGAGGATGACCCCCACTGGCGCGGCCGCATCGCCTCGGAAGGCGGCGGCCAGCTCGACGCCGTCGTCGGTGAGAATCCGGTGGATCGTCGGCTCCGGTGCCATGGTCAGTTTCCGTTCGGCAGGCGACGGGCGGGGCTGATGCGTTTGGCGCCCACCATGGCCAATAACGATTGCAGTTGCAACCAATATTCCCCCTCCGACGACTCCCGGTGACGACCTGCCGCCGGCCCGGTGAGCGGGTCCATGAGGTGATTGGGCTACACTGTCCGGTGAGGCCGAGCGTCCTCGGCCGGTGGTCTTCCTCTCGTTTCGACGTGTTCCACGTGGAGTCGCCCGAGGCGGGCCCGCGAACTCGACTGGAGCACAGGCAGTTGCGATCTTTCGAACATCTCGGCGTACGCGCCGAGATCTCCGGAGCCCTGGCCCGGAGGGGCATCACCGAGCCGTTCCCTATCCAGGAGCTGACGATCCCCGACGCTCTGGCCGGACGGGATGTCTGCGGCAAGGCCAAGACGGGCTCAGGCAAGACCTTCGCCTTCGGGCTTCCCCTCCTGCACCGGCTGCGTCCTGCCAGCCGGCCGGCCCGTCCCGCCGGCCTCGTCCTGGTGCCCACCCGCGAGTTGGCTCGCCAGGTGGTCGACGAGCTGGCCGCCCCGGCGGAGGCTGTCGGCCTGTCGGTGGCCGCCTTCTACGGCGGCACGCCGGTGGAGCGCGACGTGGCCAGGCTGCGCCGACCCATCGATTTGGTCGTCGCCACGCCGGGCCGCCTCATCGACCTCATCGATCGGTCCGCCATCGACCTGAGCGACGTGGAGATACTCGTCATCGACGAGGCCGACCGCATGGCCGACATGGGCTTCTCGCCCCAGGTCGACTGGATCATGCGGCGCCTGCCCAGCCGCGACCGTCAGATCCTGCTCTTCTCGGCCACCTTGGACAGCGAGGTCGACGTGCTCGTCAGCCGTTACCTCCGCAACCCGGTCCATCACGAGGTGGAGTCCGACACGGTGACGGTCGAGGACATGGTCCACCGCTTCCTGGCCGTGCACCGCATGGACCGGGTGCGGGTTGCCGCCGCCATCACCCGAGGTGTCTCCCGCACCCTGTTGTTCGCTCGCACCAAGCGAGGCGCTGATCGCCTCGCCCTCGATCTGCGGCGCGAAGGTGTCCGCGTCCAGGCCATCCACGGCGACCTCCGTCAAGGGGCGCGGGAACGGGCGCTGCGCGATTTCAAGGCCGGCCGCATCGAGGCTCTGGTCGCCACCGACGTCGCCGCCCGCGGCATCCATGTGGACGAGGTGGACGTGGTGGTCCACTTCGACCCTCCGGCGGATCACAAGTCCTACCTGCACCGGTCGGGGCGGACCGCCCGGGCCGGGCGGGCCGGGGTGGTGGCCACCTTTGTGCTGTGGGACCAGGCCACCGACGTGGACCGCATCAAGGCCCGCTTGGGCATCGAGGCGCCCACGGTCGAGATCTTCTCGAACGACGCCCGCCTGGCCGACCTGGCCGCCTTCTCGCTGCCGACCGACGCACCGTCCCTCGCATCCTGACCGGTTGTCGTCGGCGGAGGGCTCGGCCCTCGACCGGGTCTGGTACCACGTCTTTCCGCTGGGGGCACTCGAGGCCCCCCGACTGAACCCGGCCCCGGGCGATGCTGGCTCGCCGGTCGATCATCGCCTCCGTGGCCTGATCGACCAGCTCGACCGGGTCGCCGAGCTCGGCGCCGGGGGAATGCTGCTCGGCCCGGTGTTCGAGTCCGAGAGCCACGGCTACGACACTGTCGATCCGTTCCGCATCGACCCGCGTCTGGGCGACGAAGGCGATCTGGTGGCGCTGGCCGAGGGGTGCCGGCAGCGGGGCATCCGCCTCGCCCTCGACGGCGTCTTCCATCACGTGGGTCGTAGTCATCCCGCCTTCCAGCAGGTGCTGCAGGAAGGCCCGGGCTCGGCGGGCGCTGACTGGTTCCACATCGACCCGACCGCCGACAGTCCCGACGGCTTCGGCTACGCCGACTTCGAGGGCCATCGTCAACTGGTCAAGCTCAACCACGCCAACCCCGCGGTGGCCCAGTGGGCCGCCGAGGTCGTTCGGCACTGGCAGGACCGCGGTGTCGGCGGCTGGCGGATCGACGCCGCATACGCCATCCCCCGACCGTTCCTGGCCGGGCTGTGCGACGCGGGCCGAGCGCACCGGCCCGACACCTTCTTCGTCGGCGAGGTGATCCACGGCGACTACGCCGGCTTCGCCCGCGATGCCCATCTCGACGCCGTCACCCAGTACGAGTTGTGGAAGGCGATCTGGAGCTCGATCAACGACCGGAACCTGTTCGAGCTGGCATGGGCCCTCAAGCGCCACGGGGAGCATTGCCGCTCCACCCGGCTGTGGAACTTCGTGGGCAACCATGACACCACCCGCATCGCCAGCCAGCTCAGCGACCCCCGCCATGTCGGCCATGCCGTCGCCGTGCTCTTCGTGGTGCCGGGGACGCCCGCGGTCTACGCCGGAGACGAGACGGCAGCCCAAGGGATCAAGCGCCACGAGGAATGGGGCGACGACGACGTGCGTCGGCCGGCCCCGCCCGTGCCTGCCGAGGGGGCCGGCCGGTCAGCGTGGGAGCTGCACCAACGCCTGATCGGCGTGCGCAACCGACTGGCGTGGCTCTCGACGGCCCAGGTCAGCATGGAGGGTCTGGCCAACGAGGAGGCAGTCATCGCCGTGGAGGGGGAGGACGGCGTCGCCCGCCTGGCCCTCAACCTCAGCGACCGGACCACGGCGGCTCCGGCGGGGGAGGTGCTGGCCGGAGCTGAGGGTGACACCGTGGCGCCGCACGAGTGGTCGCTACGGCTGGCGCCGCGCTGACTCAGCGGGCGCGCCGGGTGGCGATCCGTGCTGCCGCCTCCCCCAGGGCGAGAAAGAGCTCGGTGGCGTCGTCGACCAACCGCTGGCGCGACACCCGGATGGTGCCGTCCAGCCAGCCGACCAACAGCTCGCTGAGGCCGCCCACCAGCACGGCGGCGGCCACCCGGCCTACGACATCGTCTCCCCGCCCTCCGGAGTGCCGGGCGGCCGCCTCGTGCTCGACCAACGCCACGATGGCCCGGCCCGCTTCCTTGCGCCGGCGGTTCAGGGCCTCGCTGCCCAGCGCCTCGGCGTAGAGGATCCGCCCCCGTCGGCGGTCCTCGTCCACGAAGCCCACCGTGGTCTCCACGGCCGCCCGGACCTGGGCCCGGGGGTCCTCGCCGGCCCGGTCGATGGCCGAGCGCACCTCGTCGCGCAGCTGGTCGACCAGTCGATCGAACACGGCCAGCGCCAGCTCCTCGAGGTCGGCGAAGCTTTCGTAGAAGTATCGGGGGTTGAGGCGCGAGGCCTGGCAGACCGCCCGCACGGTCGTTCCCCCCCACCCCTCGGTTCCCAACAGGTCATAGGCGGCGTCGAGGAGGAGGATGCGCCGCTCCGCCCGGCGGGCGTCTGGGGCCAGGCCGGCCCAGCGGGTGGGGGCGCGGGTAGTCGTGTCGGCGGACTGAGCGGAACTTGGCAACGCCCGTTACCATAGCCTAGGGTCTGGCAACAGTCGTTGCCAGGGCGGGAGGAGCTCGTGACCGAAAAGGTCGTCGTCGTGGGCGGGGGGGTGGCCGGCTTGGCCTCCGCCCTGGCCCTGGGACGGGCCGGGCATCCGGTCACCCTGGTGGAGCGAGACGAGCTGCCGGCTCCCACCGACGCCGAGGCGGCCTTCCTGGCCGTTCGGCGGGGGGCGCCGCAGGTGCACCAGACCCACGGCTTTCTCGCCCGCATGCGGGTAGAGCTGCGCGACCGGTTCCCCGACGTCCTCGATGAGCTGCTGGCCGCCGGGTGTACCACCATGCCGTTGACCGCCAACCTCGGCCCCCCGCAGCCCGGCGACGGCGACCTCGCCGTCATCATCGTGCGCCGCACCACCTTCGAATGGGTCCTCCGCCGGGCGGTGACCGCCGAGGCGGCCGTCGACGTCGTCACCGGGGTGTCGGTCACGGGAGTGACCGGGGAGGGCGGAGCGCTCCCACCCCGCGTCACCGGCGTGAGCCTCGACGACGGCTCCACCCTTGAAGCCGAGCTGGTGGTGGCGGCGACGGGCCGGCGGGCGGCGGTGCCGGCCTGGCTGGCGGAGCTCGGGGTGACCGTTCCCGAGACGGTCCACCACAGCGGCCTCATGTACCTGACCCGTTGGTACCGCCTGCCCGCCCACTTCGACCTCGGGTCGGACCCGAAGCTCGGCGGCGATCTGGGGTTCGTCAAGTACCTCGGTGTCCCCGGCGACGGGGGCACCCTGTCGGTGACGCTCGCCATCCGCCCCGACGACGGCGCCCTCCGGGCGGCCCTGTCGGATGCCGACGGGTTCGAGGAGGCGTGCCGGCTGTTGCCGGGTCCGGACCGTTTCTTCGTGGACGGCCCCCTCGAGCCGATCGGTGGGGTGCGGCCGATGGGCGGGCTGCTCAACCGCATCCGGCGCTTCGTGGACGACGCCGGGGTGCCGACGGTCTCCGGCTTCCACGCCGTGGGCGACGCCCACACCTGCACCAACCCGCTGTACGGCCGGGGTTGCTCGCTGGCGGTGGTGCAGGCGGCGCTGCTGGCCGACGCCGCCGCCGCCCATCCCGGCGACGGGGTGGCCCGGGCGACCGCCTACGAGGCGGCCTGCGCCGGCCAGGTCGAGCCGTGGTTCGAGGTGTCGGTGCAGATGGACCGGCTCGGCGCCGACCCGGCCGGCATCCCCGGCGGCTCCGGGGAATCGTCCGACGACCCGGCCCGGCGGGCGGTGATGGCCCTGCTGGCGGCGGCGGCCACCGATCCCGTCCTGGGGCGGGCCATGGCCCGCTTCTGGAACCTGCTCGCCACCCCCGCCGATCTGATGGGCGACCCCGAGTACATGGCCCGGGCGGCGGCCGTCATGGCCGACCCCGACGCCTACCCCTCGCCTCCGAGGGAGGGGCCGACCCGTGACGAGCTCCTCGAGGCCCTGGCGGGAGCCGGGGTGGCCCGGGCATGACCGCAGCCGAGCCCCGCACCCGTCGCGTCGCCACCAACGGCGTCGATCTGCACGTCGTCGAGCAGGGCGAGGGCTTCCCGGTGGTGCTGGCCCACGGGTTCCCGGAGCTCGCCTACTCGTGGCGCCATCAGATCCCCGCTCTCGCTTCCGCCGGCTACCGGGTCATCGCCCCCGACCAGCGGGGTTACGGCCGCTCCTCCATCCCCGAGGCGGTCGAGGACTACGACATCCTCCACCTCACCGGCGACCTGATCGGCGTGCTCGACGCCCTGGGGGAGGAGCGGGCCGTGTTCGTGGGCCACGACTGGGGCGCCATGGTCGTGTGGAGCCTCGCCCAGCTGGCCCCCGAGCGAGTGGCGGGCGTGGCCGGCCTCAGCGTGCCGTTCCTGCCCCGGGGGCCGATGCCGCCGGTCCAGGTCATGCGCCAGGCCTTCGCCGACTCCTTCTTCTACATCGTCTACTTCCAACGGCCCGGGGTGGCCGACGCCGAGCTCGGGGGGGATCCGGCCCGGACCATGCGCCGCCTGCTGGCCGGCCCGGCCCGAGGATCAGGAGCGGCGACGCCCGACATGTTCGCCCTCGACGGCCGCGGGTTCATCGATCGCATACCCGAGCCGGCCGGGCTGCCGGACTGGCTCTCCGCCGAGGAGCTCGACCACTACGTATCGGAGTTCACGCGCACCGGGTTCACCGGAGGGCTGAACTGGTATCGCAACCTCGACCGCAACTGGGAGCTCACCCCCCAGCTCGAAGGGGCCCGGGTGCAGGTGCCGTCGCTGTTCATCGCCGGGGCGGGGGACCCGGTGATCGGGTTCACCCCGCTGTCGGTGATGGACGGCTGGCTGGAGGACCACCGGGGCACGGTGATCATCGACGGGGCCGGGCACTGGGTGCAGCAGGAGCGCCCCAGCGAGGTGAACGCCGCCCTCCTCGACTTTCTGGCCGGAGTCACCGGCCAACCAACCACGGCCGCGCCGACCTAAGGAGCTTCGATGAGGGCAGCGGTGCTGCGGGCGGGGGAGATCGTGGTGCGCGACGACGTCCCCGATCCCCGGCCCGGATTCGGGCAGGTGCTGGTGGCGGTGAAGGCGTGCGGCATCTGCGGCTCCGACCTTCATTTCGTCCGGCACGGGGCGACCATGCTGGCCCTGGGCGGGCAGATGGAAGGCACGCCCGACTTCGGGCGCCAGCCGCCCGACCTGACCCGTGACGTGTTCATGGGCCACGAGTTCTCCGGTGAGGTCCTGGAGAGCGGCCCGGACACTGTCGGCCCCGAGCCCGGTTCGATCGTCACGTCCATCCCGGTGATGCTCAGCGCCGCCGGGCTGCAGGACCTGGTGTACAGCAACGACCTGCCCGCCGGCTACGCCGAACGGATGCTGCTCTCCGCTCCGCTGCTCCAGGTGGTGCCGAACGGGTTGGATCCTCGCCACGCCGCCCTGACCGAGCCCATGGCGGTGGGCGTCCACGCCGTCAACCGATCGGGCGCCGGCCCCGCCGACGGCGCTCTCGTCCTCGGCAGCGGGCCCGTCGGCTTGGCGGTGATCGCCGCCCTGCGTCTCGCCGGCGTCGAGCCCATCGTGGCGACCGACTTCTCCGCCACCCGACGGGGCCTGGCCCTGACCATGGGCGCCCACGAGGTCGTCGACCCCCGGTCGGAACCGGCGTTCGACGCCTGGGCCCGGGTGGGGGGCTCGCGGCCGCTGGTGGTCTTCGACGCCGTCGGGGTGCCGGGGATCATCGACGACGTGCTGCGGCGGGCGCCGACCCGCAGCCGGGTGGTGGTGGTGGGCGTGTGCATGGAGCCCGACCGCATCACCCCCTTCTTCGGCATCGCCAAGGAGCTCAACGTCCAGTTCGTGCTGGGCTACGAGCCCGACGAGTTCGCCGGCACCCTGCGGTCGATCGCCGAGGGGGAGCTGGACGTGGCCCCGCTCATCACCGACGAGGTCGGCTTGGACGGGGTGCCGGGCGCGTTCCGCCAGCTGGAGGACCCGGAGGGGCACGGCAAGATCCTCGTCGTCCCCTAGCCCGCCCCTGGCGCCGAGCCCGCTGGAGCGGACCCGGCCGTCGCTAATGGCCGAAGCAGGCGAGCTGCTGTTTCGGTCCGCCCAGGGCGGCGGGGTTGTCGTAGGTGTAGGTCGCCCCTCCGTTGCACCACTGGTAGGCGCCGGCCGTGTTGTCGAAGGCGCTGGTGGCCGTCGGGCTCCACCAGGCCATCGAGTAGGAGATGAGCGGGTCGTAGACCTGGTTGCCGAACCGCCATTTGCCTCCGATGAAGTCACCGGGGTTGGAGGCCGGCAGCGAGAACATCCCCCGTTCGAACGTGAGCGGGGTCAGGTCAGGGCCGGCCGCCTGCAGCCCGTCGAACACGTGCAACAGCGTGTAGTAGGGAACGTAGAAGTACGGCGGGGAGCTCGGTGGCCACTCCGCCGGCTGATGGCCCGGGTTACCGAGCTCGTAGGTCTTGTAGGCCTCGGTCGTGTTGAGCGCCGGCCACTGGAAGCCACCGGATATGTCGTGGGCCCACTCCTTGGAGTCGTAGTCGCGCCCGACGGGGTCGCCGAAGAAGCTGCTGTCCCACTCCGGGACGTAGTTCTGCTGGTCGGCGGCGTTGGTGAGGAAGATCGGCACGATCGGGTCGCAGGCGCACAGGATGGTCGTCACCCCGGCCGCCTTCATCTGGGCCATGGCCGACACCGCTTCCTGCTCGTACTCGCTCACGTTGATCGTGTAGCCGATCACCGGGTTGGCCTTGACCCCGCACTGGCCGATCAGCTGCTGGTAGAGGTTGACCTCGGCCTGGTACTCGGGGGTCTGGGGGTAGATGATCCCGAACTTGCGGGTGCTGTGCTGATAGAGCGGGTCTCCCGCGTAGATGGCGGGCAGCCCGGCCATCCGCCGGCAGACGACGGCGGCGGCCTCCTGGACGCCCACCGTGCCGCTCGGGCCCTGTACCGAGTACTCGTACGGCGCGTGCTGCTGGAACCAGTTCTGTGACAGGGCGACGGACGAGAAGCCGATGACGTGCTCGGCGGCCAGATCCTCCTCGTAGGGCTGGGACGCCTCCAGGGTGAAGGTGACATCGCCGAAGGCGGGCATGTCGTGCACGGTGACGGCGTCGGCCTGGGTGGCGCCCAGGCCCTGCCCCTGGTCCTCCTCCAGGTAGTCGCCCTGGCCCTGGTAGGTCTTAAGCACCACGTGGCGCCCGTACAGCTCGAACTGGCTGTTGAAGTAGTTGATGTAGGACTGCAGGTCGGCGACGTAGTCGTCCTGGTTGATGTTGGCCTTGCCGGCCAAGGCGTTGATCGCCGACTGCTGCTGGGAGTTGGCCAGCCGGTAGCTGAGGGTGATGGTCGAGCCGGTGACGCCCGGGGCCGTGCTCCCACCGTTGTTGCCGGAGAAGGCGGCGACGCAGTTGGGCCCGTACTGCGACCAGCCGAACTGGCGGGCCCCGGCGGCGCAGCGCACCCCGGTCTTGGCCACTCCCGTGGTCGACCCGGCCGCGTAGTTGCCGTTGGTGATGCCCGCCGAGCTTCCGATTCCCGGAGGGGGAGGAGGGGCGGCGGGGATGCCCCCGCCCCCGGTGACGCCGGGCCCCCCCGCGACGCTTCCGCCCGGGCCCGCCGCCGTCGGCCCGGTCGCCCCGGACCGCCCCCCCGACCCGCCTCCACCGCCGGCGGCGAGGCCGCCCCCGTTGCCGTTCTGGGGCTGGGTGGTCGGCACGAAGGCGATGATGAGGGCCACGGCCAGCCCGATGATGGCCACCGGTACGTACCGGGCGCCGACTTTGAGCAGCCAGCGGCGCAGCATCGCCTCGAACTCGGCCTGACTGAGCGGTCCCTGGCCTCTCATGTCCTGCATGGCGTCACTATTCCCTTCTCTTTCCCTACGAGCGGCGCGAGCCGCCGGGGCTGCGCTTGCGGGTGGAGGACGTGGCCTTGGCCCGGGTCGGCCTGGCGGCGCTGCCCGCCCCGGACCGGGCGATGGCGGTCTGGTCCATGCCCAGGTAGGCCTCGACCACCGCCGGGTGCTCCAACACCTCCGCCGGTTGGCCCTCGGCGATGACCTCCCCCAGGTGCAGGCAGACCAGCCGGTCGGATATGGACGAGACGAGGGGCACGTCGTGCTCGATGACCACGAACGTCGCCCCCGTCTGGTCGCGCAGGTTGACGATCATCTCGGCCAGGGCCTCGCTCTCCCGTTGGGCGATGCCCGAGGTGGGCTCGTCGAGGAGCAGGACCCTCGGCTGGTGGGCGAGGACGCAGCCGAGCTCGACCACTCGGCGGGTGCCGGTCGAAAGCTCCGACACGAAGGCGTCGCGATAGCGCTGGAGATTGAGCCGCTCGATGAGGTCCTCCACCTCGGCCGTCACCGCCGCCTCCGAACGGGCGACGGCGCCGGTGCGCAGCACGTTGAGGAACGGGTCGCGCACCTCGACGTGGCGTTCCATGGCCACGGCCAGCGTCTCGGACACCGTCAGCGACGGGAACAGCCGGGCGTCCTGGAACACCCGCCCCACCCCTTCGTCGGAGCGGTCGTGGGCCGGAAGGTGGGTGACGTCGGTCCCTTCCACCAGTACGTGGCCCGAGGTCGGGGGCAGGAAGCCGGAGCACACGTCGAACAGGGTGGTCTTGCCGGCTCCGTTGGCCCCGATGATGCCGAGGATCTCCCCGTGGGCGACGTCGAAGCTCACCCCGGCCAGCGCCGTCACTCCGCCGAAGCGCCGGGTCACGTCGCGCACGGCGAAGGCGGGCGGGCGGCCGTTCGGGTGGGCGAGCTCCGCGACCCGTGGCCGGGCGGAGACGGCGGCCACCCGGGCCTCGCCCAGGAACACCGAGCGGACCAGGTCCGGGCGCTCGGCCAGCTCACCGGTCGGTCCGGAGAAGCGCACCTGGCCCCGTTCCATGAACACGGCCCGTTCGGCCACGGAAGTGGCCAGGTTCAGCGACTGTTCCACCACGACCACCGTCATGCCGGACGCCGCCAGCCCCCTCACCACCTCGAGCAGCTCGGACACCACGCTGGGGGCGAGACCCAGGGAGAGCTCGTCGATCATGAGCAGCTTCGGCCGGCAGAACAGGGCCTGGGAGATGGTGAGCATCTGCTGCTCGCCGCCGGAGAGCAGGCCGGCCAAGGTGTCCATCCGTCGTTCCAGGCTGGGGAACAGGCGCAGCACCCGCTCGGTCGTCTCGGCGAGGAAGGGCCGGTCGTCGCGGTGCAGCCACCCGGCGAGGCGCAGGTTCTCGCGCACCGTCAATGACGGGAAGACGCCCCGCCCGCTGGGCACCATGGCCAGGCCCCGCTTGACCCGCTGCACCGGATCGAGGGGCGCCAGATCCTCCCCGTCGAACTCCACCCGGCCCCGCCGGGTCCGCAACAGTCCCGAGGCCACCCGCAGCACCGTCGACTTGCCCGCGCCGTTGGTGCCGAGCAGCCCGACGATCTCCTGGCGCCCGACGCTCAGGTCCACGCCGAAGAGGACCTGGACCTGGTCGTAGGCGGCGTCCACGCCGGTGAGCGTCAGCACCGGCTCGGCCACCGTGGTCCGGGCCCCGGCCATCTCCGCCGTGGGGGCGTCCTCCGGTGGGGGCCCGGCCTCGCCGGCGAAGGCGGCCCGCTCGGCCAGGCTCGGCACCGACAGGCCCCGCCTGCGGGCCACCGACCGGAGGATGCGGTCGCGCCCCCGGTAGACGAGCTCGGAGATGCCGCCCGGCAGGACCAGCACGACGAGGAGGATGCCGGCGCCGGTGGCGAGGAGCTGGGCGGCACCGCTCAGGAAGTACTGGGCGCCCTGGACGTAGAAGGCGCCGATCAGCCCGCCGCTCAGGGTGCCGAGCCCGCCGACCACCACCATGGTGAACACCTGCAGGCTGGCCACCGGGGAGAACCCGGAGAAGGGGATCCCGCGCAGGCCGATGGCATAGAGCCCGCCGGCCACGCCCGCCAGGGCGCCGGAGATGGCGAAGGCGACCAGCTTCGACCGAAGCGGGCTGATGGCGTAGCTCTGGGCGCCTCTCTCGTTGTCGCGTACGGCGATCGAGGTCCGACCCGGGCGGTCGCGCCGGTAGTTCCACCCGATCAGGATGGCGACCACCAGGACCACGAGGCAGAAGTAGTAGAAGGTTCCGGCCGAGTTGAGGTCGAAGCGGTTGAGCAGCGACGGACGGGTCAGCGACGACGGGGTGAAGCTCGGGAAGTAGGCCGAGTTGAGCAGGAAGTCCGACACCGGCACGGCGAAGGCCAGGGTGGTGACGGCGAGGAAGGGACCGGGTAATCGCAGGGCGGGCACGCCGATGATGACGGCGGTGACCGCGCCGGCCGCCGCTGCTGCCATCAGGCAGACGAACAGGTCGAGATGCCGGTTGACGAACAGGCTGGCGGTCGTGCCCGCCCCCAGGCCGGCGAAGGCGAACTGGCCCAGGCTGATCTGGCCGGCCCAGCCGGTGAGGATCACCAAGGAGATGGCGATCACCCCGAAGATGGCGATGTAGGCGAACAGCGTCCGTTTGGAGTCGGAGAGGGCCAGCGGCACGAGGACGGCGGCCGCCCCGATGACGGCCAAGAGGACAGGGCGCCCGATGCGCACCTCGGGCAGCTTGCGCAGGACCGCCGGTATCGGCCTGGTCTCGCGCTGGGCGATGTAGCTCCCGAGGCCGGAGTCGTCGGTGCGGCTGATCCTCTTGCGCTGGGCCAGCAGGGCGATCAGCACCACCAGGAAGAGGGCCACCTCGACGGTCGTCGACCGGGGGTAGGACCAGAAGACCGCCTGCTGGAACACCCCGATGAGCAGGGAGGCGACGAAGGCCACGCTGAAGCTCTCCATCCGGCCGATGACCGCCGCCGTCAGCGGGGCCAGCAGAGCGTCGGGCCCGGCGAGGATTCCGAGGGGGGCGCCGAGGATCGGCGCTGACAGCATGGCGGCGATGCCGGAGAGGCCGGCGGCGATCACCCAGGTGAGAGTGGACAGGCGGCGGACGGGGATGCCGAGGAGAAGGGCCCGGTCGTTGGAGTCGGCCGCCCCGCGGATGGCGATTCCGAAGTCGGTGCGCGAGAAGAACAGGGCCAGGCCGACCAACACGGCCGGGATGACGATCATGGCCACGACGTGGTTCCCGTTGAACACGATCGGTCCCACCGTGAAGCGGAACTTGAACGGGGTGGTGAAGGTGGTGGTCGGCGACAGGTTGCTGAACAGCTTCGGGATGAAGATCTCCGCCGCCCCGATCACCTGAGCGACCCCGATGGTGGCGACGGTCAGGATGAGCCGGGGCGCCCGGAACAGCGGGCGCACGATTCCGAGATCCACCCAGGCTCCGGTGGCCAGGGCCACCACCAGCCCCACCGGCAGGGCGAGGAAGTAGGGCAGGTGCCAGCCCGTGACCATCACCACCGCCACCGACGCCGACAGGGCGCCCATCTCGGCCTGGGCGAAGTTGATGATCCGGGCCGATCGGTACACCAGCACGAGGCCCATCGCCGTCAGCGATGACAGGCCGCCCAGGATGAGCCCGAGAAGGATGATCCCGAATGGCAGCCCGTTAGGCAGCAGCGCCCCGGCCACCGCCCAGGCGACGAGGAAGAGGGCGAGCCCAACCAGGACGGGACCAGCCGGTCCCCGCGAGGAGACGGTCGCCCACGACCGGCGCCCCAGGGCGACGAGGCCCTCGGCCGACGGCCGGGCGATCAGCCGCCCGGTCCACTCCTGCCTTCGGCCCCCATCGACCGGAGGCTCCTCCCCAGACAGACCCGGGCCTCCCTTCGTTCCAGGATCGTCGGCCGCCGGCCCGCCGCCCCCGCGACCCGGTCCTCTCCGTCAGGCCCCGGAGTCAACCACGCCCCACCCGGGGCGTCCACGCAGGTTGCCGGTCCCGTCGTACCGGCGCCGTCGCCGGCGGCGAGCGGTCATCGAGACCGCCACGGTTGGTTGCCGTGCCGATCGAGGTGCACTACCTCCCCGACCGGCTTTCGGGTCGTCGGCCCGTAGCGGCCGCGGGGCCAGCCGAGCGGAACGACGCAGCACGGGGTCACCGACAGCGGAAGCCCCAGGATGCCTCGGGCGATGGTCGTGCTCCACAACGGCAGGGTGACGAGGGAGGCACCGAGGCCGATCGCCCGCGCCGCCAGCAGGAGGTTCTGGACGCTCGGGTAGATCGAGCCGTAGTAGGAGGACTCGGCGATCGGGGGCAGCGGGGCGAACGGGATGCGCTGGCCCCGGAGGCAGCACACCACCAGCACCGGAATCTCGTGGAAGTGCTCGACCTGCCACTCCACGGCGCGAAGGACCTTCTGCATGGACTCGCTCTGGCGGTACAGCCGCCGGCCGGCTCCGCCGTAGAGGGCCCACGACCGCCGGTACTGGTCCTGCAGCCGTCGCTTGGTATCGGGATCCTTCACCACCACGAACTCCCAGTTCTGGCTGTTGGAGCCGGTCGGGGCCTTGACCGCCAGCTCGAGGCAGCGGAGAACGATCTCGTCGTCGACCGGGTCGGGCCGGACCCGGCGGACGGCTCGCTGGGTGGTCATGGCGTCGATGAGCGGCATCCGCAGCGACGCTTCGACCTCGGCCGGGGTGGGAGGGACGGCAGAGCTATCGGGCATGGGTCGCACGGTAGGGCGGGCTGTGACCGGTGGCACTTACCGTCAGCCTTGACTGTTTTTGTCGCAGGCCCCACAATGCGGGACGTGGGAGCTGGGGGATCCCGCCGATCTCAGGCGGAAAGACGTCGGGCCATGCGGGGCCGCTTGCTGGATGCGGCCGTCGAATGCCTGGCCGAGGTCGGCTACGCCCGGACGACGACCGTGGAGGTGAGCAGGCGGGCCGGGGTCTCCCGGGGCGCCCAGCTGCACTACTTCCCCTCCCGCGCCGACCTGCTGACCGCGGCGGTGGGACACGTCCTGGACCGGCGGATCGAGGAGTTCCGCAAGGTCATGGCCGACGCCGAGCCGGGGGCAGACCGGCTGGACACGGCCATCGACGTCCTGTGGTCGATGTGGTCCGGTCCGACCTTCACCGCCTGGCTCGAGCTGCGGGTGGCGGCCCGGACCGATCCGGCCCTGGCCGAGGCGCTGGCCGAGGTCGAGAGGGGCTTCGCCACGACCTCGCTCGACGTGTTCACCGAGCTGTTCCCGTTCGGGGCGGATTCGCCGCTGCCGGCGGAGCTGGCCCTCACATTCACCTTCACCCTGATGGACGGTAGGGCTCTCCACGCCCTCGTCCAGAGTGAGGGGCCGACCGGACCCGACCGGGTCATCGAGTTGTTGAAGCAGGTCGCCCGACTGGCCCTGCCGAGCGAAAGGACATGAGGTGTCGACACTGATTCCCGAAGCGAACGAGGCCGCCGCCTCCTCGGAGGAGAGCGAGACGATCGGCTCCGACGACGCCTACGTCGCCCTGCTGGCCCGGCTCAGCCGCCAGTCGGTGGACAAGCACTTTGACGCCTACGCCGACGTGCCCTGGGACGATCCCGAGTACCGCATCGACCCCGACGACCCCCGCTGGGAGGTCGGCCTCGACGATCCGATCACCGCCACCGACTGGTACCGGTCGCTCAGCCCGGAGCAGCGGGCCCGCCTGGGCCTCGACCTGGTGGTCACCAAGATGAAGCTCGGCCTCCAGTTCGAGAGCGTCCTCAAGCGGGGGCTGCTGGAGTACGCCCTCGAGCTGCCCAACCGCGACCCCCAATTCCGGTACGCCTACCACGAGGTCATCGAGGAGGCTCACCACTCCCTCATGTTCCAGGAGTTCGTCAACCGGAGCGGATTCGATGTCCAGGGCATGCGCCCCGGCGAGCTGGCCGTGGCCCGGACGATCGTCGGCCTGGGCCGTCGGTTCCCCGCCCTGTTCTTCTTCTTCGTTCTCGGCGGCGAGGATCCGATCGACCACGTCCAGCGCAAGTCGCTGCGCTCGGGCCAGCCCATCCACCCGTTGCTCGAGCGGATCATGCGCATCCACGTGACCGAGGAGGCACGCCACCTGTCCTTCGCCCGCCACTACCTCAAGCACCGGGTGCCCGAGCTCAGCCCGGTCAGGCGGGCCGCGCTCGGCGTGGCGGCGCCGCTCATCCTGTTCGGCATGGCCCAGATGATGCTCATCCCGTCGCGCCAGGTGATCGAAAGAAACGGCATCCCCCGCGAGGTGGTGCGCGAGGCCTATCTCCGCAACCCCGCCCACCGCCAGGAGGTGGTGTCCTCGCTGCGCAAGGTCCGCCAGCTGGCCGAGGAGGTCGGCATCCTCGGCCCCCTGCACCGTCGTCTCTGGAAGGCCCTCGGCCTGTGGCCGGCCCAGCCATGAGCGTGCAGCCGGCCGAGGTGCTGATGGTTCGGGGCCAGGCGGTGGCGGTGGCCGACCTGCCTCCTCCCCCCAACCTGCGCAGCGTCGCCCAGCAGCTCGGCTGGCGGGGCGCCACCGACGGGCTGGTGCCCCTCGCCTTGTTCCTGGTGCTCAACACCGCCATCAGCATCCAGGCCGCCATGATCGGCGCCACGGCGTGGACCTTGGCCATGATGATCTTCCACCGCCGCAGCGGGCGGACGGTGGGCGGTCTGCTCTGGTTCTCGGCCGCTTTCGTGGTGGCCCGAGGCGCCGCCGGGGTCGTCACCGGATCCAAGTACGTGTACTTCGGCCCCGGCATCGCCAACAACGTCGTCATCGCCCTGGTGTTCCTCGGCTCGGTGGTGATCCGCCGGCCGGCCGTCGGCTACATCGCCAGGTTCATCTATCCCTTCACTGACGCGGTCATCTCCCATCCCCAGTACCGGCGGGTCATGGCCCGCCTCACCTTGGCCTGGGCGGCCTATGAGCTGTTCTCGTCAGGTTTCCAGGCGTGGCTGCTCACCACCGCTTCGGCCAACACGCTGGTGTGGGCTCGGGCGGTGGTCACCTGGCCGTTGCTCGTCGGCCTGTTCGCATTCTCTCTTCGCTATCCCCGGCGGGCCCTCGGGCGCGACCCCGAGCTGGCACCGGTCGTAGCCGCGGTGGAGGCGAAACGTAGGTAGCGGAATCCGTCCGCACCTTCTTCGACTTTTGTGGCTCTCCGTCTGCTTCCGTGGGCGGGTCAGGTCGCTGACCGGCGTGGTAGGGGTGGGCAGTAGCCGCCGCGGTCGAGGAGTGCGAGAGCGATGAGGTGTTCGGGT